>DATLWF010000432.1:0-10028 GCA_035576605.1 Blastocatellia bacterium | reverse complement strand
GTCTGCATCTGCTTCGCACATTAAACTCAGGATGAGGTTCAGACGCTATGGCAACGAGAGAAGTAAGTCAGGCGGAGATTGACAAACTGATCGCAGACGAGTTCGGCGTCAACGCGGATTACGTCGGCGAGCTTCTAGCGCAGTTCGAGCGTGACCGGTCGTCCGTGGATGATGACTGGCGGTTGTTCTTCGATGAGTTGCTTAGCGACGGCCACGTTGTAACTGAAGCGGGAACCGTTGCGCCCGCTGTTGAGCCCACACCTGCAGAAACCGGTCAACCTGTTAGTGTCGCCCCCGTCGTGATCCAGTCGACTTACGATTGGGGCCGCGAGAAAGCAACCACAGCCCGAGCCTCCGCCCGAGAGGCTGTTGTGCCGGCCGCGACGACTCAACCTCAACCAGCGATCGCTGCCGAAGTCAAGGCTGTTGACCGCATACCAATTCGTGGTCCTGCGCTGCGCATCGCGGAAAACATGGAAGCGAGCCTGGCAGTCCCGACCGCGACTTCGCAACGTCAAGTCCCGCTCAAGCTGTTGGACGAAAACCGCCAGGTCCTCAATCAACACCTCGCCGCATCGGGCCGCAAAGTCTCTTACACGCACGTGGTGGCCCGCGCGATTCTGAAAGCGCTCGAGAGTTTCCCCCAGCTCAACGATTCATTTGAAGAAGCGGATGAGAGTGCTTATCGCCTCCGTCATGCCGAGGTCAACTTCGGAGTGGCAGTTGATGTGACCAAAAAAGACGGGACTCACACGCTGCTTGTCCCCAACATCAAAGGCGCGGACAAGCTCACGTTTTCACAACTGCTCGACGCGTATGACGATGTCATCAAGCGCGCGCGTACCGGCAAGCTTCAAGTATCGGACTTTCAAGGCACGACCATCAGTCTTACGAATCCAGGAACGATTGGCACGACTGCTTCCAATCCTCGTTTGATGTCGGGACAAGGCGTGATCGTCGCGACCGGGGCAATCGCGTATCCGCCCGAGTACCAGGCGATGTCACCCGAAGGACTCTCGCGCATCGGGATCAGCAAGGTGATGACCATAACCAGTACCTACGATCATCGCATCGTACAGGGAGCAGAGTCCGGAGCTTTCCTCGCGCTGATCGATGAGCTGTTGCGCGGCCAACACGAATTTTACGATCAGATATTCGCGGATCTGGGCATTCGCTATCGGCCCTATCGATGGGCGATGGACGTCAACCCCGCGATACTCGGCGAAGAGCGCCGCCGCGACGTAGTCCGAAAACAAGCTCGCGTGTTCGAGCTCGTAAACGCCTATCGAGTTCGCGGCCACTTAATCGCGGACCTCGATCCGCTCGGCTGGAAGAAGGTCCAGTATCACCCCGAGCTGGACATCGAGACTTATGGCCTTACGATTTGGGACCTCGATCGTCAGTTCATCACCGGCGGAGTCGGCGGCTCCGAGAGCTCGACGCTGCGTGAGATCGTCGATCACCTGCACGACTACTACTGTGGCAAGGTCGGCATCGAGTACCGGAACATTCAAGGGCCGGAAGAGAAGGAATGGATTCGCGCGCGCGTTGAAACAGCGCCGCCGCCCGTTCCGGTCGAGGTCAAGAAACAGATTTTGTGGAAGCTGATCTCTGCCGAGTTGTTTGAGAAATTTCTCGGCACGAAGTATCTCGGGCAGAAGCGATTTTCAATCGAAGGAAACGAGACGGTCATCGCCGTTCTAGATCAGTTGATCGAAAGCGCGGTTCCACGCGGCATCGATGACATAACCATCGGCATGGCGCACCGAGGCCGGTTGAACGTGATTGCAAACGTCATAGGCAAGTTCTGCGAACGCATCTTCACCAGCTTTGAAGGATCGATCCATCCGAACTTCCCTCATGATCAAGGCGACGTGAAATACCATCAAGGCGCGAGCGGCGTTCGCGAGACTGCCGACGGACGCGAGGTCTCGCTGGCGGTCGTGCCGAATCCGAGTCACCTCGAATTCGTCAACCCGGTCGTCGAGGGAATCGTGCGCGCAAGACAGGACATCGACGGCGAGCGATCGAGCAGACTGGCGGTGTTGCTCCACGGCGACGCCGCGTTCGCCGGCGAAGGCATCGTCGCCGAGACGCTCAACCTTTCGCAACTGCCGGGCTACAAGACCGGCGGCACGATTCATATCATCACCAACAACCAGCTCGGGTTTACCACTCCGCCTGAAGAGGGTCGCTCGTCCACTTACAGCACGGACATCGCGAAGATGATTCAGGCGCCCGTTTTTCATTTGAACAGCGACGATGTCGAAGCCGCGTACAACGTTCTTCAGATAGCGTTGGACTACCGCCAGCAGTTTCAGAAGGACGTTGTGATCGACGTGATCGGGTTCCGACGCCTGGGCCACAACGAAGGCGATGAACCGACTTACACTCAGCCGGTGATGTACCAGCGAATCCGCGAGCATCCGGGTGCGCGTGCTCTCTACGCAAAGAGGCTCATCGCCGAAGGAGTGATGACTGAAGAAGTAATTGCAACCCTGATGGATGAGCGAAATCGGAGGTACGAAAACGCACAGCTTGGAGCTAAAGCGATTGTCGCGAAGCAGGCTGCTCAAATCGCGTTGCCAGAACACGAGCCCGAACCTGAGACCGTTGAAGTGATCGGGACCGGCGTCGATCAAGAGACGCTTCGCAGAATTGCACACGCGATCACCACGGTACCCCGCGGATTCAACCTGAATCCCAAGATTGTTGGCTTGCTCGCTCGTCGGGCGAAGATGGTTGAAGGCGCGGCGGCGGTTGACTGGGGTATGGCGGAAGCTCTGGCGTTCGGCTCGCTGCTGATCGAAGGTACGCCGGTTCGGCTCTCGGGGCAGGACACCGTTCGAGGCACGTTCAGCCATCGCCACGCGGCTTTCACCGACACTCAGACGGGCGTCGAGTGGGCGCCGCTTGCTCAGCTTGAGGACGGCGCCAGGTACGAGATCTACGATAGCCCGTTGTCCGAAGCGGGCGCGCTGGGGTTCGAATACGGCTACAGTGTGGCCGCGCCCGATACGCTTGTGTTGTGGGAAGCTCAGTTCGGCGACTTCATAAACGCCGCGCAAGTCATAGTCGACCAGTTCATCGCATCGGGGGAAGAGAAGTGGAACCAGGCGAGCGGCATTATTTTGTTGTTGCCGCACGGCTACGAAGGGCAGGGCTCTGAGCATTCAAGCGCGAGAATCGAACGCTTCTTGCAGCTTTGCGCGGAAGGGAACATGCGGGTCGTGAATTGCTCGACTGCGGCCCAGTATTTCCACGTGCTGAGGCGCCAGGCGCGAGAGCGGCCACGCAAACCGCTGGTCGTAATGACTCCCAAGAGCTTGCTGCGATTTCCTGACGCGGCATCTCTGATCGACCAGTTCGCCAGCGGCGGATTCCTGCCGGTGATCGGGGATGACTCGGTCGATGCTTCGAGCGTGACTCGGGTCCTGCTCTGCAGCGGCAAGGTCTATTACGATCTGTTCGCCGAGCGTAAGAAGCTTGGCGACTCGAGCATAGCAATCGTGCGTGTTGAGCAACTCTATCCGTTCCCGAAGAACCTGTTGGTTACGGAACTTTCGCGATTCCCGAACGCGACAGATATTCGATGGGTCCAGGAGGAGCCGGAGAACATGGGCGGGTGGTCTTTTATGGAGCCGCGCTTATTGAAGACGCTCAGCGCGACCCAGACCCTTCGGTACATCGGCCGTGCGGCAAGCGCGAGCCCGGCGACGGGGTCGCACACGATTCATCAGATGGAGCAGCAACGGTTGGTGAGGAAAGCGATCGACGCGCACTAGCTACTGGGGAGTCCTCTCGCGACGTGTGGAGTTAAACGATACCGCGGGTTAGTTTACGCTCTTTGCTTCAGGGATTATCATCGTCCGCCAGACGGCCAGCCATCGATCGTTCTCGCGCACGAATACAAATATGTCGCGGCCTCTGTCGTTGAAGAGCTCGCCGCCCATTTCATAGGTGATCTCGTATGAGTAGGTCGCGATCGCCGTGTCCCGGAAGACATCAATTCCCGGGTGGTTTATTTTGAAATCCCGAATTGCTGCTTGCTTGCAAAAATCCTCGTAGCTCGCGACGCACGCGTCCCTGCCTTCCGTGCGCTGAGTGAAATCAGGATGCACCATTACGATGTCTTCGCGGAAGAAAGCCCCGAGGTCTTCCGAACCGCTCTTTGCCCACGCGTCGTTCATCCGCTGAACCAGTTCCCATATCTCTTCCGTGTCGTGTTTTGCGTCCGAAGATGTCATCTGTCTACTCCATTTCGCCCGAGGATTATGGCCCGAATCCCGTGGCATTTCACGTTTCTTTAAGAGCTTTGCGACCTTTGCGCGTCTTTGCGTCTTTGCGCGAAACGCTCTCCTGCTACAGTTATTTCGCGCAAAGACGCAAAGATCCGCAAAGACGCAAGAGGTCATAGCCGCACGACGCCGGGCTGCTGTTGAGTCATACAGTGTAACGTGCCAAGACCCCACACAAGGTCAACCGCGTGAATTCCAACGACGGGCCGATCAGTGATCAACTCGCTCAAGACGCCGAGCGCAACGCGATCGTTCGGATCATTGAACGTCGGCACCAGCACCGCCGAATTCGCAATGTAAAAGTTAGCATAACTCGCTGGAAGGCGCTGACCTTTGAACACGAGCGGTGCAGGCATCGGAATCGGCACTACCTCGAGCTTCGAGCCATCCGCGATACGCATCGACTTCAAGCGATCGAGGTTCTCTTCGAGTACTGCGTGGTTGTAGTCGCTGGAGTTTTTCTCGCGGCCTATAACCACCGTGGTTGAATTGACGAAGCGGCACAGATCGTCGACGTGGCCGTGCGTGTCGTCACCCTGTATACCGCGGCCCAGCCACAACACGTTTGTGACACCGAGGTTGTCGCAGAGCGCTGATTCGATGTCTTCGCGTGAAAGATTAGGGTTCCGAGGCTGGACGGCTTGATCGAGCAGGCACTCCTCTGTCGCAATCAATGTTCCGCGTCCGTTGACATCGATGGCTCCGCCCTCGAGCACAACATCACGGCTGTCTGCCTGTGCTCGAAAGATTCGGCAGCCGAGCGCGTGGGCCGCGCGTTCGGGCACTAGATCGTCTTTCTTCCAGTCGGCGTATTTCGCCCACGCGTTAAACCGGAAACGCACGATCGCAACTTCGGGCCTGGAGTTGCGCCTGATGAACAGAGGTCCGAAGTCACGAGTCCAGCCGCGATTGGTCGGGAAGCGGAAGAACTCGATTCGCGCAAGGTCAGCACCAACTCGTGACAGCACACGCCGCGCTCGCGCTTCGTGGGCCTTCGAGTTGACGATGATGCGGACGATTTCTCCCGGCGCGAGCTTACGGACTATTTCACCGAAGACCCAGGGAATGGTTGTGAACTTGCCCGGCCAATCAGTTCGATTGTGAGGCCAGCCGATCCACGTGGCTTCATGAGTCTCCCACTCGGCGGGCATATGAAAGCCGCTTCCGCTCGGTGAAAGTCTCTTTCTCCCGGACTTCCTTACTGTTCTCTGAGTTAAGTCGGCGGTCTCAGCGTCTCTGCGGTGAACCGAGCTCGCGGCCACGTTTACCGGAGATACGCAGAGATCGCGGAGGTTATGCAGAGTCTCACCCCGGTAGTTTTGCATAACGAGCGCAGTCATTATTCGATGGCATCAAGGAAGCGCTGATCGATTCCGTTGTAAGCGTCAATGCGGCGGTCACGCAAGAAGGGCCAGTTGCGCCGCACTTCCTCGATGCGAGCGAGATCCACTTCGCCGATTAACACTTCTTCGCGATCGGCAGAGCCTTCTGCAATCACAACTCCGAACGGGTCGCACAGAAACGACGAGCCCCAGAACTCGATCCCCGCTCCGCCGTCCGAAGGCTTCTCGTGACCGACTCGATTCACCGCCGCTATATAGACTCCATTCGCAATCGCGTGCGAGCGCTGAATGGTCTGCCACGCGTCGCGTTGCGCTTCGCCGTGGATTTCTTTCTCGTGCGGATGCCATCCAATCGCGGTCGGATAGAAGATTACATTCGCGCCTTTGAGCGCTGTGAGCCTCGCGCCTTCGGGATACCACTGGTCCCAACAGATCAGAGTGCCGATCCTTCCAACCTGGGTATCAAATGCGCGAAAGCCCAGATCGCCCGGCGTGAAGTAGAACTTCTCGTAGTAAGCGGGATCATCAGGTATGTGCATCTTGCGATAGATTCCCGAGACTTTGCCTTCGGTGTCGATGATGGCGGCGCTGTTGTGATACAGGCCGGCGGTTCGGCGTTCAAAGACAGGAGCGATGACTGTGACTTTTTTATCGCGAGCGACTCTACCAATCGCCTCAGTCGAAGGACCAGGCAGCGGTTCCGCGAGATCGAACAGCGCAGCGTCTTCGCGCTGGCAGAAATACTGAGAGCGAAACAACTCGGGCAGGCAGACGACCTGGGAACCGAGCCCGGCCGCCTGTTCGACTAATGAGACGGCTCGTGCGAGGTTGTCTTCAGCGTCGGCCGATGCTGCCATCTGCGCGAGCCCGACTGTGAACTTTGAAGCGCTCTGCATAGCCGAAAGCTTACACAAGTTCGCATTGGGCTCCAAGCTTTCGGATTGTTCGGCTTGCAGTCTTTGGGGATCTTAGCGTCTTTGCGCGAACCCGCCTCTCATAGAAGCTCAGAACAGGGTTCGCGCAAAGACCCTAAGATACGCAAAATCGCGAATGGCAAATACCACCATGCGGTCTATGATGCGATCTATAAAGATGAACTCGTGGGCGGAGTCCAATCAAAGCAGCTTGATCACCCGCCGCTCAACCTTTACGCTATACATTCTGCAATCAATCTTAGAACCGACAGGAGAAACTGAATGGCAAATGTCACACTCAAAGGCAATCCGGTTAAGCTGGTTGGAAACGAGGTCAAAGTTGGCGAGACCGCGCCTGATTTCAAAACACAAAAGAGCGATTTGAGCGACTACACGTTGAGCTCATCGGCCGGCAAGACTCGGATTCTACTCAGCATTCCGTCACTCGATACGCCGGTCTGCGACGCCGAAACGAAACGCTTCAACGAGGAAGCTTCGAAGGTACCCGGCGTGGAGATCGCTTGCATAAGCATGGATCTTCCCTTCGCGATGAAGCGATGGTGCGGCGCGGCGGGCGTGGACAAGATTACAACGGCCAGCGATCACCGCGACGGCTCGTTCGGCAAGAACTACGGAGTATTGATTGAAGGCGGCCCGTTTGATCGCGTTCACGCGCGAGCCGTCTTCGTGGTCGGACCGGATGACAAGGTGAAGTACGTCGAATACGTCAGCGAGATCGCAAATCATCCTGATTATGACGCAGTTTTGGCGGCGGCAAAGTAATATTTCTTGGACTGGGTACGAGAGCTTCGCTCTCAGTGGATCTACCCGCACTCGTGAAGGAGAGAAAATGGACAGGAAACAAATCAAGATCGCATGTTTTTTGGTCATAGCATTGTTGTGCATTGCGCCAGTCGCGCTGGCCTTCAGCGGTCCGCCCGAGGTGGGCAAACCCGCTCCGGATTTCACGCTCAAGAGCAACGAAGGGAAGACGGTCAGCCTCAAGGACTACAAAGGCAAGTGGGTCGTGCTGTATTTCTACCCGAAAGACTTTACGTCCGGCTGCACGCTCGAAGCTCACAACTTTCAGCGCGACATCGCCAAATACGAAGCGGCCAGGGCGGTGATTCTGGGCGTCAGCGTCGATACGGCCGATTCGCATCAGAGTTTCTGCACCAAGGAGG
This sequence comes from Blastocatellia bacterium, assembly GCA_035576605.1. Lineage (GTDB taxonomy): Bacteria > Acidobacteriota > Blastocatellia > UBA7656 > UBA7656 > Onstottus_A. Next base: position 2,289 of record DATLWF010000432.1, on the reverse strand, counting down.
GGCTGAGCTTCAAGCTGCTGGCGGACACTGAAAAAACTGTGTCCGAAGCTTATGACTCGGTGATGGAATACCAGGGCAACAAGCTGTCGAAACGCAACACGTTCATCATCGATCCGAAGGGCAATGTTGCGAAGGTGTTCATCGGAGTCAAACCGCCGGCGCACAGCGAAGAAGTCCTGGCTGCGCTGGCCGAGCTGCAGAAGAAGTAGCCTACGTTCTTCTCAGTTGAAAATGAAGCTCTCTGGAGCAAATCACTTTGCGTCTTTGCGGACCTTGGCGTCTTTGCGCGAAACACTGCCTCTGAATGTCGAACATCGCAGTAGAGTCTTTCGCGCAAAGACGCAAAGGTCCGCGAAGACGCAAAGCTCTTAGAGAATGCGAGAGAATGTTTGGGGATAGCGTAAGCGCTCGGTTCAGTATGTTACGGTTGGCAGGCTGGCCTTAGCCAACTGTTCATTGAGCGCCTTCACGTTCTTATCTTTCAGTTCGTTCCAACGCGACAACACTCCCGCAAGCGACTTTTGAACCTGCTCGGACGCGGCGACTGCCTGAGTCGTAGGCGTCACATCGGCGCCTTCGACTAATCCCATAATTCCCAGCAACTCGCCGCTCACCACTGATAGGCTCGGCTCGCTCGATCCGCCACCGCGACCTCCGCCGCCTCCACGGAAGCCGCCCCCGCCGCCTCCTTCAATCGCAGCAGCTTTTCTGTCGAGCGCCGCGATCGCGTCGGCGACCGCGCCTTGGCCTGCTCGATCTCGCAAGGTCTTGAGTTGCGTTCTGAGCTTGCGGACTTGCTCGATAGCCTCGTGAGCTTGCTTCATCCCGTCATAACATCGCATCGCAATCGCGTGTTGCTGAGCCAGTCCATCCGCAGGAGTCTTCACGCGAAGATCCATCTTCACCGTCAGCGGCTGTGTGTAGCTTCGCCCGTTGACCGTCAGCTTTACAGTGTAGTTGCCCGGCAACACCCACGGACCGAGAGGATGCCGCTCGGTGTCGCCATAGATCGCCGCGATTGGATACTCGGGCCGTTGGCCTTCCGGCGGCGGATAGTGCAGGTTCCACACGAAGCGTTGCATGCCGGCTTGGGTCGAGAGAACTTGCGACGGGCGAATCCAGTAGGTCGGAATGTTGACTTCTTTTCCGATTGCTTCGATGTCGTCCGGTTTGTCGGCGCTCGAAAAGCGAGCCACCAGTTTGTTCGATGAATCGGATATCTCCAGGACCACAGGGCTGCCTGGCGCCGACTTCAGATAGTAGTTAATAACCGCGCCATCTGGTGGGTTCTTGCCGGCGGGCTCTTCAGGAGGAAGCGGTGTGTCGGTGTTCATGTTCCACCGCACGCGATAAGCCTGTTGCGGTTTGAAGAGAAAGGCTTCGGCCGCGGCTACTTGTTCGCTGATCTGCCGGAGTACCGTGATGTCATCGAGAATCCAGAACGAGCGGCCATGGGTTCCGACGACCAGGTCATCATCCTTGATCACCAGATCGCGAATCGAGCTTGCGGGCATGTTCAATCGCAGCGGCTGCCAGTTGTCGCCGTCGTTGAACGAGACGTAGACCGCTCGCTCACTGCCGCAAAAGAGCAGCCCGCGGCGGACTGGATCTTCACGAACTACATTCACCGGGCCGCTGTCGCCGAGGCCATTCACGATCTCCTTCCAAGTCTTGCCGCCGTCGTGAGTCCGATAGATGTGCGGACGTTGATCGTCGAGCCGTATTCGATTCACCGCTGCGTAAGCCGTGTTCGCATCGAATCGGCCGGCGTCCATGATCGAGATCTTGCTCCACGCAGACACTCCTGGCGGAGTCACGTTGCTCCAGTTCTTGCCGCCGTCGCGAGTCACGTGAATCAAACCGTCGTCGGTTCCCGCCCAGATCACATTCGCGTCTTTGTATGAAGGGGCCACCGTGTAGATGACGCCGCGCCGCGGCTGTTTAGCCATCTCGGGGGTGCGGTAGATGCCGATGCTTTCGGGCACCTCAGGCTGTTCGCGTGAAAGATCCGGGCTGATGATATCCCAACTGTTTCCGCCGCTGGTCGTTTTGAACAGCACGTTGCCGGCGAAATAGAGAGTGCGTGGATCGACCGGCGAGAAAATGACCGGCGCGGTACGTAGGAAACGATACTTTCCGCTGCGAGTCGCTTCGGGCGAGATGTTCTGCACTTGACCGGTGCTCCAATCGAAACGAGTGATCTTGCCTCCGTAGATAATGTTCGGGTTCAGCGGATCGGGCGCGACATAGCCGTACTCTTCAACACCGACCGGGTGCCACTCGCGAAAG
>DATLWF010000431.1:0-7148 GCA_035576605.1 Blastocatellia bacterium | reverse complement strand
CGACTGTGCTGGGTGCGTTTCCGGGCGCGATGCCGCCATTCATCGGATGGGTAGCGGCCAGCGGCGGTGTCACCGTGGAGGCCTGGGTCTTATTTGCGATTTTGTTCTTGTGGCAGTTCCCGCACTTCCTTGCGATTGCGTGGATGTATCGCGATGACTACGCGCGAGCCGGAATCAAGATGCTCCCGGTAGTCGAGCCCGACGGGCGAGTCACTGGCCAGCAGATAATCAGCTACACGCTGCTGCTGGTGCCGGTGAGTCTGTTGCCGGTGGTGACAGGGCTTGCGGGCTCGATTTATCTCGTGGGTGCAGCGTTGCTCGGTTTAGGCTTTTTATACTTTAGCGCGCGGGCTGCGCTTGTACGGACGACCTGGCAAGCGCGACAGTTGCTGCTGGCTTCGGTGATTTATCTACCGATACTTTTCGGGCTGATGGTACTGAATAGAATATAGGACCTATAGGACATATAGGTCCTATATCGGGGATAATATGGGCAAAATCACAGGCGTTTTGATGTTCATTCTGGCAATCGGCTCGGTGCTGTTGTTCATCGGGCAGAAACTCATGTTCGGGTCAGTGCTCTGGTGGTTTCCCGAAGGCATCTCCGAGCATGCCCCAGCCATTGATGCGCAGTTTATGCGGACGCTCTGGGTGGTGGGGATTGCCTTCACCGCGGCGCAGTTCGCCCTTGGATACGCGGTAATTCGCTTCGGACGAAAAGGCGATGCGCGTGCGGTTTACACCCACGGCAGCAACAAACTCGAAATTACCTGGACCATGATCACCGCTTTTGTTTTCGTAGTGCTTGCGATACTGGGGCAGAGAGTATGGGCGAATTTGCATCTGAACGCGGCTGCCGACAATTCCGTGAGGATCGAGGTTGTTGCCCAGCAGTTCCAATGGAACTTTCATTATTCCGGCGCCGACGGCGTACGCGGGCGGACCGAAGCGAAGTACATCGACGACTCAGCGCTCAATTTCATAGGGCTTGACCCGACCGACGGGGCCGGGAAGGACGACGCGCAGTTGACGACGCTGGTTATTCCGAAGGACCGGCCGGTCGAGTTGACGCTCAGATCAAAGGATGTGATTCACAGCTTCTTCGTGCCGGCGCTCAGGTTTAAGCAGGACACCCTTCCTGGAATGGCTATCAAAGTTCACTTCACTGCCAACAAGGAAGGTAAGTACGAGATACCTTGCGCCGAGCTGTGCGGAAGTCTTCACTACAACATGAAGAGCAATATGCTTGTCATTCCAAGCGATGAGTTTGATCAGTTGACGGCGATGTCGGAGGAAAAGTTTAAAGAACAGCTGGGCGCGTTGTTGGAGCGCTACCCGTATTAGGATCGACAGGGAGTTCAGAGTACAAGCTTTAGAAGTTCAGAGTACAAGCTTTAGCTTGCGTGGTGCGCAATCCAGAGGCCTCAGCCTAAAGGCTGTACTCTGAACTTTCCCAGAGGAGGCAGAAGATGGCAGACGCGGATCATCCAGTTCACGGCGAAGTTCATCGGCACCCCGCGCCAACGAGTTTTATTCGGAAGTACGTGTTCAGCACGGACCACAAGGTCATCGGTATACAGTATTGGTGCCTCGCTTTGTTTGCGGTCTTCGTGGGCATGGGGCTTTCAATGCTGATGCGATTGCAGCTCGGATGGCCGGGTCAGGAATGGGGCTTTCTCAAGACCCTGTTCCCCACCGCTGCTGAGAACGGGACAGTCTCGGGAGAGCTTTATCTTTCACTGCTTACGATGCACGGGACCATAATGGTCTTCTTCGTGCTGACGACTGCGCCGCAGGGCGGCTTCGGCAATTATTTTCTTCCGATTCAAATCGGCGCAGACGACATGGCTTTTCCCGTGCTGAACATGCTCTCGTTCTGGATCACCTTCCTGGCTCTTGTAGTCTTGATCAGTGCGTTTTTCGCGAGCTCGTTATTCGGCGATCAGAACATGGTGAACGTGATCGGCCCGATTGGAGGGTGGACCGGATACGCGCCGCTCAGTGCGCTTGGAGACAGAGCCGGACCGGGGCAGGGCCTGGGGGTGATCTTGTGGATCACCAGTATAGCGCTGTTCTGCATTGCCTCGTTGCTTGGTGCGTTGAACTTCATCACGACAATGCTGAACATGCGAGCAAAGGGTATGTCGCTGATGCGGCTGCCGCTAACCTGCTGGGCGTGGTTCACGACAGCGGTGCTCGCGTTGTTGTCGTTCCCCGTGCTGCTGGCAGCCGGCATCCTGCTGCTGCTCGATCATCTCGCGGGCACGAGCTTTTTCATCCCCGGCGGCGAATACGTAAACGGAAAGTTGGTCACGGACCACGCGGGCGGATCGCCGATTTTGTGGCAGCACCTGTTCTGGTTCTTCGGCCATCCCGAGGTGTACATCGCGATCCTCCCGGGCATGGGTTTGACCTCACACATACTGGCGACGTTCGCGCGCAAGCCGGTGTTCGGCTACCGCGTGATGGTGTATGCCCTTTTCTCGATCGGCTTGCTGGGCTTCTTCGTGTGGGGACATCACATGTTCATCAGCGGCATGAGCCCTTATTCGGCGATTGCTTTCTCGCTGATCACTCTGACCATCGGCGTGCCTTCGGCGATCAAGACCTTCAATTGGCTGGGCACACTGTGGGGCGGACAGATTCGCTTCACTACGCCGATGCTGTTCGCGATCGGGTTCGTTTCGCTGTTCGTATCGGGCGGCATCACCGGCCTGTTCCTGGGCCAGACCTCGATAGACATCCCGCTGCATGACACCTACTTCGTGGTTGGACACTTCCACTTGATCATGGGCGTGGCTGCGATCTTCGGGATGTTCGCGGGGACTTACTTCTGGTTCCCAAAAATGTTTGGCAAGATGATGAACGAGGGTCTGGGCAAGATTCACTTCCTGCTCACCTTCATCGGAGTAAACGCGATATTCATCCCAATGCACATTATGGGGATGGCTGGACAGACCCGGCGCTACTCTTTCCACTGGAATCCAGCCACCGGCGAAGGTCTGCATTACTTGAGCAACATGACGCCGCTTACACGGTTTGTCTCATTTGCTGCCTTTGTGACAATTACCGCACAGCTCATATTCCTGGTCAATCTTGTCTGGAGCTGGGCGAAGGGAAAGAAGGCTTCTGAGAATCCGTGGGAGGCAACGTCGCTCGAATGGGCTATTCCGTCTCCGCCGCCGCACGATAACTTCGCCGGGATTTTGCCGGAGGTTCACCGCGGGCCGTACGAGTACAGCGTCCCCGGAGCGTCGAAGGATTACTTGATGCAGACCGAAGCGGAAGGACCCGCCGAGGTGCATGGCGACTGAGGGAGTTTCTATTTTCTATTTTCTATTTTTTATTTTCTATTTCTTATTTTCGGATGATACCGAACCGAAAATTTGAAATCGAAAAATAGAAAATAGAAAATAGAAAATAGAAAATAAAAGATAGAAGATGCCAACTACGTTAACAGCAGATGTAAATATTAAGCCGGAGCGAGGCGCCGGAGGGGGAAAGCTCGGACCGGGCGGCGGGGACCCATTTGGTTCTCGACCCGGCGGCGCGAAGGACTGGCCACCGGGGTGGACCAGGGAAGATGCGATAGAACCTGAGAAGTATCGCATCGGCATGTGGGTCGCGCTCGCGAGCATCCTCATGCTGTTCATCGCCCTGACCAGCGCCTACATTGTGCGCGGCGTGCCGGCGCTCAGCGGGGGCGACAGCGACTGGCTTCCGATCGCTATGCCGTCAGTCCTGTGGGTCAACACCGGAGTGTTGCTGTTTAGCAGCGTTAGCGTCGAGCTTGCTCGCCGCGCGCTGAGGCGAAATGAGTACGCGCTCTTCAAAAGATGGATAAGCCTGACTACGTTGTTCGGCGTCGCGTTTCTTGTGGGGCAGGTTATGGCCTGGCGCCAGCTCGCCGCTCAGGGCGTGTTTATTAACAGCCATCCGCACAGCTCGTTCTTCTACCTGTTGACGAGCCTGCACGGGTTGCATTTGTTGGGCGGTGTCATCGCGCTTTCGTACGTCACCGTTGCGGCGTTTCGGATGCGCATTGGTTTCAAGCGGCGAGCGGCTGTTGATGTGACGGCGATCTATTGGCACTTTATGGATGGGTTGTGGATTTATCTTTTTGTGCTTCTGTTTTTTTTCCGATGAGATCTAACGAGCGGAGGCAAATAGATGGCGGAAGCTAGAGCAGAGAGTTTGGCGGTGAATGATTGGGGCGGAGGAACACATCCTTACCGCGTCGGGCATCGCAAGCTGGGCATGTGGCTGTTCATTATGTCGGACTCGCTGACGTTCGGAGCGCTGCTGGTGACTTACAGCTATGCGCGGGTCGCAAGCGTGAACTGGCCCACGCCTTTCAAGTTCAGTCCGAGCATCGTGTTTTCGACCGTAATGACGCTGGTCTTGCTGTCCAGTTCATTGACGATGGTGTTCGCGGTATCTGCCTCGAAGGGCGGTAAGAGGGGCGCCGCTCGCAAATGGATATTCGCCACGATGGTGTTGGGACTGACCTTCGTCGTGTTGCACGGAATGGAGTGGATTCACCTGATCAACGACGAAGGTCTCTCGCCCTTTGGGCTTCCCGAGGAGTGGCAGAAGGCATGGCCCGGCGCGTCCCCACTATTTGGCTCGACCTTCTTCGGCATAACCGGTCTGCACATGTTTCACGTCTTGACGGGCGTCATTTATCTCGGTGTCGTCGCCGCGCGGATCAAGAAACTGAATGACGACGTAGAGGTTGCCGGGTTGTACTGGCATTTCGTCGACCTGGTGTGGATGTTCGTATTCCCGCTCATCTATTTGTTGTCAGTTGATTATCACGGCGTACTTGGGAAATGACTTTGCGAGGATGCTAATGGTGGACTCTAAGCAGAGAGAAGTGACGACTTTGAACATGGTCTTGCTGGGGTTGGCGGTGCTGTCGCTTGGCGTCGCGGTGTGGGACGTGTTTTCGGATCGCTTCAGGGGAGGAACCGACGATGTATTTCTGGTTCTGGTCTGCCTGATGCTCGCGCTGCTGTTCGCGATCCCACCGCTGATGTGGGCTCATGCGAATGGTATGTTGAAGAATCCGTTCGCCGAAGAGGCCGTTGCTGAAGGAGGGGTGGACATGGAAGTGGCTCACGGAGAGCATGGCGGAAGCGACCGTCAAAACATTTACGTGTGGGGCGTATTGCTCGGGTTGACCGCCTTCGAGGTTTTCCTCGCGTACATACAGATTCCTTTGACGCTGATGGTGATCATCCTTATGGGAGCATCGATCATCAAGGCCGCGCTGATCGTCGCTTACTTCATGCACTTGAAGTTCGAGAGGCTGAGTCTGATCCTCACTATCGTGCCTACGATTGTCGTGCTGCTGTGCCTGTTTGCTATACTCTTCCCGGACAGCTTTCGATTGCATGACATGAGGCCGGTTGAGCCGATCCAGCAGGTCGAGCACGAAGGATAATCCTCACGCTGAAGGGTTGGTTTTTAGGATGAGAACCTTGCGTACATTGTTGATCCTCGCGGTTGCGGTCGGGCTTATGCTGGGTGCGGCGGACGCGGCGTTCGCCCAGTGCGCGATGTGTAAAGCCGCGATCGAGAACTCGACCGACGCGGCGGCGGCGAGTAAGGGGTTGAACCTCGCCGCGCTGGTGCTGCTCATCCCTCCGGTGTCGATCTTTGCGGGGCTGTTCGGTGTCTTTTACCGTTACCGTAATGTTCAAAGGCGATAATAGCCTTTGAGCTGTGAGGGCGCTCCGGCGGCGTCCCTGAATGAATCGGCAATCTGGTTGTCTAACAACGGGCGCCCACCGAGCGGCGCCCTTACGAGTCTTTGGAATCATTTATGTTCGTTAGTTTCTTGCCGACGTTCAATGCACTCTTGAACGCAACGACTGGAATTCTGATAGTGAGCGGGTTCATCCTGATTCGCCGAAGGCGTATCGCCGCTCATCGCGCGTGTATGATCGCGGCGGTAATCTGCTCGAGTTTGTTCCTGATCTCTTATCTCGTTTACCACGTCGGCTTTGGGGCCGGGGTTACTCGTTTCAGGGGAACGGGATGGGTGCGGACGGCGTACCACACGATTCTGATTTCGCACACCATACTGGCGGTTACGATCGTGCCGTTCATTATCGTGACTCTGAGACGCGCACTTCGTGGCGAGTTTGTCCGTCATCGCAGGATCGCCCGATGGACCTTTCCGATGTGGCTGTACGTCTCGGTCACCGGCGTGATTGTCTATTTGATGCTCTATCACTTCTATCCCAGCCATAGTTAAACAGCGGAGTCATGGTTGAAACGCAATCACACCAACCGGCGATGCGATGGGAGAGCATTGACGACATCCCGCGTTTTCCGTTCGAGGACTTCGATCAGCTAAAGGCGGCGGTCGCCATTCGCAGCTTCAACATTGGAGTCGATTCGTTGGCTGCCGCAAAATGGTCCGGGCAGTTCAACACGAAATTCAAGAAAGCCATAATTGCCGCGCTCTCACTGTTATTGGTAGCTACGGCGATTGCTTCAGTCGTCGTCGCTGTTTTGACTCGCGAGTACTGGTTGTTTGCGGCAGCACCAATCCAAGCGCTGGCGTTCTACCTCTCTCACCCGTCGTCACCAATTCACAAGTGGGTGACCATCGGCGGAGCGGTTTCAGTCGCCGTGTTCCTCGATCTGTTGCTCAACGGAATGCCGATCGCGGCTGCGCTGGTGGCCTACGCGGGATTGACGTTCGCGGCCGTCCGAGCCGCCGGATACATAACGAACTCGTCGTTTCGTAAAGCCCTGCTGTCGGACGAGAATCTGTTTCTCGCCGCCTATGCTGACGGCGCGTGCACGTTGCGCAATAATCAAACGAAGCAGGTCTATTCGGTGTGAACGTTAATCAGGGTACGATGAGCCAATAAGAACGGCGGCCCACAAGCTAATCGCTCGGCGAAGTGGCCGTCCTGTTAACAGCCTCCTTCGGAAGGGTCTTGGGCCGCGTAGCGGCCGCCGATCGATATCCCGGTAGAGAAATTTGACGTGGGCCGCGTAGCGGCTACCTGATCGGTGCAAGATGGTGCGGGTTTCCACGATGTAGCGTTTGCTCTCTATCAATAGGTGGCCGGTACGCGGCCCGGACGATACCTCTGTCCTCTCTATCGATAGGTCACCGCTACGCGGTT
>DATLWF010000430.1:0-12230 GCA_035576605.1 Blastocatellia bacterium | reverse complement strand
TGCAGGTTCGGATAGCCACCTGCCCCGGTAACCAGGAATGGAATCTGGTCGCCGTGTGACAGGTGCTTTGTGATTCGTTCGTAGGCATGAACGTGACCCGCGACGACCATCTCCGGATGTCGTTTTGCCGCTTGAATGGCTTTCTCGAGCGCTTCTTTCATAAAGGTACTGCCGGAGTGAAACGTATCGGCGGAATAAACCGGGTGGTGGAGAGCCACGATCACGGGAATACTCTTGGGCAGAGTCTTGAGCTGGTCCACCAACCAATCAGTTTGCGGAACGCGAAGCGAACCACCCTCCGGAACATTGCTGTAGAGACCGATGATGCTTGCCAACGGTGTCAACAGAGTCCAGTAGACATTGGGCTGCACCATCGCCGTTCGAAGAGAATCGCCAGATTCAGGCATCTTCACGGGCGCGGGCGCGCAAAAGTTACGGACGAAGCCGTTCAAGGTGTCGTCACCAGGAAGGTTCTCGCCATCGTGATTGCCGGGAACGGCAAACACCGGACCGGGATAGAACTCATAAGGATGGTAGAACTGGGCGTAATACTCCTTAACTTCGCCGTTGAAATACACGCAGTCGCCGTTGAGGTACAGGAATGCGGGGTTCTGGCTTGGGTTCGCCTTGGGATCGAAATCAGCTTCCATACCGTTGGCGACCAACAACTGTTGCTGATTGGTCCCGATACCACCCATATCCCCGTTCAGGTGGAAGGTGAGTTTCTTCCTGGCAACAATGGCGGCGTAATTCTTCGCCGGCAGGATTGATTTGAGATTTAGTTGAAAGGGTGCTGTCCCCGTGGGAGGGGGAAGGGGACGAAAGTGCGTGTCCCGTTTCGCTTTAGTGTGAATGGTGAATTTGTCCCCGTAGGACGGCCGCGTGCGACCAAATACGAACTGGCCGGGTTCAGTCTTCTTAGCCATATTCTACCTCCATCGGTCATAAATTGTGCGTTTCCGCGCGTCGCGGGAGAGCGCTTATACTACGTCGGTGCAACTTGGTGAGCAAGTTGGCAAAGCGACGTAGGCTACTTCTTCACAACCGTGATCTTGAGTACTCTGAAGGAGACCGTTTGAATCGTCTGATCAGTCATTTGGCCGCAATGCAGCAAAGCCATACAATAGAGTGAAGCTAGCGAATAGGATCGTCAGGGCGTAATAGCCCAGCCTTAACCACCAGGTAGAGATATGCTCCTTAACATCGAAAACCCACTGGAGCGCTAATCTGACCCCCCAGAACACGGCGATATAACCGCACACGCCGCGAGCCAAACCGCTTCCGTTAGCCAACTCCCTGGCATTGAAGAGGCTGATCAAGCCAAAGGCGGCAATCGCCAGTACGACATAGCCGCCGTAGACCCAATACATCTGCCGATGGAGACGAGACAGTACGCTCAGTTCAGTTTTCCACTTCAATTGAAATGGTACGAGCGCCGAGGCGATCAAAACTCCTAACTGCCCCACGCCGGCCAGAAGGATCAATGTCGGCATCAACTCTTGCATCAGTGTCCACGCTCGCCAATGAGGCGATCAACGCGCACCGAGCGCTTGCATGAACGGCAGGATTACATTCCTGACAAACGGTGGGTGAAATAATCCATACGCGGGCAGAGCCAATGTCAGTCCTGCGAACAACCGTCCGCGCAATCCGCGTCCGAGGCCAACGGCCCGACCAGCGCGCGACCGCTCGACGAAAATCGCGGCGGCCTGAGTTCCGAAGAAGAGTGTCGGCCAGCCATATCCGCCGCCCGACGGAACTGAAATTACCAGGTCATGAATGATGCCACTGAATATGAACCCGGTTAAGATCGCCCGCCGCGGTCCCAGCCATGATTTTAGCGGAAGGAATAGAAAGCGATGCGTGAAGTCCCGAAACGCCGTGTTCCACCTCCGGCCCCAAAACTCACTGACGCTGACGGAGGCTAGCGGACGGTTCATGATCGGGCGCGCGTCGATTCCGGCTGATCTCCATGCGCAACTGAGCAGATGGAACGCGCCGAAGTGAAGCATCAGAATCAAGCCGACCATCCCTACCCATCCAGCGAAGATTCTTTGGTCCTCGGAAATCCAACGGGCCACGCCCCAAAAGAGTGCGGCACCGGCGAGGAGCTTAAGGGCGGCAAACCCCCATTCTCCTAACGGCGGATTGTCCTTATGGAGCCGCTCAGAGCTCAGGAATGACTGGGCGTTCAACCCCGGCCAGGCAAGCAAATATCCGGCATGTTGCCACCATTGCGCGCTAGGGGCCGGCGTGCGGCGCCAGGTTAGCCACTTACAGCCTACAAGGATCGCGAAAGCGAGCAACCACATGAAAACCCAGCGAGGCCAGGATGCCGGCGTAAAGATAAGAACGGCGATCGGCAAGACAATGACCGGTCCCCAGCCGCGCCACGCAGTAAGAGATTGCGGGGCTTTGCTCGGGTCCATATTCTTCATGCACTAGCATTCTTCATGCACTAACCGGCCATCGCCGCTTCAATCGCGCTCGGAAAACGCTTTTCGAAATCAATAATGCTCACCCATTCCGGCTGAATGGAGATACGAGCCATTTGGGAAAACATTTTTCCCACCTGCTCTACCCAGGCCCGACCCTGCTCCTCACCGAAGTATCGTCGCGCGGCAGTCGCATACTCGGGAACCACTCCGTCCACCGTCTCAACCTTTGCCGTGCCTCGAATCTGCAGCACCTTATGCGGCCATGTATTGGTGTCGATTGTCAGTGCCACTTTTGAGTTTTGCGGCAAAGCCTTCACCTTTGGCGCCTTCAGTGGAGTCCCAAGCACGATCTCTTCTCCATTCCAGTGAAACCAAATGGGTATAACTCGGGGAGTTCCATCATGCCAGACATAAGCCAGGCGCGCCGGGATGTTGGAATGTAGCAACTCTTGCGCAACCGGATCATTGAGTAATGCTGTGTCCCCTTGTTTCGTTGGCATCTCTAGCTCCTTGTTTCTTCACCACCGTGATCTTAACCTCCGACGGATACTGCTTCGAATGGTGGACGACGTTGTGCGCGACCACTCCTGTCGACTCGTTGTAGTTTTTCCCACCAGTATTCAGGTTCCGATCAAAGCGCGGAAAATTGCTGCTCGATACCTCCAGGCGAATCCGATGGCCCGCATCAAAATAATTGCTAGTGGTCATCGGCTGCAGCGTCACCTTGTACACCTTGCCAGCTTCCATCCATACCTCGGGCTTATCGTAGCCGTTCCGATACCTCACGCGCTGGATCGTCTCGTCCAGATTGTAGGCCCGGCCGTCCGGATCCACGTCGATCAGCTTCACCGTGAAGTCCGTGTCTTTCGCGTCCGACGACACGTATAGCGTCACTTCGATCGGGCCGCTAACTTCGATCCCTTCCTTCAGAGGCTCGGTGCTGTAAACCAAAATGTCCGGCCGGGCTTCCATCTTGCGCTGGTCGAAGGCGCCGCCCTGCACTGCGTTTCCGGTGCAACAGACATTTCCACCATACGACGGCACCGGATTCATCGGATCGTAGTCAAATTTATCGGTGTTGTCCGCCGATGGGGGCGCGCCGCTGAGCGCACCATCGCCGTCGAGCGTGTTCGCCTTGCCCCCGCTCGACAGGAAGAAGCTCATTGGCTGCGCGCCTTGCGGAGGCCACGTATCCGATGTCTGCCACTTGTTGATTCCCATCGTGTAGTAGCGCACCTTGGGCATCGTCTCGAGAACGCGGTTGTTCTCTCCTTTGAGAAAGTAATCGAACCAGGCATAGGTCAGCTCGTCATAGTTCAGACGCGCGTCGCCCATGCTGCGCTCGCCGACCATCGTGTTCTCGGTGGCACGTTTGTATGAGCAGTGGAGCGTTGGCGCGATCACCGCGTACTGCTGGTTAGCAATCTCGGGTCTGGCGGTTCTCCGTACATGATTATATGCGGCGAGGTTGGGCCCGACCGATACGTCGTACCACGACATAAACCAGAAACCCGGCACGTTGACCTTCATGTTGTCGTGCCACAATCCTCCCTTGTACCAGGCCGGATCGTTCGGCGCGCGCTCGATCATCGCGCCCCCCGTATCCACAGGCATGTGATCGGCGAAGATCCCGTGCGGCCCATCCACGGCTTTCATGATTTCATTGACTGGAAGGTGTCGCAGCGCCTTCGACCAATCGACCGGCGGCAGCTGCTGCGCGAGATCGAATGCCTTCGACGCGCGAATCAAGTCCTCTTGCGACGCATTAGCCGGAAATGTGGGCCGCACCTGGTTCTGCTCGCCGTAGAGCCAGGCGATGAACAGCATCTGAACTGCGCCGCCGCGATACCAGTTTCCCTGCTCGAAATACGGGCCGACGCGTCCGACACCCGCGCCGAAGCCCTGTGGGATCATCGCCGCATACGCCGGATTGCCCTGAGCCGCGACTCCCAATTGCCATTCGGCAGTCGAGGAGCAGCCGATCGTGCCGACTTTGCCGTTCGACCAGGGCTGTTTGGCCATCCACGAGAAGGCGTCATCGCCGTCACTGAGCGGCGGGCCCAGGATGTCGTAGTTTCCCTCGGAGAAGAAATGACCGCGCTCATTCATCTCGACGAAGACATACCCGCGCTTCACAGCTTCGAGCTCATTGCTCATGTCTCGCGGCGCGCCGCTGCGGACGTCCCAGAAATTGAAGTTGTATGGGGTGCGGACGAAGATCGTGGGGTATTTCTTCGATGTGTCTTTCGGGCGATAGACGTCGGTCGCCATACGCTTGCCGTCACGCATCGGCACCATGAGCTTGCGTTCGACGATCGCGATCGATTGCAGTTCGTTCTCGATCGAGTTTCGCCGGGCAATGAGTTCCGGGGTCGCGCCGCCCCGTCCCTGGCCGGGAGCGCTTTGAGTGGAAAAGACGAATCCCGCAACAACCAGTATCAGAGTCAAGAAGATGTTCTTTCGCATTGTGTATGCTCCCTGGGAACAATGTCCGACAAACTTCAGTTTGTCGGGGATGCCTTGCATCAACGAGTCAGCGACAAACTTCAGTCTGTCGGGGGTCACTCAGTGGAAGTGACTTAGTTTAGAGATCACCGGTCTTTCTATCTCAGCGGCGACGCCCAGGCAAGCGAATTCTGCGAAGATCGTTGCTCCTAAAGCGGCTGCGCTCGCCATCAGAGTTCTTGTGGATGAACACGATTGTTCCTTCCATTCTTGTGCCCAGGGTGAATACCTCAGCGGCTGCGCTCAGCGTTTTCGCCGAGCCGGAAGAACTCGCGTATCCGATCCAGGAGAGCCGTTTGCGTCTTATCCTTTAGCAGGCGCATCGCCTCCTCGCTTAATCCCTCTCGTACCTGTTCGAGTTCGACCCGCCGACGCGCAAGGACGTGCGAGATGTCTTCGGCAATTTCAGGCCGATGGCTAATGATCTCCTGGAAAGCACTCTTGTCCAGCCGGTAACAAAGCACATCGGTCTGTGCGAAGACGGAGGCGCTGCGCGGTGCGCCGGTCATCATACCCATCTCTCCGAAGAAATCACCCTCTCCTATCGACGCGACCTTCTCGCTCGTGCCGTCGACCGCAACCTGAACCTCAGCTTTGCCTTCGATGATTATGTAGAGCCAGTGAGCCTCGGCGCCTTGTTTTGTCAGAGCTTCACCGCGCACGAATGGAGCGACCTTCAAGCGTGCGGCCAGTTCGCGGCGCTCTTCAGGGGTCAGCTTGCTAAACAGTTCAACGCGCTTGAGTGCTTCGACGCGCTGTTCGATCTTCTCGCCCTGCTTGCGCTCGCGGCGCTTTTCCGTTTCCTCTGTGACAAGGACCCACCGGGCTGGGATCGATAGCCGAATGTCGGCGCGTCGCAGCGCTGAATATATGCGCGACCGGACCAACGAGTCCGTCGGATCTGGTACTGCCATATCCGTCAACCAGTAGCGGACCGCGTAAGAGGAGTAGCTGTCTTTGAAGTCTACGACAAGGCAGTGCGGCGCGGGCTGTTGCGCGACGTTTTGGATAGGCTCGGCGCACAAAGCCGTCTCGACGATCCTCACCACATCCGTAGGCGCGTACCGGAAATCGACGTTGAAATAGACCCACTGGCGGCGTTGGCGCGGCGCTCCGGTTCGTTGCCCAAGCAGGGTGACCCGTCCTCTCATCAAAAAGCTGTTTGGGAACACGACGGTGTCCCAGTCACGAGTCTCAATAGAGGTCTGGCGCCATCGGATTTCCTTAACACGGCCTTCGAGCTGGTCTATCCGCACCCAATCTCCCACGTTGATCGTGTGTTCCATCTGAAGGGCCATGCCGCCCATGATGTTTCCGAGCGTGTCAGCCAAAGAGAAACCGATGACCGCCGTAATGACCGCGGAAGTCGCGACGATACCGGTCAAATCAAACCCGCTCCGTGAGAGCAATATGAATGCAATAACCAGGTAGGCGGAGGCGAGCAACAAATCGCGGAGTATCCGGGGCGCCCTGATACGAATTGCGTTGAGCGCAACGTCGAACACAAACACACTCACGAGGTCGATTATGGCGATGCTCTCCGCCAGCAACGACACCCAGCGCGCGGAACGGTAGACGATACTGTCTGGAGTGACACCGGAAGAAAGAATTGTGGCGACTGCGATCAGACCCGCGAACGAGAAGCTGAAAAGTATGACAGACGTTTTGATGCGAGTCCGCTCAGCCGGCACGTAAACAAAAAGAATGAGTGCCGCGAGAATGAAGCCCAGCGCAATCCAGTGAAAGGCTCCGGCTGAGTCTGCCGCTGTCTTTAAGTTCTCCCAGAAATTCATTGTCTACCGTATTGAAACATTCTGCGAAAGGAGCGTGGCTATGCTACGCCAACTCGATTTACCTGGCAATGTTGAACAACACACAGACTAAAGTCTATGCTACTGGAATGCGAACTCGTCTGTTGAGGGTGGTCCTGGCCCTGTTGATACTGGCCACACCTCAATTCGCACAGCTTCCGCCGGCGACCGTCCGACCCGGCAAGCCAGCGCTGAAACGCGATCACACGCAGCGCGTCCTGTATCCGAAAATAATCCAGCACGAAGACGAGCGCACCGTTACCAACGACCTTGTCGACATGCTCCTCCCCACACACGGGGGCGCTCGCCGCAGGACGATTCTGGCGCTTGGTCGAATTGGATATCCCAGTGGACTCGCGTCGTTGATCGACATTCTCGCCAGCGATCAGAATCCCGAGAATCGTGATCCTGAGATGCGAGCGCTGGCGGCGTTCTCGCTTGGGCAGATTCAGAATTCACACGCGGTGTCGGCGCTGCTGGAACGGCTTGACCCCACGATTGAAAAGTCGGCGCTCGTGCGAGCGCGCGTAGCCGAAGCGTTGGGTAAGATCGCTTCCAATAAGCTCGCAGTTGCGGCGCTCGGCGACTACGGGGTTAAGGGCGTGGCTGACGCTATCGTGCGGCTGCTGCCCGTAACCAGCGAGCCGGTCTCCGATGACGCCAGGCTGGTTGCAACTCTGGCGCTTACTGCGCTGCTGAGAATGAAGCAGGCTTCGACGGTTGAAGCGATCGCCGGGCAACTCGGATCGCCCGACCCAGATTTGAGGTGGCAGGCAGCGAACGCGCTTGCTCGAATACGGGAAGGCATCGCGGTGGCAACGCCCAATCTGTTGCATTTGCTCGACGATAAAGACGCTCTCGTGAGAGCGCACGCGGCCCGCGCGTTGGGGGCTGCGAAAGCGGCACAAGCCGTCGACCCTCTGATAAGGCTGCTGGGCGACAAAGACGAGCGCGTCGCAGCCGGAGCGATCAATGCCCTTGGAGCGATCGGCGACGGGCGCGCAGTTGATCCGCTGATCACTCTAGGCAACACACTGCTTGCGAGTTATCGAACATTCGATCGCGATAAGCTTGGCGTTCCAACCCAACAGAACTTGCTTTTGTTGATAGCAACTGCGCTGGGAAACATAAAAGACGAGCGCGCGGGTCCCTTCCTCAAAGCGTTTCGGTTTGCAGACGGAAAGCTCGGTGCGCATCTTGAAGTGGAACTCGCCGTCGCGAAGCTTGGGGAGTCCGCATTCTTCGATGCGCCCGCGACCGCAAAGCTGTCCAGCGATGATTGGAAGGCAATGGCCTCTTACGCGCAGGGACTCGGGCAGCTTGCCAGCGATCGCGCGAAAGCTCTTTTGCTTGATCTGCTGACGGGCAAGACATACGGCAAGCCTGACGTTCGGGCGCTGCCCCCCATCCTGACCGCGCTTGCGGCCGCGAAGGCGGAAGGGCTGCGAGACATTCTGCTTGAGCAACTCAAGTCTACTGACGTGTTCGTGCGCGAAACCGCCGCGACGTTGCTCGGCGAGCGTGGGGACTCGTCGGATCTCGTGATCGCCGCGCTCTATGCCGCTTACAAAGCGGCTCGGGCGGATAAGATCAACGAAGCGCGAATCGCCATCGTCGAAGCAGCAGACAAGCTCAAGCGCCCGATGAATATTCAAGTGCTGGCGGAGACAACCCGCGATGAAGACTATGTCGTCAGGTTGAAAGCCGCTGAGCTATTGCGCGCCTCCTCCACCGAGGTGAGCGCGACACGGCTTCAGATAGGCAAAGTCGAGACGGGTCACGATCGCGCCTATTGGCGGCGCATCGCCGATCTGAGTGAATCAGTCAAGAATCCAACCGCGGTGATTCATACCAGGAAGGGCGATATTCGCATCGAGCTATTTGCGGGCGATGCGCCGATGGCCGTCGACAATTTCATTCGCCTCGTCCGGAGCGGTTTCTATAACGGCCTCGCATTCGTGAGAGTGGTTCCTAATTTCGTCATTCAGGGAGGCGACCCGCGCGGCGATCAGAACGGCGGGCCAGGCTACCAGATTCGCGACGAGATCAACCTGCGTCGCTATCAGACAGGCAGCGTAGGCATGGCTCTCTCGGGAAAAGACACCGGGGGCAGTCAATTCTTCATCACTCATTCACCTCAACCGCATCTCGATGGAGGCTACACGATCTTCGGACAGGTCATTGAGGGAATGGATGTGGTGAATCGCATTGCTCGCGGCGACCGCATCGAGCACGTCGAGATTGTCGATAGGTGACTCTTGGTGGACCGCTTAAGGCTCGCTGCCAGCCTGAGTGATCCGCTTCATTCACCACGCCGCGCGCCAGATCTCGGCATTGCTGCCGCCCGTCGTATTGTTCGGTCTGCAAGACTGACGACGAAGGTATTGTAGTTTGCAAAGCGCGGGTTCGTGTCGCCGAATCCGTTCCTCTGCCCTCTAAAGCGGCATCGCGAAGACTTGCCGCCGCAGTCCAAGTGAGGATGAAACTCCTGCGGACATAGGTGAAAGTACTGTAATTGTGGATCGGCTGGCTTGCTTCGCCTCGCATCAGGTGCGACGCGAGAGGGGATATCTGCCGCCTCTCCGTCTGCGGGAGATAACTTGTAGCTGTCGCAGTCTCGAGTTGAGTCGTTCGATCTGTTTCTGCTGCTCTTTGACGGCATTAATCAGAAGGATGTTGAGACGCTCGTACTTGACACCTTCAACTACGCCCTTATTGTTGGTGGTGACAAATGTCGGGGCGACCTCAGCGACGTCTTCGGCGCCAAGCCCGATGTCGGGCTTGCCGTCTTCTTTCCAGTTGAAACTAATTGGCCGCAGCCGCCGGATGATGTCCAAGCCGGCGCGGAACGGCCGGACGTTGATTTTGAAGCGCAAACTCGAACCTTCGCAATACAGGAGATCGCCCGCGGGATTAAAACAAACCGTCCCGACATGTGAGCCTGCCGGGATGCTTGCAACCCGCACCGTGCCGTCGAAGTAACCCGCGAAGCTGTTTTGGCTGTAGCCATAAACGCCGTTGCCGTTGGTGCTTTGGCCGCGGACTCCGTAGCCGTTGTTGCTGTGGCCATAGACCCCGGTGCCGTCGCTGTCGCCATAAACACCATAGCCGCTATTGCTGTTGCCCTGCACGCCAACGCCGTTGTCGGCGACGCCATTTACGCCGGATCCGCTGATGGTGTGGCCAGATATGCCAGTTCCGAAGCTGAAGCCTTGGGCATACACGCCGTCCCCTGTACTGCTCACCACTTGGAGCTTCGCAAGCGTAGGAGTGGTCGTGCCGATCCCGACGTTGCTGTTCGGCGTAAGCACCATCGTAGGCGTCGCGGGAAAGCTGGAGCCGTTCCCGATGGCAAGGTTGCCTGCTCCGTAGAAGCTGCCTCCTGCGGCCGAGTCGAGAAACCATTTTCTCCCTCCGGGATTGGTGCTGGAGAGAACGAGCAACACATTGTCTATGGCGCCGGAAATGATCGGCGCGTTGGCGACCGAATTGATACTGGCGACCACGTGTAGCGGACCAGTCGGATTATTTGTGCCGATGCCGACGTTGCCGGTGCTCAGGCCTATAGTTAAGCGCTCAACCCCGGGGTTCGAGTTATCCTGACTAAAGAGGCGGAAGCGCCCGTCGTCATCGACGGTCTGAAACACCCACTGATTTCCGGCTGGTCTAAGCCCGACCAGATTGAAGCCCGGGTTTGAGCCTCTGAAGAGAACGCTTCCGTTTACATCGAGTCTGAAGTTGGTGTTGGGAGTGCCATTGATCCCGATGGCGCCGGTTGCCTCGGTGATGTTCGAATCGGCCAACACCCCGTTGGGTCCGTCCGACCACTTGGGTATCTTACCGGTCGTCCCGGTTCCGCTGGTGTCTGGCGAAGCTGTTTCGAAGACTTTTCCGTGACCGGGCTTCTTCAGGGACTGGCCCGGCCGAAGGCTCTCGGGGCCAAAGGTCTTTCTCGACGCCGAGAACTGAATCGATCCGTCGGGAAAGACGATCCCCTGACTCGCTCGGATCAGACCGTCCACGTCAAGCTTTACTGCCGGATTGGTTATCCCTATCCCAAGATTCCCCTCGGGTGTAAGCCGCATCTGCTCAATGTCTTTGCCCCTGAAGAAATCTCCAATTCGAAACGATAACGCCCCTTTGCCTCTGACTATCTGTCCGTCTTCTCCGTTGTGTGCAATCACTGTCGGGGTGGCAGGTTCATCTTCCTTCAGGACATGCACGGAAGCGTTCGCTTCCATTGGACCGATCGCCTCCGCTTGTTGCTTCGTTAGTCGATCGGCCTCCCCCGCTTGCACACTCGCCGTTCCATTCGCGATGGTCACCGAGCTAATCCGCTGCGTAATCCTTCCGGACAAGCTCTTGACGGTGACCAAACAGATGTAACGCTCGTCGGCAAGCGGCTCGGCCTGTCCGTCCTGCAACCGCCAATCGAGCACATTCCCACCCCGCACTTCGTTATCGAAGACCTTGTTGCCGGTCGAGCCGTAGACCTCAAGGCGAATCTGTACAATGGAAGAGGGGGCAGCAAAACGCACGCGGTCACTAGCGGCGAACGCCGTGACGATGAAAGCGGTTCTCTGGGCATTTGCCGCCTGGTTGTCTTGAGAAAACGCAGCGTTCGCGAAACAGAGTATCAGAATCAAGCAAATCGAAGAATGAAACAGCGTGCGCATTGGATCCCCTTTCTTCCGCACTCAACAAACAACGGCGGCGCAAATTCCCGGTGATGATATGTCTAAGAGTTATGCAGTGTAACTGGGTTTTCACACAGGTGGGAACGGAGGGCTTTAGGAAGAATCGTCGAGTGCGACTTCCTCACACGAGCTTATTCTGAAGTGCCTTTGCGACTGCCTCAGTTTTGGAGTGAACCTGAAGCTTGTTGTATATGTTCTGGAGGTGAAAAGAAACCTGCTGACGCTGATGTCGAGCCCGGCCGCAGCGGTCTTATAGCCGTGACCTTCGATGATCAGCTTCAACAACTCAGTCTCCTGAGGCGTGAGCCGATGCGATGCCCGTTCGGGGGGCCGAAACTCTCTAAACAGCTTTATGACTCTGCGCGCCACCTCCGGCGACATAGGCGCTCCGCCCAATGCTACTTCTTTCAAACTCTCCTTCAAGATGCGGGTTCCATCAACACCGCTCATTCCGGGGAGTCCAATGTCCGTTAACACCACGTCAGGCAGAAGACCGCCTATCGAGCGGAGCGCATCCTCCATCGTGCGGAATGCAGCCAGGCATCGGAAACCGGGAGAGCCGTTTATCAGCACAGCCCGTCCCTCGCGCACATCGCGCTGGTCTTCGATTATGATGACTTTGATTACGTTCGGGTCTTGAGAGGCACGGCCGTTCTCGTTTGTCGGTGGAGTTGATGCATTGGTAGACAAAGCACCGGAAGTGTATCTCCGATTCGTCGGGCCGTCACCCGTGTATTTATACAGGTAGGAAGGCGGACGCGGCCCTAACAGAGAGGTCC
>DATLWF010000429.1:0-10340 GCA_035576605.1 Blastocatellia bacterium | reverse complement strand
CGCGGGTTGATTTTGCGCCATCATAGAGTGGCTGTGCGCCGGGATCTCCGACTCCAGCAACGTTACCGTTTCGCTTCCACCAGTCTCGCCGAGATCGTGGAGCGAAAGGCCCGGTCCCTGACCGGGATGCATGGGGGCGTTTCCCTGCATATTCGGCAAGGCGAAGTTCGACTTGCCGTCCCCGCCGTAGGTCGTCCCGAGCAGTGAGAACAGGGCCGTGTTTTGACTGATCGGCAATATTTGTCCGTCGCAAAAGGCCCAACCCCTCGGGGCAAAGTTGAAGGGGAATATTCTGATTTCAGCAACAAAAGGATCCATGGGCTTCTCCTATCCAGATGTGGCGTAGACTGTCCAGTCTGCGCGGTTCCGACATTCGGCGTTATCAAAGGCGTGCGCGGACTGAACAGTCCACGCTACCCCGAACTCCTAATCATTGTGGGAAAATCCCGAAGAGCGAAATGATGAAGTCCACGCACAAGTACGGTTGGAAGTTCTCGTGAGGCTGGCTTCCCCCAGTCGAACCTACTGATTGAGCATTCATGCTTACGACAGGATCCTGTGGGCGATAAATCGTCACTGACGCGTTCTGCGCTGTTAGGTTACCCGCAGGCTGAGTAGCATTTCCGGCATTCGCAGAAGCGAGTACCGGATGGCTGTGAGCGGGTATTTGTTGAACGGTCAGCGTAACAGTTTCCGTGCCACCCGTTTCAGCGAGAGTGAAGCCGTTGCCAAAATGAATCGGTACTCGCCCGCGCAGGTCAGGCAAGGCGAATGTCGATTGACCGTCGCCGCCGTAAGTCGTGCCGATCAGAGTGAACAGCGTCTCGTTCTCCGAGATTGGAAGCAACTGCCCTTCGCAAAACATCCATCCCGCAGGAGCAAAGTTGCCAGCGAACATTCTAATTTCACCAACATAGGGTTGTGCCATTCTTCTTCTCCTTAGTTTTGCGACGGGAAGATTCCCTGCAGCGCGATGCTGAAGTTCAAAACCAGAAACGGCTGCGTGTTCTGGTGTGCCTGACTGCCGCCCACGCTAGCGAGTGTGTTTGGTAGTAACGAGGTCAGGTTCGCCGCGCCCGCATAGAGGTTGTTCACAACGGCGAAAAGAGCATTGGTAGCCAGCGGCTGGTAATTTTCAGGGCTGGTAACGTGCGGATCGCTCGTTGCATTTGAGGTATGCACGTGCGTCGGAAGTTCGCTGATGGACAGCGTGTGCGCCTGTTCGCCGGCCCGTTCGCCAAGCGTGTGCCCGCTGCCCATATGAATCGGCACGCGGCTCTGCAGATTGGGGAGTGCGAAGTTCACGCGCCCGTCGCCGCCATAGGTCGTGCCCAATAGTGAGAACAACGCCTGGTTCTGGTTGATGGGCAGCAACTGCCCATTGCAAAGCGCCCAGCCTTGGGGCGCAAAGCCAAAACTGAAGATTCTGATCTCAGACAAAAACGGTTCAGCCATTCTCTTTCCTCCCTAGCTTTTGTGCAGTAGTCGATTCGAAGGGATTTACAACAAACGAAATGCCCATTGACGACATTCCCTTGCACCTTGATGAAGTCCAGTACCTCTTTTCGCGACGCCTCTGGTTTTGATTCCAGCCACAGGACCGTAAACCGCATGATTCAGGGGGGGCCGCAATTCTATCACAAGCCGACTTAATGCACCACTGAGGGATTAATTGGGTTGAATGCGAGGAGTTCGCGCTTTAGACTCGCAGCAACGAAACAGTATCGGCAGGCAAATCAAATCGGGAGGGAACAATGAATCTTTCGCGACGCAGTTTTCTCGAGACAGGAAGCAAGTTGGGATTGGTCGCCATATTTTCAGGCCAGATCAGCTCAATCGCTTTGGGACAGCAGAAACCTTCGGAGCCGCTTGGGTCGGGCCTGGGCGCTACGATTCCCAAAGAGGCGCTCAATGACCCACTCAGCAACATCACCAGGGCCATGTTCGCGGACAACCTCGGGACCAAGTTTACGTTTTCGCTTGGAGGGGTGAGGCTAACCGCGATGACCCTGATCGAGGTGAACGATCTGAATCCGCCGTTTGTAAAAGGCAGCGGGACAACCAGCAGAGAGTGTTTCTCGCTGGTATTCCAGGGGCCACGTAGTCTGCCGCTGGGACAGGACACTTACACGATTGATCACAGCCGGTTGGGTGTTTTCCAGTTGCTTGTTGTGCCGGGAGCCACGAGCTACAAGGCAGGTCTCCATTACGAGGCGCTCATCAATCGCGTTTATCCCTGAGAGGCCGCCGTTCATCGCTGGGCAGTTATCATCCGACCTGTCCTCAGGTCGTGGCAGGGCCTGTCGACGCGTCGGGGAAGGGCGTGTCGACGGGTCATCCGAAGCCGCATAGCGGCCACCTATCGATAGATGCGCGCGCGACGCATTCGCCCGGGCCGCATAGCGGCCACCTATCGATAGATGCGCGCGCGACGCATTCGCCCCGGCCGCGTAGCGGCCACCCATCGATAGATGCGCACGCGACGCATTCGCACGGGCCGCGTAGCGCCCACCTATCGATAGATGCGCACGCGACGCATTCGCCCGGGCCACGTAGCGCCCACCTATCGATAGATGCGCACCCGACGTATTCGCCCGGGCCGCGTAGCGGCCACCTATCGATAGATGCGCCTGCGACGCATTCGCCCGGGCCGCGTAGCGGCCACCTATCGATAGATGCGCACGCGACGCATTCGCCCGCATGATGGCGCTCCTGGTTCTCAATGTATTTGGCGACCGTTGACACCTGAGACCTCGAATGCGAAAACGCTCCGAATCCTCTTTGCCATCTGAAGTGGCCTCTGACCCAGCGCTTGTCGTTAATGAGGCTCGATGAAGCAACCTTTACGTCTTTGACAAGATCGGACAAAGCGATGTCTGGACTCATGCCAATGAGCAAATGAACGTGGTCCGGCATCCCATTGATTGCCATGACTTTCTGCTTCTGGTTCTGAATGACGGTTGTCATGTATTTGTAAATCTCGACCTTGCGTTCTCTAGAGATGAGCGATTGTGTCTTCCCGAAACGGCAAAGACGAGGTGAATGTAAATCTGTGTGTAGGTGTTAGCCATGAATGTCTCCTATCGAGAGGCGGCCGCTACGCGGCCCGGATTGTGATTGCCGTCCCAGGCTATCGAGAGGTGGCCGCTACGCGGCCGGATTGTGATTGTCGTCCCAGGCTATAGAGAGGTGGCCGCTACGCGGCCCGGATTGTGATTGCTGTCCCAGGCTATCGAGAGGTAACCGCTACGCGGTTCAGATTGTGATTGTCGTCCCAGGCTATCGAGAGGTGGCCGCTACGCGGCCCAAATTGTAATTGCCTCCCAGGCTATCGAGAGGTGGCCGCTACACGGCCCGGATTGTGATTGTCGTCCCAGGCTATCGAGAGGTGGCCGCTTTATGCGGCCCGGTATGCGGCCCGGATTGTGATTGCCGTCCCAGGGTATCGAGAGGTGGCCGCTACGCGGCCCGGATTGTGATTGCCGTCCCAGGCTATCGAGAGGTAACCGCTACGCGGTTAGGAATATCTTAGCGCTCGCCGGCTATCGATAGGTAACCGCTACGCGGTTAGGAATCTTAGCGCTCGCCGGCTATCGATAGGTAACCGCTACGCGGTTAGGAATATCTTAGCGCTCGCCGGCTATCGATAGGTAACCGCTACGCGGTTAGGAATCTTAGCGCTCGCCGGCTATCGAGGTAACCGCTGCGCGGCTTCGGCGCACCATTGCATAAGATAGCTGTAGCCGCTTTCGTCTGACCTCACGAATCCCAGTCGCTCGAACAAGCCCAGCGACCGGTTGAAGCTCTCGACGTAAATTCGAAGCGGCTTTCCGATCGCCGCAGCTTCTGCCATCAACTCTCTTATGATCGGCGTTCCGATTCCGGCGTTTCGATGGTGCGGAAGGATTGTTATGTCGAGGATGCGCACCTCTTTCTCTATGTCTGCGATGTAGAGGCGGCCGACCGCGTCCTCATTGACCAGAATGACGTAGTGTTCACCTCCGGGATAATGCTCGCGGTAGTGAGATTGCTGCGCCTTGAATTGCATCCTCAGGAAAGCATCGCGCTGCACTTCGTCCCAGTTCGTCAGCGCCAGTTCCTCCGCTCGCGTGCTCTCGTAAACTGCAAGCAGAAACGGCTCATCCTCCGAGTTGGCCGGACGAACCGTAGCCAGGCGCGAGCCAGCGAGCGAGATTCCCGTCGATCCGATTTCCATTCTCATTTCACCTGGCGGTTGAAGATTGCCTGGTACTGCACCCCTTTCGCGTCTTTGCCAATGGGAACCAGGAATATATCAAGCGCACCGAGCTTATCGTGTTCGAGCTTGTAAATGCCTTGCGCGATGGGAGCGTTGTCCGGTCCCTGAAACAACAGCGAGATCTGTATCTGCCGCGGAGATGAGCCGACATCGGTGACACTGGTCAGCTCGAGCTCGGCCGTTTGCGAATCGCCATAATGCATCAAGAACTTCGTGTTCACATGGCCGGAGAATGTGTCTATCGTAAAGAACTCTGTCATAGTTCGAGTCTCCGATCGGTTGATGATCCGTCGGGCCGCCATTCCATCTTGTAGTCCGTGCCCGTATCACCGATTATCGAGAATCCAAGCCGCTGGTAAAGACGGGCCGCCCGGTTGAGCTTTCCAACGTGAAGAGTCACAGGCTTGCCTGCCTGTTTCGCCTCCTGGAGTAGACCGCGAACCAGCGAAGCTCCGATGCCACTCCCGCGATGCTCAGGCAAAAGAGCTATGTCAACCAGCCTAATTTCGCCTACCATCCTGAAAACAACGATCAGACCTATGGGACGATTGTCGGAAAGAATGATTTTGTGATCGGCGCCAGGGAACGCAATATCGTAATGTCGCCGCTGAGCGGTGAACTGCATTTTCAAGAACATTTGCTCTTGAGCTGAATCCCATCCCCATGCGGCCATCTCTTCCTTGCGAGTGCTGCCGTAAAGCTCGTACAGAAAAACCTGGTCTTCCGGGACGGCGGAACGGAGAGTGAAAGGCTCAGGATTACGATCGTCGGTCATCGAGTTATGATCCCGGCGTAACGACGTAGTCATCAAAGTAGCTGACGCTGTCGGTCTTTGACCAGACGCCTGTTTTGCCCGACACCGGTTCTGCCATCGTGTATTCCAGCAGCAGCTTCCCATTCAAATACCCCTGCAACTGCGTGCCGGCGATCACGATCTTCATCGTGTGCCACTGTTTTATCGCCAGCGGCATGTTCTCAGAGCCTTTCTTGACGAAGCTTCGTTTACCCTTGTTGAACGTCCACAACACCAGGTTGTCTTCCTTGCCGTTGAAACGCACAGTCAGGTAATCGCCGTTCGGTTTCAGATTGAAAAGAATCCCGGCGCATTGATCGAGCTTGCCATCCACGAGCTTGAACCTTATCGAGATCTCTCCGTTCTGGAAGTCGTCGATTCCTTTGGCGACAGCGTATGGAAAGTAGGCGAACGCCTTTACGTTGTCGATGAATTCTTCGTGGCGGGAACCGTAGATGAGCCGCGCTTTGTCGGCCAGGCCGCCCGCAGGCTGCCCGCGCTTCCATTCACGGCCGTCGACCATCAACACCTTCTTGCCGTCGTCTTGAACAATCACCCAGTTTCCAACGACCGAGAGAAACTTCTTTGACTCGGCGCCGACGGCTTCGCCTGCAAGATCGACTCGATTGCTTTTCGGCGCCTTCTTCGATCCTTTGGAAGTCTGCGCCGCCACGCAAAGGCCGAGCATCAATATCACGACGAGGTTTGAGACAATGGTTCTGCGCATTTCCTGTGCTCCTTGAAAGATTTCGTAGTACCGCAGACGTGGCATAGACTTTAGTCTGTGTGCGATGGAGATCTCTTCGATCGATGTCGCAGACAACTAAAGTCTACACCAGGTCCGCGTCATTTTTTGTAGTTGGCCCACCAGCACCCACAAATGATCAGCGGCCAAAGCCCGTAAAAGATCAACGCGGCGCTTCGCGGTCGAGCCGCCAACGGATAACCCGGATAACCCGGCTCGTCTGAAGCTGGCGGCGGCTGAATCTCCGCAAGCTCATACAAAGTCTCGAGCACGATCGGTTCCGTAGTCGAACGACTCATTACCGAGCGTCCTCCCAACTCGTACCAGACTTCGCCGTAGTGATCCTCCGGGGCTTCGAACAAGCCCGAAACACTCTGCGCCGCGTATTGCACATCCACTCGCGGCAGAATCACCCGAAGCTTGCTGATGATGCCGCGTTCGAGGTCCGTGAGCCTGGGATCCTCAGACGCGAGATAAACCGTGATGCGAAGCGGCTGTTTGATCTGCCGAAGTGCCGCCTGGTCCGCCGGAGAAAATGAATTGCGCTGGTTCTCACTCAAGTCCCAGGTCGCCCGGACGAGCGAGCCGCCCCACGCCACAAAAACGACCACAGTCAGAACATCGACAGACCGAAAAAGTCGAAAGCGCCAATCGCGGCCAGTCGGCAACCAGACCGCTGCCAGCGCGAAGCCGCTCACTCCCACCGCCAGTAAAACAACCACCGTGCTCAAGCGAAGCTGGCCTTGCTCGAACCCGCGCAACGCGGCGGTCGGTGTGTACGAGGCGAGCTTCTGGAGGAAGCCGCCGCGCCCTGCCGCGATGAACTCTAGTGCCCACGTGCCCACCGTGAAACCGAGCGTAACAATCGCCGCGGTTGCTGCTCCGGCACAAACCGCCGCGGCAGCCACCGCGACTCCCGCGCTGAGGATCACTCGCAGCCCATGGCCGGCGAGCAGGTTGAGAACCTCGGGCGCGTGCAGGTGACCGCCGTACGCCCTCCAAAGCACCAGCGCAAGCAAACCCGGCGTCCACGCGATCAACCAACCGGCCAGAATCACAACGCCCTTCGCCGCAAGCGCCGAGCCGACGCTGGCCGGAGCTTGAAGCATCAGCTTCAACGCCCCGCTCTCCTTCTCGGCGGCTACAAGCCTGATGGCCACGAACGGAAACAACAACGTCACCGCCAGGTCATATGCGCCAAAGCTCGGTACGAGTATTCCGTCGAGCGTCGACAACCCCTGAGGCAGCGCCGCCGGTCCACTGCCCACGCCACTGACCTCCGCGTAGAGATTCACTGCGGCGATGAAGCCCTGTCCCACGAGGGGACCGATCATCAACAACAGAATCCAGTACGCGCGTGAGGCCAGCAACTCGCGAAATTCTTTCGCCACGAGCAACGCGAACCTAGGTGAGCGCAAGGAACACCTCCTCGAGCCCACCTTCGCTTAGTCCCGCTTTTGCCTTCAGCTCTGCGAGCGTCCCTTCGCCCACAACATTGCCGGCGCTCAACAGCACCACTCGATCACACACTCGCGACGCATCCGCGAGTTGATGAATCGAAAGAAAAAGCGTGCGGCCTTGTTGAGCGTGTGTCTTAAGCTGGGCCATTACATCGCGCGCCTGCCTGAGGTCCAAACCATCGAACGGCTCGTCAAGGAGCAACAACGGATGCCTCGTCAAAAGACCGATCGCCAGAAGCGCTCGCTTCAACTCGCCCTTTGAGAGCGAACCGATTCGCGAGTTCATCAGAGCGTCCAGCCCGAGGCCGCTCGCCACGTCCGTGACCTCTTTCTTAGAGTGAGTGTAGAGACTGCCAAAGAAACCGAGCGTCCAGTTGACTCGTTGA
Organism: Blastocatellia bacterium; assembly: GCA_035576605.1. GTDB lineage: Bacteria > Acidobacteriota > Blastocatellia > UBA7656 > UBA7656 > Onstottus_A. The sequence goes on along the minus strand of DATLWF010000429.1, from coordinate 2,698 downwards.
TCGGCCCAGGGCCTGATCGCGTCCGGCAAATAGAAGAGCGCCTCCTTTCGTCGCGCGGCGACGATAGGGCGCTCACGGAACTTCACTTCGCCGGCGTCCGCGTGCGCCAACCCCGCCAGGCATTCAAAGAGCGTTGTCTTTCCGGCGCCATTGGGACCAATCAGCCCCAACACTTCGCCGTCGAGTACTGAGAGACTGACGTCCTTCAGGACCGCGTTGGATCCGAATCGTTTGGAGATTCCTTGGACGCTTAAGAGCAAATTCAACTCCCCGTCGAGCACAATCTAAGCCGCTGAAAAAGTCGCGGCAACACGAGCATTGATATGAGAAGTCACAATAGCATCTGGGTTGGAATCGATATTAGGTAGCCGCTACGCGGCCGCACCGTGCCGATCTCAATCGCTATCGATAGGTCACCGCTACGCGGTGCCCCTCCCGACCCAGTAGATGAGGGACCTCAGCCGCTTTAACTCAGAAGATGAACCGAACTTGAAGCTGAAACATCCGCGGCGGGTCGACGTTTGCGAACGCCGGGATCGCGTTCGTGGCCGTGCCGACGGCCACGAGCTGACCGAAGGTCGGGTTCGGTATGGTTGTGTCGCCGAACACCGTCTGTCCGCGCCCAAGGAAGTTCCCGTGATTGAAGAGGTTGAAGCCCTCCAATCTGAGCAGGATGCTCGTGCGCTCTGACGTCTTGATACGACTCTCGACGAAGGCCGCCACGTCGGACGTCGCGGTGCCATGAAACGCAGACTTGCTGATGACCTTGCCGTCAATGACGGGACGATCGTTGTTCGCGCCGTCACCATTGTTGTCGACGCCCGTCGTGGCGTTGAACGGACGCGCGGACGCGAGTTGTGTCAGTGAGCCGGCCGTGATGCTGAACGGGAACCGATAGCTGAATGTGAGGACTGCGCGATGACGTTGATTGACCACGCTCGGTCCACGTTCTACTTCGCCGAGACGCGCGATGTTGGCCTCATTCGGTCCGATGCCGTTGCCGTCCGGTTCAAACGTGTTGGTCGCCTTGGACAGCGTGTAGCTGAGCGAGGCAAACATACGCGAGTTGCCGCGATAACTGATCTGCGTTTGCAATCCGTCGTAATCGCCGACGCCGAGATTCATTATCGTGTTGACCTGGCGTATGCCGCCCGCCACCGGCAGGATTGGACGTGTGGCATTTGCCGCGGCCACCGTTCGGACTTGTCCGGGCGCCGTGCGATCGAACACCGAGGGGGCGTTCAGATCGACGGTGCGATCGAGATTAGTCCAGTGCTGATGCACGTAGTCTGCGCCAGCGACCAACCCTCTCACCAACTCGTGCTCGACGCCGATGGAAACGACCTGGCTGCGAGGATTCACGAACTCATCCGGATAGTTCGGCAGCTTGTTGAAATCCAGCCCGAACTTCGCGAACTGCGCCTGGTAGAAAGAGCGCTTGCCCGCGATGATCGTGATGTCACGCGCAGGCAATTGCGAAGCCGGGAGCGTCTTCGGATCAACGTTCACCGGGGCGCATGTCAGACAGGTCGGAAAGCCGAGTTGGCCCGGCACCGCAGTATAGGTTGTTAAACCATCAAGTCCGTTCACCAGGAAGCCGGCGACCTGATTGGATCGAATCTGGGTGTAATACATAGCGTAGCCGCCGTGAATCGACAGCCGCGAATGGCCCCCAGGGTGCCAACCAAAACCGACACGCGGCGCAAAGTCCTTCGTCGCGTCGGTCAACGTCTGGCGGTCGTAGCGGAGCCCGGCATGGAGGGTGAAATCGGGGCGCAGGTGGATGCTGTCCTGCACGAACCCGGTCAATAACCACTGCGGCAGATCGTAGCTGCTGATTCCAAAGTTGATCGGCTGCGTGTAATTCTGCACGTCGGCGAGTGTCAACTGACCGAAGGGCGCAGTCGTCGTGCTCCTGAACGTGAACGTGCCGAGGGTCGCGGTGCCGGGCTCGCTGCCCGTACCGCCTGAGGTGTGATGGGTCACATTTCCACCGAGCCGCAGGTAGTGCTTGCCAAGCGACCACGAGAGCGTATCCGAGAACTGGAACTGGTGACTAAAGATGTTGGAGGACCGCGACTGGCCAATGGTGAACGGCACAGACCCACTGCGTGTGTACGTGGTTGAGAGGTCCTGAGCTTCCCATAGCGTGACAGGGTCGCCATGCAGGTAGGAAACTCTCGCTTCATTGAGGAGATGCGGACTGAAGACCGTCGTGTGATTGAGCTGAGTCGTCCACGCCCGCCGAGCATAGCGGCGCGCGACGCTTGGCGCGCTCGTGCCGCCAACCGCGTCTTGCGGATTGTCATCGTCAAAACGATCGATGTTCGTTCGGAACATCAACGTCTGGTTCGAGGTGAGCTTGTGATCAAGCCGCGCATCGATGAGCGTCTGGCGATAGTGACCTGTGAAGTCGAGATGGCCATCCGCCGGCAACACGAAGGCAGGCAGACTGGGCGAGAGGAACGTCGTTCGATCCTGCCGTGTGTAGTCAGCCGTGGCGAAAAAGAAGGTTTTGTCCTTGATGATCGGCCCGCCGATCGAGCCGGAGTACTGTTTAAGCGCGTCCGGAATGTCCACCGGGCTGATCGCCCTGAGAGTGGTGGGCAACAGGCAGCTCAGTACGGACGGAGGGCAGAAGTTGGTATTTGAAAACGACTCCGCCTGCCAATCACCCGGACGGACCATGAACAGTCCC
>DATLWF010000428.1:0-3953 GCA_035576605.1 Blastocatellia bacterium | reverse complement strand
TGCGTTTTCCCCAACGCGTATGTCGTACGACGGTTGAGGAAAACATCCCGCTCGGCCGCACTCGTCAAGGGTTTGCGCCTTGCCTCTGTGTGGATATGTCGGGGATTCGCTATGGGCTGAAAAAAACGCCCGTGAGGGCGTCGACTGCAGAAAACGTAGTTCGCGCGGATGGCTCCGCGGAATCTTTGATGGGTGTTCCGTGCGAGTACGGAACGTACGACTGCCGCTTAACCGCGGCGCGGTGTAATTCGTTGTCGCTCTCGGGTTCGACACCTCGAAGCAGCGCTGGCTCGAAGTAGAGCATAGTCGTCCCGCGTTTGCAAGGGATACGTGTGACACAAAGCATAAATTGCTAAGCAATCCATAAAACTCTACCTCATCAAACCATCCAGGATGGCATCTCCTCGCCTCTAACAAGACCCCCTACACGGCGTGACTCGGTAACGACACCGCTCCGGCTCGTTACGACTGCGTCTGGCTGCGAAACGACCACTGAAAGCTTCAAGGTGGTTGCGCCTAGCTTCGAACCGGCTTCAACTCCGCGCCACAGCTCACGCGACCCCACGACGGCATCGCCAAGCTGCGCGATGGCGTCGGCACGGCTCCGCCTTGGCAGCACAGAGGCGCCACACAGCTTCACCGCAACCCCGCGACGGCATCGGCTGGCTCCAAGATGGCATCGGTACGGCTTCGGCATGGCACCACAAAGGCGCCACCCAACTTCACCGGGACTCCACCACGGCATTGGCTGGGTGCGCGATGGGATCGGCGAGGCTCCGCCATGGCCGCACACAGGCGCCACGCAGTTTCACCGCAACTCCGCAACGGCATCGACTGGCTGCACGATGGCATCGGCGCGGCTTCGACATGGCATCGGAAAGGCGTCGCTCAACTGGGAAATTTGGAATGGTGCACAAAATGGATCTGCATTTCTGACAAGTCATATGCGCGATATCTAGCAAACTACCCTACGGGTACTCGCGCGCCGCGCACACATCTCCACAGAAACACTGAAAGCAATGAAAGTTGACGAGTTCCTTGCATCCGCGCATTTTGAGCCGCTCACAAAAATAAGCGCGTTCGACGCAGAAATCCGCCTTTTGAGATCGCGCGGTGTCAGTGGACAAAACATTGCCAAGTTCTTGACGCTGAACAACGTCCCGGCCACCAAGAACAGTGTGAACAAGTACTTCCTCCGCCACCCAGAGAGTTACTCGGCTCCCAAAAAGAGGGGGAAGCGACCTCAACGGCACGAATCCGGCCGCTACGCTGCCACACAGAAAGAGTCAACACCGGTACCGCGACGCGACGACGGTTCTTCCGCACGACAGTCATCTGGTTCGGTCGGGGCAGGAAATCTCACAGCGAACGCGACTCTGCGCGACGGCGAGCGAGACCAACAAAGCGTGGTGCAAAGTCGTAACGTCCACGCCACTACCGTGGCTCAGCTGCGGGAGCACGTAACAGAGAAACATAGCGTTCGTGACCCGATGACTGAAAGCCATACACCGTTGCCAGCGCGCTCCAATGAATCCGCGAAAGACAGCGAAAACACCCGTGCTTTCGATGCATCTGGCACATCGGACTTGAACGATGATCGGGGTACACGCGAGCGAACTCGGCTTGTTTCGGTCGAAGACGAGCCGCGCGTGCCGAGCAAGATCATTCACTGGGACCCGTCTTCCCCTGAGAACCAAGAGGCCCTGCTTTTATATAGAGAGGGGCTGAAGGCGGGCACCATCCCCACAGGCGTGGTAACCAATTCTGAAAGGCGTTCAAATGAGCGGCAAGAAGATCCTGATCATCCATAACTTCGGCGGCGTCGGCAAAAGCACCATTGCGGCTTGCCTGATTCATCCACGAACTGGTGGCGAGATCCTTTCTGTCGAGAGCAGCAATCTCGATGCATCGGCCTATGGTCTGCCCGTCCATCAGTATGCCGCGGCTGAGTACACAGAGTTCTATGGCGACCTACGCCGATATTCGGCGTTCGGCAACACGATCTCAGACATCGGCGCATCCAACGTAGAAAAATTCACCGACCATCTCATTAAGTCCGGTGGACATGAGCAGTTCGATTACGTCGTGGTTCCCGCAACGGCCGGTATGCGTGGTGAGACTGAATCCATCACCACGTTGCTGACCCTCCTTGACAGCGTGGGCGTTGCACCCGCCCGAATCCGCGTCGTGCTGAACCAGGTCGACAAAGCCAGACGCAACACGCCGATCGAAAAACACTTTGAACGTTTGTTCGCGTTCGCCAACCAAGACGGGCGCGTTCAACTCAATCCGAAATGCTGGCTCCCTAAGCTGGACGTGTTCTCGATTCTGGCCTCGGCTACCCGTAGTTGGTCCAGCGTGCGTAGCGACCATACCGACTATGACTCCAAGATCAAGGAAGCCCATCTGGCCAAGCAAACACGCGCCGTAGACGAGGCGGTGAACAATGCGCTTATGCAGGAGCTGGTCGGTCGGGCCTCCCAGTATGTGGACGCCGCGTGGGATGCGCTGAATATCGATATCGCCGAGCCTGTTCCCGAACAGCACGCTGAACAACTCGAGCAATAGCCGTCACTTCGATCGCTCATGCACAGCGACATCCCGACCATCGAAACTGCTCGCGTAGCACTCTTCTACAAACAGGTTATCGACCTCGCTGAGAAGCTCGACGCAACGCAAACTGCCTACGCTCAGACCGCCGAAAAAATGGCGGATCTGATCAGCGCGGTGAACAAGCAGGGCGTGCTACCTGAACACGCGAAACAGCTTATTGGCGAAGCAATCGCGGACGTTGCCGCCATAATCAAGGACGAGCCGACTTGGGCAGCACGCTACAAGAAGATGGCCGACGACGTGCATTTCAATGGGTACTCCGCGCTCGCGAAGATCGTTGACCTTCAAAAAGTGGCGATTGAGAAGGAATTCAGGCAAGCGCTGACGGAAGCGGTCGCCAAGGTGGATCTCCAGATTACCCATTTACAGGACGCGGTCGCGGGTAGACCGCCTCTCCCTGTCTTGCCTCCAGACGCGAAGCTTGGCAAAAAGATCGGATGGTATTTCGCGACGGCCGCTGTGCGGTTTCAACGATGGTGTATCAGTGCGCTGCCGATGCTTGTGTTCTTCGGCGTCGTTCTGCTTCTTGTCGTCGCGCTGTTGCCCGGCATAGAACTCACCTTCCGTCACTTCCTATACCAGTGACGCTCGGGGCGCTCATTTCGGGCACCCCTTCTCCATCTCTCCACACTCAGACCGCCCCACTCCCGCTCACTTCGGATCATGTAATGACCGAAGCGCTGTATCCCCGCGCCCTTCTCCAAAAACGCTAGCGCATTTCCTGAAACTGAATGCCATACTGCGCCCGTATTCATTCGAGTTCGCTCTAGCGGACAGATCTACGAACGGATACCGCCCCTCGCGATGAGCGACGCGGGCGACGCACCGCCTAGCGTTCGGCACGAAGTCTCCGGGTCCCTTGCGATCCACCGTTTCAAGCGTAGCCACCTCGTTCCAGGACTCGGCGCGCCCAGCAATCCACCGCGCGGTTTCGCGTAGTCAACTGTTCGTGTCCAATGTCTTGACGTACGTTGTCATCGTTAGTCTCACGGTGAGACGAAATCAGACCCTGCCCTCGTTGATTTAGAAGAGAAAAAGTCGTCCGGGTTTGCACAACTTCCGACTTTTGCTGATAAATCCGATTCAAGTATGGGGCGGCGTAACGGCGCTACTGAACGCCCATTCGAAAAATCCAGCCCTTTCGTTAAATTCCACACGAATTGATCCGTTAGTGGTTGCATGCGCCCGAGCCCCACCCTTCCGGCGCGAAGACCTGCTTTCATTTTGCTTGTATTTGGTTTTTTCCGTTCTGATCTCAAGAGTGTCGAGTTCTCAACCAAATTTCCCAGCCTGAACCTACCGTTCGTGCGAACCGATCCATTTTTCAACAAGCCGTTCCC
>DATLWF010000427.1:0-11505 GCA_035576605.1 Blastocatellia bacterium | reverse complement strand
CAAGGCCCAGTATGTCTACCTCGTCGGCGCAGAAGCGGGCATGGGCGGCGACTTTCCTGTGCCTTATTCAAACGACAAACGGGACAGCGTGCTACCTGAATCAGTCCTCGTTGACTCGAGCAGCGCGGCGAGCCTCGAGGTAGCTACTCTACCCGTTGACCTCGAAGTGTTTAATGGTCGCGCCCACGCGGTAGGCATCATCCAGGAGTTCGGCACTTTTCTCGGTACGCCTTACGCCTTCACAGGCTATTGGGACGCGGTTCGCTACATTGGCATTCGACCTGAACAGACCTACATGCTCGCAGTTCACCTTCGTCCAGGCTCAGACGTGCAAACCGCAAAGCAAGTGTTGGCCGCGAGGCTCGCGGATGCGGATGTTTGGACTCGCGATGAGTTTGCGCGAAGCTCGGCAATGTTCTGGATAATCAAAACCGGCGCGGGTGGCGCACTGTTTACGGCGGCGGTTTTGGGATTCGTCGTCGGGCTGGTCGTCGTATCGCAGAACATCTACGCGACGACGATGGAGAACCTCGAAGAGTACGCTACTCTGAAAGCGATGGGCGCGTCGCGCGGATACATCCGCAAGGTCGTCCTCGCTCAAGCGGTCGCGAGCGGGGTGATCGGCTCGGCGCTAGGCATAGCCTTGGTCTACCCTGCCTCGGTTGGGATCAAAGGCTTCATCTCCTGGGTGTACACCCCAATCTGGCTACCGATAGCGATAATCGGCATCGGGTTGCTGATGTGCTGTCTGGCTTCGATCGTTTCAATAAGAAAAGCTCTTTCGGTTGAGCCTGCGAGGGTCTTTCGTGCGTGAGGCTACCATAACTGCGGAAGAAATAAGCGTTACTTACGGCGCGGGCCACACGGCCGTGCGAGCCCTCGACAAAGTAAACCTGAGGTTTCGCGCGGGCGAAATGGCTCTGGTGATGGGACCGTCGGGGAGCGGGAAGACGACGCTGCTTTCCGTGGTCGGGTGCTTGCTCACGCCTGACGCGGGCAACGTATCGGTGATGGGCCGGCCGGTTACACGACTTTCAGAGGCCAAGCGCGGCGTCATAAGGCAGCATAATATCGGATACATATTCCAGGCGTTTCGTTTGTTTCACTCCCTCAACGCAATTGAAAACGTAACTATCGCTCTTGAGATTTCGGGCCGCCCGCGAGGCGAGGCAAAAGACGCGGCAATGACCGCACTCGATTCCGTGGGTCTTGCCGACAAGCTGCGGTTGAAGCCCAACGAGTTAAGCGGCGGGGAAAAGCAGCGCGTCGCGATTGCCCGCGCACTCGTGAATGACCCGCCGATAATCCTGGCCGACGAGCCTACCGCTTCACTGGACAGTATATCGGGTAGCCAGATCGCAGAGATGCTGATGCAGATCGCTCAGGAGCAGCAGCGGCTGGTCATCGTCGTCAGCCACGATCCTCGTATAGTGCAGTTCGGCAGCCGCATCGTGAAGATGCAGGATGGGCGTGTGACTGAAGACGTGGAGGTGAACAATGCGTTCGCTAGGTAACAATCACACTACAGAAAAACCTCAGAATACAGCCGGGCCAGCCGAAGACCCTGGCGTCGCAGTCATATATGCGCGTCAGCATCGAACCAGGCTGGCCCGAGTGGGAGATTCGCTATGAGTATTGAAGAGAACAAGAAGATCGCGTCCGAGTTCGCTGCCCGCTTCTCCGCTAACGACATGGCTGGCGCGCTCGATATGATTGCCGACGATGTGACGTGGTGGATTCCCGGCAAGCCGGGTCACGTGCCGGGAGCCGGCGTATTCACTAAGGAGCAGGTCGCCGAGCTATTCCGACGCATGGCGGAGCAATTCCCAAGCGGGCTGCAGATGACAATCAAGAGCATGATTGCTGAGGGCGAAAAAGTGGCTGTCGAGCTCGAATCGTACGGCGAACTCCCGAATGGACGTGTCTATAACAACGAGTACCACATGTTATTGACGATTCGTGATGGGAAGATCCGCGCCATGCGCGAGTACCATGACACGCAGCATAAGGTGGAGACATTCTTCGGCCCCTGAAGATGCCGGATAGGCGTGCTATGAGGTTATGGAGGGAAACATGCGTTCGCTAATTAAGAATCACAAGCTCGTAGCCATTATGGTTTTGTCATTGCTGGTATCGGTCTTTGTCTTTGCGTCATATTCGCGACTTGGAATGAAAGCAAGCGACGCTTCGCTTGATGCGAACAAAGAGGCGAATCATGAAACGGCGCCTGAAGTCGTGCTCGCATGCCCCGGCCGCGTCGAAGGCGCGAGCGAAGTAATAAACGTGGGAGCCGGCGCTGATGGCGTCATAGCTGAGATTCGCGTGTTCGAAGGGCAGGCGGTACGCGCGGGTGAAGTGCTTGCGGTGATAGACCGACGCGATTTGATTGCGGATTTGAGCTCGGCGCACGCACAGGCGGAGGTGGCGCGGCAGGCTCGAGCGCGGATCGTTCGCGGGAGCCGCGATGAAGAACGCCGCCAGGCAGAAGCCGAAGTCAGCGCTGTTGAAGCGACGCTAAGACAGTCCCAGCTGCGCTATGACCGCTACGAGAAGCTTTGCCGCCAGGGGGTCATATCCGAAGACCAGCGAGACGAATCGAAAAAGAATCTTGATGTGGCGGAAGCGAACCTGCGCGCCGCCGTCAAGCACAAAGAACTTGTAGATGCGCCACCGCTGCCTGAGGAACTCGAGCGAGCAGACGCAGAGGTCAGAGCGGCTGATGAACGCATGCGCAGCGTGACCGAGCGGTTGGAGAAAGTCTCCGTGAAGGCCCCAATCTCAGGCACAGTGCTGAAGACCTTCATGCGGCCGGGTGAAACGTTCAGCACGTTCACCCCGCAACCAATCTTGAGTATGGCGGACATCTCGAGCCTGCGGGTTCGCGCCGAAGTGGACGAGCGTGACATCGGGCGCACTCAGGTAGGCCAGCGCGTGATGGTCCAAAGTGACAGTTTTCAAGGCGGGAAGTTAATGGGAACCGTAAAAAGCATCGGCTCGCAGATGGGGCGCAAGAAGGTGCGGACCGGCGACCCGGCGGAGAAGGCCGACCGTGACATACTCGAAGTACTCATTGATCTTGATGAGAAAGATAGGGCCTTGGTCGTTGGACTGCGCGTAACCGCGCGTTTCTTAAAACTGAGAACGGAGTGGTGATTTTGCCACGCTATGTCGTCTCTCACCGATAGAGACACGCCTGGTCCTCCAAGTGGGAGCGTGGGGGTATTGTCCCCACAGTCCCCTTTTTCCAATAGACGATTAGCAAAGATTATGGCATGCAACTTTCAACTAGAACCGAGGTTTAACGGTGAGGCAGTTGATTGACGAGAACGCTCTGCGCGATAAAGTAAGTGTCTTGGGTTTCTAGACTTGCACGTCCCCGACCCGCTGGGGCGTGAAGTCGTCTTGAGAGTCATGTCGCACCTGTGGACATATCGCGCACGATGCGTTATTTTTATGCCGCCTAATGTGATTTAGGAGTGTGGCCTGTTGCTCGACGAAAAACTGCCACAAAGGCGCGCAAATAAATCGTCCGCGACGATCGTAACTATTGATAACAAAGCATATGGCGGCGTAGCTCAGGTGGTTAGAGCGTGGGATTCATAACCCCAAGGTCAGTGGTTCAAGTCCACTCGCCGCTACTAATTCAAATCAAGCACTTGCGAGCCGGAGCGGTTACCGGCTCTTTCGTTTTTGTCGCAATTCTGTCGCAGTCGCCTCCCGCATATTGTAGTGGCTGAAGACAACGCGCCACTTCCCCTGGAATGCTGGACTGTCAGTTCGCATTCGAATTGACTGCTGATCATCGGATGACGATCTTGCCGCTGTGGGTGCGCGCCTCAATGTGCTTGCCACCGCCGTTCACCTTCTGATGGAAGTAACGAACCGCGGCATCCGGTCTCTCGATGTCATCGCGATTGATCAGGACGTCGCCGAAGTTCGTCGTGGCGTCGATTTCAAACTGCGCTGCTGGCGGAAGTTCGACGTGAATGTTTCCCGAGTCGGAGCTCAGCTGCCAATCGCCGCGCGGTATCGCCTTTACGAGCAGGTCCCCCTCGGTGGTCGAACCCGTAAGGGCGCCTGTTGCGCCACGTACTTCAATTCTTCCTTTGCCCTTTCTCACTTTAGCCTTGGACGGCCCCACAACCATTAGAACAATGTCGCCGTCCTCTGTCTCGGCGCTCGCTCCTTGAGCCACGCGAACGCATGATATGCTGCCGTTGCCGGACCTCGCTTCGACGCGTTCACCTATAACTTGTAAATTCAGATTCCCCGAATCAGCCGCAGCCAGCACTTCCGTTGATACGTAGGACACTTTGATGTCGCCCTTCCCCGTTTCGGCCTTCACTGGGCCCATTATCCCGGTGATCGTCAGATTTCCATTGTTCACAACGGAGTGAACCTCGGTCTGATACGGCACATCGATTTTGCAAACGATTCTGGCCTTGCCCTCAAAAAGGCCGGCGCTCGAGGCGTTCCTTATGCGCAGGTGATTTCCGTCCTGCTCGACAGTTAGCACAGTCGCAAAGAAATTCTCGTCCGTTGTCAAACTGGGCGGGACCTGCGTAGCGGCAATTGACACCTGATCGTTGCGGCTATAAGCAATTTGCAATTCTCCATGGGACAGCCGAACATCGAGAGTTACCGGACTGATAGCTGTCACTTTAAGCGTCCGGTGGAATTCGCAGGCAGGCAGTGCCAACCCGGCGTGAAGGCCTGCCGCCAGTGCTACTGCCAGTGCCGAACGCAAGGTCAGAATAGCAATGAGTCGCACAACCCCCAGCGCCAATGGCTCGCGTACGCCGATCGTGCCCATCACTTCCATCTGACTAAACCCTCGGAACAGTTCCTTCCAACACGGTCTTCTAGTCGCAAACCTTCAGTCTGCGCTTCCTCGTTCTGTTTGATTGGAGCCGGTACGGTTTTGGCCGCATGTACATCCGAGTCGGCGGCCCCCGGTTCACGCGAGGGCCGCCGCAACGAACTCTGGGACTACAGAGAACGGAGAAAATTCAGAACCGCCTGCATATCTGCGGACGACAGTTCATTGAAGTTTCTTATCACCGGATTGGCCTCAGACGCCTGATAAGCTGGGCTATGCGTGTTCGGATCAGGCTGAGATGCAAGTGAGAAGTGAGCGCGTACGGCCTCAAGGAGGTCCGAGGTCCTTCCGTCGTGCAGGAAAAATATTCGCTGACCAACTCCCCAGAGAGGAGTCGTCCGGAATTCATCTGGGCCCGCCTGACCCTGGATGATATTGTCCGCAAGATTTGCCCCCATGTGATGGACCAGCACGTCGGAAAACAAATTGACGGGACGGCTTTGAAGGACTGCAGAAAGCATCACCGGCGACGTCTGCATTTGCGGTGTGTGACACAGCGCGCATCCGATGCTTTCGAAGACAACGCGGCCCCTCCGGGCGCTGGGGCTCGGATTCGGATCGGGCGCCGGTCCGTCCGTGAACCGCATCAGGAGCTGGAACTGCTGCCAGTCAGGGAGAATGTGAAGCGGATTATCGAACGCCTGTTTCCGGAATCATTTAGCGCCGTGCGAATGACATCGTTCGGTTCCGGCTTTTGTGACCCCTGACACCCAGGATCTTCTTCAGTCGCTGTTGGGAACGCTTCGTTGGTGATTCCCATCTCCACGTTGTACGCTTCACCGGCGAAAATGGTGATTGATTTGTTCTGGGCCTTCCAGCCAAAACGCGTTATGGTGCCGTCGTTGCCGCTACGGTTCGGGTGACCGGAGATTCCGAGTTGGGCGCGTTGGGCGGCGGTTGCGTTATGACGGGCCAGAATCTCTCGATCCTGAATGGACTCTATCAAGCCCAGGCCCAGCATCTGCAGCGGAATACGGAAAGCCAGATTCCCCGCCCTGAATTCAGAATCAAAATCTGGCTGGTTAAGGGCGCAGTTGGGAATCGTTGGATCATTCGTGCTGCCACTCACAGTCCAAAGTTGATGCACACCCCCATCCCGGCTGCCGTCGGCGTGAAACTTGAATCGCACTTCACGGATGGGGCCGAACTGCTCTTCAAAGACTGGGACAACGTTCTGCCTTCCAAATCTATGCGGAACGAGCCGAAACTGGGGATTCTCTGCCGGCTGAGGAACAGCATCGCCCGGGTTAGGAACGATGAAGCCGCCCGAGCCCCCCAGGACCGGGTGGGCGTGGTATATGAAGCACTGGTCGGCGTTAAGGCGGGCGCCCAGTCCGTTCGAGTTGGTTCGAGTCTGGGGGAACACTGGATCCAATTCGCCGGGAACCGGGGAACCATCGATTACGTCAGCACAGTCATCGCAGGTGGATTCCAATTGACCCGCGCGTAGAATCCCCTCTTCGAAAGATGCTCGCTCATTTTGTTGACCGTCGCGCCCGTCGTTGGGTTCGGGCTGATCAGCGGCGGATGAGGAATTGGAATTCCGCGCTGTTGCAAACCTCCTCCCGTGTTTGCAAGTCCCCCTCGCACTCCGGGGTCACGCACTTCGTTGTTCAGCGCGGCGGGATCCGGCTTCGCGAACACGCAGATCGAATAGACTAATAGAGAACAGCCCAAGACAATCTTAGATAGAGATTTCGTTTTCATCTCCGTTCAGCCTCCCTTAATAGATATTTACTCGACACAGATTTACTCGAGACAGTTTCCAAAAGGGCCATTGGGGCTGAGCCGGCCCGCCTGAAACGGGAGCCGCTCATCCCGTGCGCTACTTATTCATTTTTCCACTTCGACATCTGACCTGTTGCAAGCCGTTTCCGTTTCAGTTGTTGCACAGGTTCAGGATTGCGTCGCTGCTGACTGACACTTTGCGCAACGCTCGCTCGCAGCCGCCGAATCTGTCCTTTCATTCGCTCAATCTCTCTCTGCTGTTCCTTGATCGCGTTGAGCATGGTCCAGACGACCGGATCATTGTTGAGCAGCAGGTAGCCCTGCTCATCTTTTGTAACCGCTTCCGGAATGATCCGCTGGATTGCTTGCGCTGCGAAACCGACGTGTTCTCCGTTTGCGTGAATCCCAAGAGCGTTGTCGCGCTTGTACTCGTAGCGCAGCGGCTGCAACCGCATGAGGGCCTTGAGTCCGGTGGTGAAGCTTCCCTTGATGGTCTTCAAGCGCTCATCTGAAAAGACTGCCCACGACCCACCGCCGGGCTTGGAAGCGCCGCCCATGACTGTGAGCAACTGGTCAGGGGCGGACGTGCCAATGCCGACCCTGCCACTCGTGTTGGTCCCACCAGATTGGAGGATTAAGTTCCTCCAGTCTACGTTGGGACTCAGCGCCTCGAGATAGCCCACATTGTTTGTTTGGTCATAAGACATGCCTATGCCACCATTGCTTGCCGCGCCTCCAATGACAAAATGTCTGGCATCCCAGCTTGTAATAAATCCTGGATTAGTATCATTGGCGGTCACCACCTGTAGCCGACCGAGCGGCGCCGTAGTGCCGATGCCGACGCTGGTGTCTGCGGTTGCGCCGTTCACCCCATTGATGCTGCCTAGGACGAGCGCATTGCTGACATTCACTTGTGCTAACGCGCCGATAGCGGCCCCGTTGCTCACCCCTGAGATTACAGTTCCCCCATAGCCAAGCAGGGTGTTGTTGTCTCCAGTTGGGTTTACGCTGATGTACCCCGTATTGAACCCGATGAAGGTGTTGAAAGTGCCTGTCTTGTGGAGGGTGCCTGCATTCACTCCGAAGAAAGCGTTGAAACTGCCGGTCGTGTTGTCGATGCCTGCCTGATAGCCAAGGAAGCTGTTGCGGCGGCCGATCGTGTTGTTTTGGCCTGCGCCACTACCAAGGAAGGTATTGAAGTTGGCGATGTTAGTTGTGTCGTTCAGTCCGTTGTTCTGTCCCGCGCGGTAGCCCAGGAAGGTGTTGTCGTGCTCGGTCGTGTTGCTGCTGCCGGCGCTGTATCCAAAGAAGGAGTCGCAGCAAGCTGTTGTGTTGCCGAGCCCGGCCTGGCTCCCGACGAATGTGTTGAAGTTGGCATTTCCGGTGGTGTCGTTCGTTCCGTTATTCGACCCAGTGTTGAAGCCAATAAAGGTATTGTCGTGCTCAGTCGAGTTGTTGAAGCCTGCGATCTGTCCGAAGAAGGAATTGCAGCAGGCCGTCGTATTGTGGTAGCCGGCAGCATTGCCGAAGAAAGAGTTTTGGCCGCCCGTTGTATTGTTGTTACCCGCATTACTGCCGACGAAGGTGTTGAAGTCAGCAGAGTTAGTCGTGTCGTTTGTGCCATTCTGGAATCCAGCGCCGGTGCCAACAAACGTGTTGTCGGTCTCCGTCGTATTTTGGAACCCCGCGAATCGTCCGAAAAAGGAGTTTCGGTCGCCTGTGGTGTTTGCGCTGCCGGCAGAGACTCCGGCAAACAGGTTCGCCCCGTTGCTACTCAACACCCGCGAGCCGCCGAGGTTGTACTGGGTCGTTGCATTGACAATGTTGCCCGATAGTGTGCTGCCCGCTGTGCCATTGCCGCTGATGTTGAAGTTACTAATTGCCTGCTGCGTGGTCGTATTCTGAATGTAGCTCGCGCTTCCACCGGGCACGCTGGCAACTGGGATAGCGCCATTGATTTGGCTGCCGGCGATATTGCCGGTCACTTGCGTACCTTGCACGCTTTGAATTTGGCTGCTCGTAACACAATTCACACAGGCCACCGATAGACCATCCGCTGCCGCGGCATTTAAGCTGCGAATTGCGTAGGGACTTGCGGTGACGGGCTGGCGCGGACCAAGCGTAGTAAAGGTGGAATCGCTCGTCTTCTTGACCGCGATCTCCAGAAAACGCGCCGCCCCGTTGAAACAGCTCGCGCAGACTCCGAAATCCAATTGCGCGGTGAATATGCCCGCCGTGACCGCGACGTTCGGCGCCGTCAGGGTCGCGCCCTGCTGAGTTCCGGTGCCGACGGTGGGCGTATCGAACAGCTTGAATTGAAGATCGTAATTACCGTTCGCCGGAACTCCCGTGTCGTTTAGCTTGCCCTGATAGGTGAACGCAGTCGCCTGCGCAAGACACGTCCCGCTCATGACGAACACCACTATCAACAACATCAATGAGGATCCGACGTATCGGGTCACTTGTTTTCTGGCCATACTTTAGTCTCCTCTGTGTTCAAAGCGTTAAGATAAGGCTGCAACCTCCATCAGGAATCATCAGGGCATGTTGTTTGTCCCGCCGTTGCTGCTCCATACATCTCTCTCATGCGCTGCATCAGTTATGGATCGCGCCAATTCAATGCTTTTTCTTAGGCCAGTCTCCTTGATCGATGCCAATCTGAGGCAAACCCTTTACTGGCAGGCGCAGCTATTGTTGCGAGTGTCCCTGTCGGTAATGGTGCATCTTATTGTGCCGGGCGGGGACTGCAATGCTGCAGTTCCTCTGAAGACCGATTTATCGATCGTGCCCAGCACCCGTCGGTCGGATGGAAAGTCTTGTAAGGTGAGGATGCAACCCATGATTCTCACCAGCCCTCTTCCGGTAAACGTGGTACCACCGCAGCAGAAGCGGTAGTCTCCGGTCGACGAGTTGAACAACAAGACGCTCCCCGGATTACTGTCATCTTGCAGGCAAACATCGAACACGGTCACCGCGAAGCTGCATGTGGCGGCGTTGCCCGATGCGTCTATAGCCGTGCAGGTGATTGTCGTCGTGCCGGTCGGCAAGCACGAGCCTGATGACGGCGTGCAAGCCACCATAACACCCGGGCAGTTGTCATTGGCAGCGGGGGCGGGGAATGTAACGATCTGACAGGCGGAGCTGGAGCAGGGCGCCGGGTTGGTGACGGCGGTGACATTAGTCGGGCAAATGATTGTCGGCGCCTGTGTGTCGTTGACCGTGACGGTGAACGAACAGCTTGCTCCAGCGGTCGTGCTGCAAGCGACCGTCGTCGTGCCTATGGGGAATAAGGAGCCGGACGCCGGATTGCAAATGGTCATACCGCAGGTGCCGGAGGCGGTTTGAAAGGTGATGATTGCGCCGCACTGGCCGGGATCATTTGATTGAGTTATGTTCGCCGGACAGGTGATGGTGCAGATCGCAAGGCACTGTGAGAACTCGGACGTATCATTGAAGTTAGGGGTGCCCAAGGTAACGTCAGTCGCGGTTGCGGTGACGAACTGGCCCGCAGGCAAGCCCTGTCCGACAGTGAAGGTGAAGCTGACGTTGCAATCCTTGCCAGAATCGATCACCTCAGTCGAGCCGAGCGGAATCTGACCCTCGCCGAAGCCTGACTGATCACACTCCGAGTTGGCAAAGAATTCGATTCTGAAGGTGTGACCGGCAGTGCTGTTGAGGGTCCCCGTAATCGTAGTGGTGGCCCCAGAGCTGAAGGCTGAGGTCAAGACGGGGAAATTTTGCAGGTCGTTGGGTCCGGTGTCGTCATCACAAATGTCGTTGGCCGTAACGCCGTCGCCGCCAAGATCTATGCCGAGACCGGTGTTAGAGAAGATGGCGTTATGGAGGATAGCGTCGCCAGTTCCAGAGGATACGACCACGCCAATGCCGTTGAATGCGATGATATTCCCCTCGCCGGCATTAGTGCCTCCTACGGTGTTGTGTGGCCCACTGTCGATCCGCACGCCAGATTTTAAGTTGTCCAGCTTAATCGTGCCGGTGACATCCGTGCCGATATAGTTGCCCTTAACCGCATTGCTGCCGCTGCCGGAAATGAGGACACCGTCGAAGGCATTGCCAGAGATGATATTTCGCTCGCCGGCAGTGGGCCCTCCCACTCTGTTGTTACTTGATTCGCTGAAGATGAACACCCCATTGAAGCTGTTGCCCAACTTAGCCGTGCCGGTAATATCCACGCCGATGTAGTTGCCCACCACCACATTGCCGGTCGCACCGCTAGGGAAAATGGTGACACCGCTGCCCCTACTCCCACAGATGATATTCCGCTCGGCGGAAGTGGCCCCTCCCACGGTATTGTTTGAGGCGTTTTCGATTGCGACCCCATCGAAGCTGTTGCCTAACTTAGCCGTGCCATTGACATCAGTGCCGATGTAGTTGCCCTTCACCACATTGCCGATTGCGCCGCTCTGGAAGATGATGACGCCGCTGCCGCCATTTCCAGAAATGATATTTCGTTCGGCTGCAGTGGCCCCTCCCACCCTGTTGCTCGGCGCATCGAGGCGCACCCCATTGGAGCCGTTGCCTAAGTTGGCCGTGCCAGTGACATCAGTGCCTATATAGTTGCCTGTGATCACATTGTCCCCATCCGTTTGTATTAAGATTCCCATTTGCGCGAATCGGTTAATCACCAGCCCGCGCACTGTGCTGCTTCCTCCGCTGATTGTTAGTCCACTGGCTGATGATCCTGCGCCGGCCCCGTTCAGCTCGATTATCGGCGCGCCGGCAAACCCAGGCTGCGTCGTCCCGTCTATGACTACCGCTTCCGTGATTGTCGGCAACTCGTTCGTCAGGCTGATCGTCTGCTGCCCTGTCCCTATGGTGAAGGCGATAGTGTCTGCACCCGGGTTAGCGTTGGCGTCCAGTATCGCTTGCCTTAACGA
>DATLWF010000426.1:0-14605 GCA_035576605.1 Blastocatellia bacterium | reverse complement strand
CATTGAGGAGCTGCTTAACAAGTGCCGAGTAGTCAAGTGCGGAACCAGCCGCGTCGACTGCCGATCTTGACTTAGTGACTTGCCAGTCACCTCCGGCGGGTCTGTAGTAGCAGTCCTGGCCTATGATAACGATCTCCCCATCGGGCGCTGTAACTCGCATTCGATCCGGTTTCACCGTCTCTGCAAAAACTTCTCTTCCGCCAGTAGTCAAGGTCATCTGCAAACGCGTGCGTAGCGATCTGACCCGGTTCAGGTTAGTCAGGACATTCTCGAGAACCGATCGTGGATTTCGAATCGGGTCACCGGTTTTGCTTGTCACTGTGGGCTGAGCGTCTGGTTCAACTGGTAAGTTTGTGGCCCTTGGCGAGAGCAGGTCCTCATTCGAAAGTCGAGGCGAAGCAGGTCGAACTGGCTGCTGTTGTTGTGCTGCGATAAGCACCGGGAATGCCACAAGCAGGAATGTCGCTGCACACGAGAAGGTGATTCTTCTCATCATTACTATCTCCGATTGAATTAGCTGAGGTAGAAAAGGGGCCGGCAGACCTAGCCAGAGTATGGCCTCGCTTCCCCGGAGTCAACAGTAACTCCTGGCCCGTTCGAGACTGTCGCGGTTGCTAGCCCGCGACACTTTCATCGTTGAGCGCGACTGGGCCGGCACTCTCCTCGCGCGGCGGCGCATTCGATACCCGACCTTCATCCCGCAACATGCCCAGAAGCGTGATGGTCACAGCCAGGATGACCGGACCAATAAACAAACCGAGGAAACCAAAGAGGTTCAAGCCACCGAACACGGCGAAGAAGATCAGCAATGGGTGCATCTGAGTTCGACCGCCAATCAGGTAGGGTCTCAGCACGTTGTCGATCAGAAAGACCACAAGTCCCCAACCAACCAATATGATTGCCTTGATCCAGCTGCCGCTGGCCAGCAGATAGATCGAAGCCGGCACCCACACCGCTGCGGTGCCGCCCACCGGCAGCAGCGCGAAGAACGAGGCGACGACTCCCCACAAAACCGGCGAGGGGATACCTAAGACCCAGAGCGCCAGGCCTATCAGAGTCCCTTGAACCGCCGCGACCGCGAGCCCGCCGTACACCGTGCCCATCAGCGTGTTTTCGATCCCACCGAAAAGCTTTTCAACCTGCTCGCTGCTGAGAGGTAGGACCGCGGCAACTCGCCTTCGCATGGACCTGCCTTCGCGAAAAAGAAAGAACAGCGTGAACAGAGTGATAGCCGAGTTGAATGCGAACGACGTCACCCCGCCTACTATCATCCATCCTTCGGTAACCAGGGACGAACTCAGTTCCCTCAACCGGCTGAGCACCGATGCGCGCAGGTCGATCTGGGAAAGGTCAACGAACCGTCCGATCCATTGCATCGGCCGTTCGAGGACCTGGCTCAAGTAGGGACTCAGCCCTCCACTCTCAGTGCTCTTTTGGTCTATGAGCGTGTACAAGCCTGCGACCTCGTTCTTAATCGCAAGAATGATCGCGGTCGCCGGAACTACGATCACAAGAAGAATAATGATTGTTGACGCCAGCGCTGCAAGGCTCGGGCGGCGAAGATGCCGATGGATTCGAGCGTGCACAGGAAAGAAGACAACCGCGATAACGACGGCCGAGAGAAGCGGTCTCAAGAAGGGTTGAAAGAGGAGATAGCAAAAGTAGAGAGCGCCCGCGGTGATCGCTAGAAGAAAGATGAGTGTTACGCGTTTTTTCACCATTCGGTTTGGCCGCCGTGGTGATGGTGGATTCCTTATCGCAGGTATTCTGAAGCCGGTTCTCAGTCAACGAGAGGCGGTCCGACGATGCGAGAGGGCTGGTGCTCTCTGCGAACGTCGGCTTGCCCTGCTTGCACCATCCCGCTAATGGCTCTTCTCTTTCTCGGGCAAGGCCAAATAGGATCCGTGCGCTTGCAGGGCGACCAGGATCGAAGACTCGCCAGGACGCTCAAGCTGAAACCAGCGACGGTTTCTCTTCTGCTTCTGCGTCGCTCGCGTTGACCTCGGGCAGAGCTTCCTTGTACTTGCAACCTTCCGTGCGGCATCGAAGCTCACGCGTGCCGTCCTTCTCAACGTGCTCAACGACGAAGCGAGCGCCGCATTCGGGACAGGTTTGCGGAATGGGCTTATCTCTCAGCGTGAACTTGCAAGCAGGATAATTCGAACAGCCGTAAAACGCTCCGCGCTTGCTCTTCTTGACCACCACGTCCCCAGTCCCGCATTCGGGACAGCTCACTCCGGTCGTCTCTTTCTTGATATATTTGCACTTCGGATAATTCGAGCAAGCCGTGAACGGTCCGTACCGGCCCTGCTTTAGGACGAGATTCTCGCCGCACTGCGGGCAACGCTCTTCAAGCACGACATCGGGTGCTGCGAACTTGCCGCCCTTTTGAATCTTTCGGGTGGTCTTGCATTCGGGATAACCGGTGCACGCGAGGAATTGCCCGAATCGGCCGCGCTTCATCGCCATCGGCCGGCCGCAGTTGTCGCAGATCTCTTCCGCGGCTTCCGCGTGAGCTTCTTCACCTGCCTCGTCGTGGGCCTTCGCAAGATCGCGAGTCGTCTTGCACTCGGGGTAATTGATGCAAGCGAGGAACTCACCGAAGCGGCCGAACTTCTTAGCCATCGGCGAGCCGCAGTTTTCACACTTCTCATCGGTGAGAATCTCCTGGCGTTTCACGTCGCGCATGTGGAGTTTCGCGACTTCAAGGTCCTTTGTGAATTTCTCGTAAAACTCGGCCAGTGTTTCCGTCCATCCCATCTTGCCGTCTTCGATCTCGTCCAACTCCTCTTCCATATGCGCGGTGTACGCGACGTTGAACAGATCGTCGAAGCTCTCGACCAGCAGATCATTAACGATTATCCCAAGCTCGGTCGGATAAAAGCGGCCCTCCTTGCGCTGCGCATATTCGCGGTCCTGGATCACCGTCATTATCGAAGCGTAAGTTGAGGGACGCCCGATTCCCTTCTCTTCCAGCGCTTTCACCAACGTCGCTTCAGTGTATCGCGGGGGCGGCTCGGTGAAGTGTTGCTCGTCGGCCAGACTATTGAGCGCCAATCTCTCGCCTTCTTCGACTAGCGGCAGCGTGTGAGCCTGCTCCTCATCGTCCGCGTCCTTTTCGTCTTTGCCCTCTTCGTAGACCGCGAGGAAACCGTTGAACTTGATTACCGAGCCGGTCGCGCGGAACAGGTAACGCGGGCCCGCGCTGATATCGATCGTCGTTTGATCAAAAAGGGCCGGCATCATCTGAGACGCAACGAACCGCTGCCAGATCAGCTTGTAAAGCGCAAGCTCGTCCTTCGCCAGGAAGGGCGCCACAGAATCAGGCGTGCGCATCGCCGACGTCGGGCGTATCGCTTCGTGAGCGTCCTGCGCACCTTTCTTCGAGCGATAAAACACGGCCTTCTCGGGCAGATATTCCGGGCCGAATTGAGTTGTGATCAGGTCGCGCACTTCGGCGAGAGCAGAATCGGCGACCCGAGTTGAATCGGTTCGCATGTAGGTGATCAAACCGACCAATCCTTCATCTCCGACCTCAACGCCCTCATACAACTTTTGCGCGATCTGCATCGCCCTCTTCACCGGAAACCGCAGTTTACGTGAAGCCTCTTGTTGGAGCTTCGAGGTGATGAACGGCGGAACCGGATTGCGCTTCTTCTCTTTAGTCGCGACCGAAGCCACGACGAACTGCTGCTGTTCAATCTCGGCAAGCAAATCCTTTGCTTGCTTCTCTTCCCTGATATGAATTTCGGACGCTTTGAGTTCTTCACCAAAGTCCGACGCCTTCACCGATTTGTCGTCGACCCGCAGCAGTCTCGCGTCGAAGGCCGGCGGGAGCTTCGCCGACAGGTTCGCGAGGATAGTCCAGTACTCGGTTGCAGTGAACGCTTCAATCTCGCGCTCACGCTCTACGACCATGCGCACCGCGACCGATTGAACGCGCCCGGCGGAGAGTCCGCGCCGCACCTTGTCCCACAATAGCGGGCTGACTTGATAGCCGACTATTCGATCAAGCAGCCGGCGCGCTTGTTGTGCGTTCACGAGGTTCTCGTCGATATCGATGGGATGTTTAAAAGATTCTTGAATCGCGGTCTTGGTGATTTCGTTGAACATCACACGTCGGACGGTTTTTCGGCTCTTGCCGCGGCCCTCAAGCTCTTCCTTGATGTGCCAGCCGATGGCTTCCCCTTCGCGGTCAGGGTCAGTCGCCACATAGATCATGTCGGCGTCTTTCGCGGCCGCCTTCAGCTCCCGGATCACCTTCTCTTTGCCGGGGATCACCTCGTATGTAGGCTCGAAGTTGTTGTCGAAATCGATGCCAATGCCCTTCTTGGGAAGATCCTTGATGTGGCCGACCGAGGCGAGCACCTTGTACTGGGCGCCGAGGTATTTATTGATTGTCTTTGCTTTTGAAGGGGACTCAACTACGACTAATGCTTTTGACATAATGACAACTCAACCAACTAGTGAAGCTCGGTTCCCCAGATACGTTTCTAAGGTTACCTCCAAAATTGCGACTTTACGTTGCGCGCTTTGAACTGTCAAGCATTGCGTTCTTCGCGATGATCGTAGACGAGCGGCAAATGGAAAGGTGTGAACAGGTTACGGAGAGCCAAATTCCATTTGGCATCGCGGCAGGCCAACAGACAGATCCGGTGCTTTCTTGCCGATACGCAAACTACACAAATCGGATCAGCGTCTATGGTTTTCCGGAACCAGCGATCAGCCAAGAAGGTCCTCAACTCTGCAGGAAAGGTCCGGGATTGTCGGTGATGTCAGGGTCTTGCCGCGCTTCACTCGTTGGACCTTTTGGTACTTCCCGTTCTTCGGCTGCGAGTGAACCTCAATGATGTCTTTCCGTAGAACCATCAACCAGGCCTCAGGTATAACCGCGCGAGCATACAGCCGCAGCTTCACATTGCGATCGTAATTGACGGAGGTGTCGGCTACCTCGATCACCACTAACACATCCTCAGGCGCCGGATGCGATTTGGAGTAAAAGTCCTTGCGCGGATTGAGCAACGCGAGGTCCGGCTGCGGCTCCGAGAAGTCATCAATTCGAACAGGGTCGTGCACGCCAACAATTACAATGTCGGCAAGCTTGCGATGAAAGAACGCGCTTGATCGGTTCACCGCTCCAGAATGTGCTACCAATCGGGATCATCTCAACTATCTCTCCTTCGATGAGCTCAACACGAGAGTCCTCGGAAAGGAGCCCGACTTCAGCCATCCGGTGGTACTCATGAACGTTGAAATAGTGTTTCCGTATTTGAACCGACATGCCTGCTGATCCTCGTGCTCGACAGCCACAATCCGCTTTGACGATTCGCATGATACCACGCCAGGGGATGGCAGAATACCTTTAGAGCTATCGCGAGTCTCTGGAGATGGCAGCCGTCTCCGGCCATAACCCTCCCTGCTCGGGCGCTATTGTCGTCTACATCCTCCTCACGAAACTCTTTCCCGGCAGTTGTCTTATTTGGTCCAGCATCTCGAGCTTCAACAGCGCGTTCATAAGCTCACCCGTGGTCAAGCTTGACTTCGAAATCAGTTGATCGATGTGAACGGGTTCGTCGGTGTTCAGCATCTTGAGCACCTTCCGCTCTGAGTCCGCCAAATCAACCCTATCGACGTTTGCCTGTTTGATGATTTGCTCTCCGCGCTCGGCAGAAAGGATTGCGGCTTTCATCTCTGGGGGCAGCTCCTCGATCACGTCGCGCCAGGTCTGAACGAGCTTCGCGCCGTCTTGAATCAGATAGTTCGGGCCAAAGCTCTTGGCGGATGTGATGTTTCCGGGGACGGCGAACACGTCGCGTCCCTGCTCGTACGCAAGCCGCGCAGTAATCAGCGACCCGCTTCGCTCGGCGCCTTCGACCACCATCACACCCAGCGTGAGGCCGCTGATAACGCGGTTGCGGAACGGAAAGTTCTGTGACGCCGGAGGTGTTGCAATCGGGAACTCGGTGACAAGCGCTCCGTGTTCGGCGATGCGAGCGGCGAGCTTGCGGTTTTCCTTTGGGTACACTGCGTCGAGTCCGGTTCCCATTACACCGACTGTCATCCCGCGGCCATCAAGCGCTCCTCGATGCGCCGCCGAGTCGATTCCGCGAGCGAGTCCTGACACGATGGTGACGCCGCGCTCGGCAAGCTCTCGCGAGAGTTTCTCGGCGACGTTGCGTCCGTAGGTTGAACATCGACGCGAACCTACGATCGCGATCGCGGGCTGTGAGAACGCTGAAGCGACGTCGCCGAGACAATAAATCACGATTGGCGGATCGTATGTTTCTCGCAGCAGCTTCGGATACCTCTCATTCGCCAGCGTAAGAGCCTCTCCGCCAAGCCGCACAAGCTCCTCGATTTCGCGAGCAGCCTTCTCCCGCGGCTCAGAGCTTTTGATCGCGTCGATGGTCTCTCCTCTCAGTCCCGCCGATTCGAGAGAATGACTGCTCGATTCGAAGACCGCCGCAGGCGAGCCAAATCTGTCAATCAGAACTGCTGCGGTCCGCGAGCCTACCCCGATGATGAAGCTGAGCGCGATCCAATCACGAAGTGAGTTTCCCTGTTGTGAGGTCATAGACGACGCTGTATCGGCAGTCCTGGACCGCAGGCATAACTGCATCTGGTGTTGCGCTAGTACAGGCGAGCAGGTATACCGGAGCTCCCAGGACCGTGTAGTGTTGTTGATAGGAAGGCGGCCCGATTCTATCGCTTTTTGTTTATTAGTCAAGCGATGTTTGTGATACCAGCCGTCTGGCAGCCACTGTCTTTGCGGCTCGACTGAACGACCTCAACCCTGACGTGCTAGAATGACGGTGACAGGCGATACCCGGAGGAGGACAGATGACAGATGTTCGTCAGATGAAACAAAGAGTGGAGGCAGCAGTAAAACGGGCCGATCCCGAAGTGATGACCGGTACGTTTTACGACGACGCGAGCGATCGGCTGTTTGTTACGATCGTCAAAGGGTCGCGAAAGATCTCTGTGACGTTGCGGGCGCGGGACTTTGGGAATGGCGACGCGGGAAAGATCGATAACGCGATCAAGGATGGTCTCAGACGCCTTCAAGACACCCCGATCGGCTGACGCTTCGACCCGATCGTGCATCCTTTGAGTGATGTTCAGGTACAGAGAGACCGTGTTGAACGAGCTAGCGCGACACGGCATCATTCCTCGTGACGACACGCCCCCCGAGCTAATCCACGAGTTCATAAACGCTTTGTACGTGTACGAGATTCGCTCGCTCAGACGGCGCTTGCTGGATGGCGGAGTCGCAATGCGCGACTACGCAAGACAGGTAGAAGCTCTACGCAAGCGATACCCTGTTCTCTCGACGCCCGTTCGATTTTGGCTGGAGTCGGATTGAACGGATACCTTGCCAAGTGCTCTGAGGGGCTGTAACAATCAATTGGGCGGTGCACTGGAAGAGTCGGATCTGAATGAATCTAAACGAGCTGCACAACATCGAAGAGTTAGACGGAGCGCTTGCAGAGTCGCATAGCCGGCCCGTGCTCTTGTTCAAGCACAGTCTGACTTGCTCTATCAGCCGGCACGCCTTCGACGAACTGCGCTCCTATCTCAACACCGCCGACCCGCGCATCAGCTACAAACTGATAACCGTCCAAACTGCCCGCGAGGTCTCGGACGAAGCCGCCTCCAGACTTCGACTCGAGCACCAGTCGCCTCAGGCGATTCTTGTTCGAAACGGCCGCGAACTCTGGAACGCCTCCCACTACGACATAACGGCTGAGGCGCTGGATCAAGCGATAAAAACCACTAACTGAATTCCTCGCCCCGCGCTTGACCCATTGAGTGTTTTCACGATAATCATCCGAAGACGTGATAACGACGAAACTGAGACCTCACCTCGACAAGCTTCTGCTTGCTTCGATCTTCATAGTTCTATCGACATCGACGATACTGTGGACCTTGCGTGATCGCACACCGCCGGCGTGGGACCCGTCCGATCACCTCAGGTACGCATACGACTACTATCGGCCGCTGGCCCACGCCGACTTCACGGGTTTCGCTCGAGACTTCTTCACCACGCGACACTACTACGCGCCCTTCGTTCACCTCGTCAGCGCCGGTGTATTCATTGTTTTGGGCGCTTCAAGGCTCACCGGCATAGCTGTAAATCTTCTGTCGCTTGCGGCGCTTCTGTGGGCGGTCGCCTGGATATCACGGCGCGCGTACGCGAGTTCGATTGTCACCGTCGAGAGTCGCGACACTTCAGTCCAAATACCGGTTCTATTGAGCGTGCTGCCGGGGCTCGTAGCAAGCGGTTATCATTTCAGCGCGTGGTTGATGCACGACGCGTTTTTGGACTTCCCGTTGACCGCCGCCGTGACGGTTAGCTTCGCCTTGCTTCTCCGGGCTGATGACTTCCGCGTCAGGAGCAACGCGCTGGCGTTTGCGCTCGCGGCGGGAATCGGAATGCTCGTGAAACAGACCTTCGCGCTTTTCTTCGTGCTACCCGCGTTGTACGTAGTGACTCGAGTCTTATGGACGCGCGACCGGCGAGCGATCTTGAACCTGGCGCTCGCCTCGTTGGTTTTGATTCTGGTTGCGGCCATCTGGTACGGGCCGCATATGCACGATGTGATCGCGATCTACCGCGAGAACCAGCAGGCGGCGGTGAATGAGAACGAAGCGCCGCTGTTCAGCTTCGACTCGAATTTCTTCTACATTCATGCGCTGATAAGCATGCAGATGCAGTTACCGCTGGCGGTGATTTTTGCCGCCGGGTTGGTTTATTCGATGGTGCGCTGCCGCAAACAGAGCATGATTCTCTACCTGTGGATTCTGAGCGGCATTGCCTGCTTCACGCTGGTTGCCAACAAAGACGTTCGCTACACGGCGCCGGTGCTCCCCGCGGCCGCACTCATTTCAGTCTGCTGGCTTCGAGAGTTCAAGCCACGGGCGTCCACCGTACAACCCGCAACCAGAAAAGCGGACGGTGCCTTGAAAGCGGCTCTGGTAGCTGCTATCGCGGCATGGGCGTTCGTGAGCTTCTGGAACGCGCAGTGGCCGCGAGCGGGCTGGGGCACCGCCATTGACACGCCGCGCTATCGCTGGATGGTGTTTGCGCGGAACTACTACGGCTTCGACCACCGGCCTCTCGATGACGATTGGAGCGTACCTGAAATAGTCGACACCGTTTCGAAGCGACGAACAGAGCCGCCGCCAGTCCTTGGAGTTGTAGTGAACCTGCCTTTCCTGAACCCTTCGAGCGTGGCGCTCTACGCACGCCTGCTCACAACCCAGAGAGCCGCGCCCCCACTGATAGATGTCCGCTGGGTAGTTGAGCCTTCTATGATCGACCGGCTTAACGACTGTGATTACATATTAGTGCGCACCGGGCTCGACAAAGCGGAGTGGGTCGCGACCGTTGAACGCGACGTCGAGCAGTTGATACGCGCCAACCCCGATCGGTTCATTCGCGAGGCAAGCTTCCCGATTCCGCTCACAGACGCCGAGGCGGTCGTCTATCGGCACGAGAAGCGATGAACGGGGCTGAGGGATGAGCTTGAAAACATTGTGGGCCGCGCGGCCTGCCGGCGCGATACCAACGAGAAAAGATTTTACCAGGCGAGAGTGGGAGATCGTGCAAAGCCACCGCACGCCCGAGCAGGTGCAACAATTCTTGAGGAGCATCCCTTACAATCGGGAAGTGGATGGAGAAACGTGCTTCTCGTTCCGTCGAATGTTGCGCGAGAATCGCGCCCATTGCCTCGAAGGCGCGCTTGCCGCCGCGGTGATCCTCGAGCAGCACGGATATCCGCCCATTCTCGTAAGCATCGAGTCGCAGGACAAACTCGACCACGTGTTGCTGCTGTTCAAGAGGAAAGGCCGTGTAGGTTCCGTGGCTCGTTCGCGGGACATCGGACTGCACGGACGAAAGCCTGTGTTTCGAACCGTCCGCGATCTGGTGATGAGTTATTTCGAACCGTACATCGACAAGACCGGAAGGATCACCGGGTATGCAGTTGCGAACCTTTATGATCTGGGGAACTACGACTGGAGGTTATCGATGCGCAACGTGCGCAGGGTCGAAAAATACCTGCAGGACATTGCTCATCGTGCGGTTGATTCGTCCGAGGCGCGGTATAAAAAAGCACGCCGCCGGTACCTCGAATTTCACCAGGAACATCCCGATCGCTCGCCGGACTATTTTGCGAATCGCTCTTTGTGGCTCCCGTGATTTCAGGATCCCTTGTTTAGGAGAATTAGCACCGACGCGACGGCGTTGTTAACCGTATGTATGAACACGCACGGCAGAATCGACTTCGTTCTGGCACGCACGATTGTGAGCGCCAGGCTCAGGAGCATAAGTGAAACGACTGACACCCAGGCGCCCCAATTCTGAAACACGTGGACTCCCCCAAAGACCAGGGTGACCACCAGTACAGTGGTTATCATCCCCAAATGCTTTCGCAAGGACGAAAACAGTAAGCCTCGGTAGACTACTTCTTCCACCAAGGGAGCCGTAAAAGTCGCAAGCACTGCCACGGCGATTCGGATTTGGGGCGAAGCCTTCAGCCATTGCGCCATTGGGCTCTCGGCTTCCGGTAGAAACCGAGATAGGATCTGTCCGACAAGTTGGAGCGCCACCAGTATGCAAGCCGAAAATACCAACCAATACCAGACCGAACGACCGCCCCAGCTCCAGCCGAGGCTCAGCCAGAAAGGACGGCCTCGCAGCTTCGTCACAACCGCCCAGCATATGGCCAACGTGATCGCGTGAGCTGCGATGGTTGAGACTACTTGCAAGAGAATGATATTCGGCGACAGCACCCACTGTTTGAATTCTTCCACGTTCCCGAAGTCCGGGAGTGGTGCTCCGCGCGCGGTTTGAATCAGGATCCATGCGACAACCGCAATCATCGGTACTACGACGATCAAGGCGAAGCTGGAAAGCAAAACGCTTATGCCTGTGATCGGACCCCAGGGTGGGTTGTCCGGGTCGGGCGAAGCATCTCTTTTGACGTACGCCGCAAAGTCGATTGGCGCAGACGGCCCTTGAGCCGTCTGAGGAGCGCCAGAAGCTTCGAAGGGATATGCCTCGGCGCATTGCGCGCACAACTTGCCGGCTTGGACCTGATCTTGATTTAGAAGAACGCCACAGAGTCGGCAGGTTTCCGTGGACGCGAGTTGATCAACCATTGTGAAAGTAGAAGTACCATTCTTTGTCGGCTAGTGGCAAACAGGATATGAGGAACCGACTAGATTCAGACAGAGCCTGAAGCAGGAGGCGGAATAGATCCACCCACCACTTCAGGATTGTTTTTTTGCGGGCCGGGAGTAATTAAGCGCGCAGCCTCTTTCTCCTCGCGAGGCGCAACTTCCAGGTTGGCTTCAATCGCAGCCCGCGTTCTTGCGATCAACTCGCTGAGGTTCCTATCCGAGTACTCTCGGGTTTCGATCGGCTTTCCGATAATCACATCGACCCGTCCCGGGCGAGGCGCGAGCGTCGTCTTTGGCAGAAGTTGGAAGGTTCCTCGAATCGAAACAGGAACGATGGGCACACCGGCTCGCACCGCGATCTTAAATGCGCCTTGCTTGAATTCTTGAAGCTTCCCATCCGGTGTGCGAGTGCCTTCAGGAAAAACTGCCAGCGATTTGCCTGCGCGCACACCCTCAATCACGCTGCGAAGACTTTTGGCCGTCTTGCGCGGATTGCTGCGATCGATCGGGAAATTGCCCGCGCTCCACAAATGCCATCCCATGAACGGCACCCAGAACAACTCCTTCTTGGCCATTATTCTAAACTGATGAGGAAGGTAGGCGAACAGCGCAGGCGTATCGATCAGGCTCGAGTGGTTAGCCATGTAGACGTAGTTCTGATCCTCGCTGACGTTCTCGGTCCCGTAAACATGGATGCGCGAGAAAATGCTCCATGCAATAAGCCGGCACCACCACCTGGCACACCAATGCTGCATAGCGCCCGTGCGGTCGAAGGGCCACAGCAGAAGCGATATCGTCGCCATCACCACCGTGTGGGTGTACCACAGGAGATTGGCGAACGGCGCCCAGAGGTAAACCAGAATGATCTTCAGCTTGTTCAAAATACAGTTTTGGTCCCGACTCACTTCTCTAAACGAACAAAGGATGCAGCAAGAAGTATCGTGATGATCGACTTAGCATCATCTATCTCACCTGAGTGCACGCGCGCCAGGGCTTCCGCGAAGGGCATCCGCACAACTTCGATCTCCTCGTCATCGTCGAGGTTCTGCTCGCAAGGCTCAAGCCCTCTCGCGACATAAACGAAAATCCGCTCTTCACAGTAGCCCGGCGCTACGTTGAACTCGCCTATCTTGCGAAGCTCGCCTGCTCGATAACCCAGCTCCTCTTCAAGCTCGCGAGCCGCGGTTTCTTCCGGCGAATGACCGGGCTCAATTCGACCCGCCGCAATCTCAAGCGAGTAGCGCCCGAGCGGATAGCGCCACTGCCGCACTAACGCCACGCTGCCGTCTTCGAACAGCGGCAAGGTCCCTGCCCCTCCGTTGTGATGGACGATTTCGATCTCGACCTCTCCCTTTGCTTCGGACATGAATCGACTCCGCGAGAGGTCGAGAACCTTCCCGTGGTGAACGTATTCACGTTTGATCAATTCGTGCGACATAGTGTCAGGGTCAGAACGCCCGATGAGTGAAACGTGATGCGTGAAACGTGATGCGTGACCATCTCGCGGATCACCCAAAACATCTCACGACTTACGAATCACGCTTCACGTTTCACGCATCACTCTTCACATCACCGCGGTCTGCGAGTCTGCTTCCTCCATCAGTCTCTTTACTTCACCGACAAGATGGAGCGAACCAGCCACGCACACCAACCCATCGGGCGGCGTAACGCTGCGCGCCCAAGACAGCGCCTGCCTCACCGTCTCAGCGAAAATCACGTTGCGCGATGAGCGAAGCGCCGCCGTGCCCAACCGAGCATTGTCCGCGGCGCGACTGTCTCTCACTCGCGTCAGCACGATGGTTCGGGCTGCGTCGAACAGTTCCAACGCCATTCGGTCGATGTCTTTGTCGTTCATCGCCCCGAATACAAGGGTGATCGGGCCGCGCCAAAACTCATCAAGGTACGCTCTTAGCACGCGAGCGCCCGCCGGATTGTGCGCTCCGTCCAGCAAGACAGCCGGCCGATCGTCTATCAACTCCAATCGCCCGGGCCAGCTAACGTCGCGTAGCCCTTTTATGATCGCCTCGCGCGGAATTGGAAACCTGGACTCGTTTAGAAGCTCCGCCGCTTCGATCGCAGCCGCGGCGTTACCAGCCTGATGCCGGCCACGCAAGCCCAGAGTGATTCGCGTGTAGTTCGTGTGCGAAGACTCATAGTCAATGGTTGCCCGCCCGAAGTCACCGGTCTCGATCGCTGTCGGCTCGTTTGCAAAAACCGGGAGGACCCTCGTCTCGAGACACCGGCGCATCAACACGTCACTGGCAGCGGCGTAGTGCTGGCGTCCTATCACGGCGCGCGTCCCGGGTACAATTATCGCGGCTTTCTCACCGGCGATCTCTTCAATTGTGGTGCCGAGTATATTCTGATGATCGAGGTCGATCGAAGTAATCACCGAGACGATTCGATCGACCGCATTAGTCGCGTCGAGCCGCCCGCCCAGGCCAACCTCCAGAACCGCAAGGTCCGCTTCGCAAGCTCGAAAGTAGCAGAGCGCGATTGCTGCAATTTGTTCAAAGAAGGTCGGAGTCGCGGCCAGCTGACCAGCGACTACCAGGAATTCGCTTGCTTCGCGAACCATCGAAGCGAGTCTCGCAAAATCAGCCTCGGTTATTTCCCGGCCCTGGAACCGCATGCGCTCTTGTATGCGAACCAAGTGAGGCGATGTGAACAGCGCGCAGCGATGTCCGGCAGAGCGGGCAATTGAATCGATCATCGCTGCGACTGATCCCTTACCATTGGTCCCTGCGACGATAACCGACTTGAATGAGCGCTGCGGATGCCCGAGTCTTTCAAGCAAAAGACTTATGCTCTCAAGCCCGAACTTCGCCGCCAGCACCTCGTGCCCCAGCGAGTACAGGTACCTGAGTGACGTTGCAAAATCCATCTTGATGGCTTGAGGTTATCGCGCCGTGCGCGAAGTGTAAGGGCAACCCTGGGATCGCAGGCATCCTTGCCTGCCTGTTTTCTAGAACGTTAATCCTCTTTCTCGTCCAAGCCTCGCAGGCAGGGATGCCTGCGCTCCGAGGGTCACTTCTCGCGCGCCTGCGCCTTGCCGTTTTGGCTCATGAAGTCGAGCGAGTGCAAGATGAAATCTCTCAAGTCCTTTCTTTCGACAACCGCATCGAGCATGCCGTGTTCGAGCAGGAACTCGGCGCGCTGAAAACCTTCCGGCAGCTTTTGTTTGATGGTTTGCTCGATCACGCGCGGCCCCGCGAAACCGATCTGCGCTCCCGGCTCGGCTATGTTGAGGTCCCCAAGCATCGCGAAGCTCGCAGTAACTCCACCGGTCGTCGGATCGGTTAGCACGGAAATGAACGGAAGCCCCGCTTCATCCAGCCGCGCGAGTGCTGCTGAGATCTTTGCCATCTGCATCAGCGAGATCGCACCCTCCTGCATTCGGGCGCCGCCAGATGCGGAGAAC
>DATLWF010000425.1:0-15713 GCA_035576605.1 Blastocatellia bacterium | reverse complement strand
AGCGATCGATGCCGAACGCGAAGCCTTGCGGCTTCAGCCCGAGTATGTGCCCGAAGAGCGGCAACTGCCTCCGGCCGATCTCTCTTCAATTGACGCGATCGTGATTCGGCTTGATGGCGATACTCCCCCGCCGATCTCGGATTCTCACGTTGAGGCGGCGCCGGAGTCAGACGACCGGGCGGCAGCGCGGCAGTTTGACGAAGAGGCTACGGCGCACGCTTCCCGCTTTCGACTCGACGTGCTCCGCGCTATCGATCTGCTTGGCATAAGGCCGGAGATCAAGGCGGTGGTCGAGCGCGCGTTCCCGGAAAAGTGCGCGGCGTCGGTTGTGCCCGATATCGAAGCCGCGCTTCATCTGTCGATTGAAAACTCGTCGGTGATCTATGTGACCTATGACGGCGAGCAAGTCGTCAACGGCCGCCTGATCGTCACCGGTGCGCAGGCCGGGCAGAAGGGAACGTCGCTACTGGGCCTGAAGCGCGAGATCAAACAACTTCGCGAGCAAGCGCAAAGCGGCGCCGAAGAAGAGAAGCGAATCTCCGACGAGATGACTGGCGCCGAAGCGCGGTTGCATCGCGTCGAACTTGAAGCGTCGTTACTCGACCAGCAGCTTCGCGAGCACGAGAAATCGGCTGCGGCGCGCAACTCTCACCTGGAAGGACTTGCGCGCGACCTCGAACGCGCAGCCCAACACGTCCGGGTGGTCGAAGCCGAGATGGAGCAGTCGGCGGCGGAGCGAGCGGAACTCGAACCCCGCATTGAGCAGCTCGGCTCGCAGCTTGGGGCGGCCGAAGCGTCGTGTGAGGAGGTGCAAAGGTCGCTCGACGAGGCGGGATCGCGCTTTGTCGAAATGCGCGCTCACGTTGAAGAACTGTCGCAACAAGTTTCTGCAATCCGCGCGTCCGTTGCCGCGCGCGCCGAGCGTCTGCACGGGGCCAGAGCGGAAGTGCGGCGGACTGAGAGTGAAGCCGAGGAACTGAGATCGAGGATCAATCGAAACCGGTTGGAGTTGTACGACAGCCGTGGCCGCGTAGATGCGCTCACGACATCGCTGGAAGAAAGCGCGGGCGCCGCGCTGCGGCTGGAAACCGATCGGGCCTCGCTTGCCGAGCTGATCGACGCGGGCAGCGGAGAACTTGCCGCAGCGCGAACGCGGAGCGACGAGCTTGAAACGATGCTCGGCGAGTTGAGACAGGCTGTTGCTGCGGCGCACGACCGCCGAGGCCAAATCGAAGTCGAACGGGCGCGGATCGAATCAGAAGCCGAGCACCTGACGAAGACGTGTTTCTCGGAGCTGGCGATGTCCCTCGAGGATGTCGTGACCAGTGTTGAGTTGGCGGGCAGTGGCCAGTGGTCAGTGGCCAGTGGCCAATTGGCTGGGGCCTCGGAACCGTCGTCTGACACACAAGTTCCTGGAAGCAACGATGAGAGCCAGCCGGAATCTGAATCAGGTCGAGCACCACAACTGGCCTCTGACCACCGACCACTGACCACTGGTGATATTGACGAGGCGCGCGCGCGCCATGACGAGCTGCGAATCAAGCTCGACGAGATGGGACCGGTCAACATGATGGCTCTGGAAGAGCTTGAAGAAGCGGACGAGCGCTTCCGGTTCCTGACTGAGCAACGGCGCGACATACTCGACTCGATAAAGATGACCGAGGAAGCGCTTGCGGAGATCAAGCGGCGCTCGTGTGAGCGGTTTCGCCACGCGTTCACTCACATCAACGAGAACTTCCAACGCATGTTCGTCGAGCTTTTCGGCGGCGGCCGCGGCGAGATGATGCTCATCGATGAAGACGACGTGCTCGAGTCTGGCATAGACTTGATAGCGCAGCCGCCCGGCAAGCGATTGCAGAACGTGCTGCTGTTGTCGGGCGGTGAAAAAGCGATGGCAGCGATCGCCCTCGTGCTGGCGATCTTCGAGTATCGCCCGTCGCCCTTCTGCATACTGGACGAAGTCGACGCGCCGCTGGACGAAGTAAACGTCGGCCGGTTCGCCAGCAAGGTAATAGAGATGAGCAAAGGCACGCAGTTCCTGGTCATTACCCACAACAAGCGCACGATGGAAGCGGCTCGCGCGCTCTATGGAGTGACGATGGAAGAACCGGGCGTGTCGAAACTGGTTTCGGTAAAGTTCGAGTAGGCCTCTCTCAAAACAGGGATGGACAGGATAGGCAGGGATAGATTCTAATTATTCTTGTTTATTTTGATCGTCCCTGTTTGAGCTTGTAGCGATCATATGCGCTTAAATCGTTTTACTCTGTCTCTTCTGGTTTTGTTGTCGGGGGCTACGTGCGTGCTTGCGCAGAAGCCGCAGAGCATCAACGGCTCGGCTCCTGGCGGTGAGATGAGTTTCAGCTACAAGTTCGAGAACCCGCGGTTCGACCTCCGCGTGATCGAGATCGACCTCAACTCGAACGGCGCCGGCGAACTTAGATTCACGCGTGGAACATCAGACGAGATTCTGGACTGTAAGCTCAAGCTTCTCCCCGGGACCCTCACCCGCATACGCAGCCTGTTTGAAATCTCGGACTTTCTCGCGTTGAACACGGATTATCAAGACAAGAGAGACTTCAAGCACCTGGGGTGGGTGACACTTGGCGCGAAGCAAGGCGCTCGCGAACGCACGGTTCGTTTCAATTACACGCTGAACCCACACATGAGGGAGTTGGAGGAAATCTTTCGCGGCATCGCCTCGCAGGAGATATCGCTGTTTGATATCGAGAACGCCGAGCGCTATCAGCCTCTTGATGTGCCTAAGCAGCTTGAAATGCTGGAAAATGACTTGAGGCTGGCGCGTATAGCCGAGCCGGCGCGGCTGTTGACCGCCTTGAATGAGATCGCTGGCGACGATAGTCAGCCGTTGATCGCTCGCAACCACGCGAAGCGAATCATCGAGGCGATTAAGAAAGGGAACTTCAAGCCGGCGGGCAAGAAATAGTCATTTTCCATTTTCCATTTTCCATTTTGTCATTTGTCATTTCCCAAGCCCCATGGTCACTCTAAACAAAAGAACGATGACGAGTCCTGAACAAATGACAAATGGCAAATGACAAATAGTAAATAAGTAATGTTTATTCCTCCCGGGGAAATCATCCACGAGAATCTGGCGACGAGCTACGTGCTTGTGGATGCGCTTGTCGTCGATCTCTGTGAAGGCGGCTTTTCGGGTGTCGTCGAGGTAGTGCTGCGCGACACCGATGGTTTTATCGTCATCGTCAGTGGCAATGTGTCCGCTGTTGTCGAGAAGCGCGGTGAGCAGCAGAGCCCGGACACAGCCATCCCCTACACTCGAGCCACAGTCGAGCAGCTTGCGGAGCGTTCGAGCCGCGAACGCGGGAGCGTTTCGATCTACGGTTATTCGGCCACCACGGCAAGCGCCGTCGCCGGGCGGATAAACGCTCAGCCGCTGTACGTAGGTTTGAGCACCGAGTTTACAGACCTCGAGAAGATGATCTGGAAGCTCGTTCGCGAGCCCGATCGCGAGTGGTTTATCGAGACCAACACCGATGGCGGACCGGGCGCTCTGATCCACGTGCACGACACCGAATGTCGAATTATCACCTCAACGGGCGCCGCGAACTCTGGTGCGCTGGACCCGGTCGGTAATGCCGCGCTCGGCAAGCTGCTCGACGAATACAACCACACAGGCGGAGCGTTCGATGTGTATTACACGCGAGCGGGAGTTGAGACGGGTGACTTGCCTGCTGAGCACTCTTCCAATGAGCACATCCCCGCGTCTCCCCTTTCGGAGGCCGCAAGCGTGAATCAAGGACCACACCTCGCGAGTCTTCAAAGCTCGGCATCCGGAGCGTTACCGACCGACGATTTGTTTGCCGGCTCAATCGAGCCCGACCCCGTCACGCCCCCGGATCTTGCCGAACTCACCGTGGAGCGTGATGACCGCAACGGAGTTTCGAACGAGGGAGCCGCCGCCGCTGCGGCAACCCAGGCCAGCTTCACGCCGCTCGCAGAAGCCGAAATTCCCGGCCTGGCCGAGGACTTGAGCGAACCCCAGCACGAAGACTTTTCGTTTGTGTTGGGTGAGCTTCCCCCGCCTGCTGCCGACGTGGAAGCTATGGCCGAGGCAAAGCGGATGATGGCCGAGATAGCCCAGGCGATCGAGGAAGCGGCTCAATCGGTTGGCCGGCCCGATAGTTTCTCAATGGCCTTGCGCGCCGGGCAACTCAGGATCGCTGACCGGTTCCCGTACCTCGATCCATTCGCCGGTGAGTTCGAGTACCTTGCGGGAGAAATCGTTTTCGTGGGACACGCCACCGCTGAAGAATTTGTCGTTGGCCTAACAGAAGCGCTCAAGCTGGCAGTCGAGGGGGTGACTCGGTCGACCGCATACGCCGACAGGTTTCGCTCTTACGTGACTGAGGATCTGCGGAAGCTACTCGCGCGCGAGCGGGATGAGTTTGAGAAGCTCGGCCTCGATCAAGTGATAGAGGAGATAATCAGTTTTTGAACTTATACGCGGAATCTACACTGCTTCTCTGTCTAGCAGCCCGCTGAAAGAGTAGATGACGCACAAGTGTTCAGGTGCAATCGCACTAACTGCGTTGGTGGGATTTGGGAGAGAAAATGTCCAAACTCCAGAACCAACCACTGCTTTGGTGGGATTATCGGCACTCTTGGGGTCACGTCCTCTTTGGCTTTTTCAGCAGCCTGCCAGATAACGGTCGGCAGCCTCGAACGCATCCTGCTCATCTCCGAATCGCTCGATCCACTTCACTCCCGGCCAGGAGCGCCACCAACTGAGTTGGCGTTTCGCATAGTGGCGGGTGTCAAGCTTCATCTGATTGAGCGCGTCGTCGCGAGTTCGTTTGCCTTGCAGGTATTCAACGACGCGACGATATCCGTGAGCTTGAAAAGCTTTCGCCGCCGGCGGGATTCCTGACGAGATCAGTGACTCGACTTCTTCAACCAGCCCGCTGTCGAACATCTCATCGGCGCGTTTGTTGATCCGCGAGTACAACTCTTCTCGCGGCGGATTTAGCACGATCACTCGCGTGCGCGATGCAAGCTCGGGCGGGGGAGGCATTTTGGGTTGCGATTCCGAGATGCGCAGGCCGGTTTGAAAGTAGACTTCCAGCGCGCGCATCGTGCGCGGCCAGTCACGCGGACTGAGGTTCACAGCCGCCTGCGGGTCAACGCGCTTGAGCATTCGATGCAGATGCTCCGGACCCTTTCTGTCGCGCGAAGCGGCGAGCCGCTCGCGGAGCCTCGAGTCGGTCGGGGGTCCTTCAAAGAGAGGCTTCACCAATGCGCGCAAGTAAAAGCCCGTGCCGCCCACGAGTATCGCGGTATGATTGCGAGATTCGACTTCTCGAATCGTCCGCGGCGCCAGACGTGCGTAATCGCCCGCGGTGAAGTTCTCGGTGGGCTCGACTATGTCGATCAAATGATGCGGCACGCCTTGTCGCTCGGCCTGAGGGACTTTGGCGGTCGCGATGTAGATACCGCGATAGACCTGAACGGAATCGAGGTTGATGATCTCGCCGTTGCGCGCCAGGGCCAGCTTGATGCCCAGGTCACTTTTGCCGGAAGCCGTGGGCCCGACGATTACAGGAATCAACTGGTTCGTGCTTAGTGCGCCGCTCACCTGACGATGTTAGCAATCGCGCAGCGAAGTTTGAACTCGTTTAATCGATGATTAACGAAGTGAGTTGCATTGAGGCTCACGCGAACAAGGTAGTAGCGGGACGTGCTGCGCTAAAAAGATCTGACAGCGTGAGGAGGCGTGCTTTCGTTTACACTTCTATTGCGCGTAAGCATGCTGTTTTGTGCTTCCCATAACCACCTTTGCCTTACACACTGACACTGGCAGTTCCCACGAGACCGCCGGCCTCGCTAAACAGAGCCGCTCGATGACCCTCCACGGCCGAGTAGTTGATGCTCTATCAGGCGAGCCCATCGCAAAGGTCAGGATCATCGTTGTTGTATCTCAACAAAGCACCTCCACGGACGAGAACGGTGTCTTCACGTTGGAAGGCATCCAGCCGGGCGAGCTTGACTTGTACATTACTACAGTCAGCTATGGCTTGGTCAAAAAGACTATAACAGTCAAAGACGTAGAGAAGGCTGAGGTGGAGATTGCGCTCAATCAGGAAGGCGCTTCGTTGAAGCAGAGAGTCACGATGTCCGCGGGCCCATA
Source organism: Blastocatellia bacterium (assembly GCA_035576605.1). Classification (GTDB taxonomy): domain Bacteria; phylum Acidobacteriota; class Blastocatellia; order UBA7656; family UBA7656; genus Onstottus_A. The sequence continues at coordinate 9,550 of DATLWF010000425.1, read as the reverse complement.
CGAAGGGATCGAAACCAACGCGCCCTCCGAGCAGACCCTTAATAAAACATGACTGCAGACGATTTCCATGGTGCTTATAGGTGATCCGTTGCGAGTCCCTCAGTTATTGAATTATCTCAAGTGCTCACCGAAAAACTTCAGCACCCGACTCCACGCATTTTTCGCCGCGGCTTCGTTGTACACGGTCGGCCGCTGATCGTTAAAGAACCCGTGATCGACGTCGGGATAGATGTGTATTTCTGCTGACTTCCCGAGTTTCTTCAGTTGCTGTTCCAGCTGGTGAACGGACTCGGGAGTCACGTGGCCATCGCGCTCGGCATAGAGTCCAAGCACCGGCGCTTGCAAGTTAGGCAGGTCAGGTTTCACGTTCGGATGTCCGCCGTAGAACACCACGCACGCGCCGACTTTCTCGTTTTTGGTCGCGGCGTAAAGCGAGAGTGCACCGCCCATGCAAAAGCCCACGCTACCGACTTTGCTGCCGGTTGTTGCGGAATGATTGAGCAGATACTCGGCCGCGCCGCGCAGGTCTTTCTCGGCTTCGTCGATGCGCAGCGCCATCATCAGCTTGCCGGCTTCGTCCGGTGAGGTGGTTGACTTGCCGTGGTACAGGTCCGGAGCTAACGCCACGAAGCCCTCCGCCCCGAAGCGATCGCATATGTCTTTGATATGCGGGACCAGTCCCCACCATTCCTGGATCACAATCACGCCTGGCCCTTTGCCGGAAGCCGGCAATGACAAATACCCGCTTGCGGTGCCACCGTTGCTCTTAAATTCAACCATTTCGCCTGACATAATGCCTCCTGTGAGTTTTGTTTTGATGCAGCCGAGTTTAGTTCAAGCAAGCCGGCAGATTCAACTTGTGCGGATACACCGCGTAGCGGTTTGGCACGGCGGGGCCGCGTAGCGGCCACCTATCGATAGGTGACAGGTTTGGCACGGCCGGGCCGCGTAGCGGCCACCTATCGATAGCTCAAGAGCACATTGTGCCATCGCAAATAGCCTGTGCGATCAGGTAGCCGCTACGCGGCTCACCTCAACCTCATCCGCCGATGTCTATCGATAGGCGGCCACTACGCGGCCCACCTCAACCTCGTCCCAATGACTATCGATAGGTAGCCGCTACGCGGCTCACCTCAACCTCGTTCCAATGTCTATCGATAGGCGGCCGCTACGCGGCTCACCTCAACCTCGTCCGCCGATGTCTATCGATAGGCGGCCGCTACGCGGCCCACCTCAACCTCGTTCCAATGTCTATCGATAGGCGGCCGCTACGCGGCTCAACCTCGTCCGCCAATGTCTATCGATAGGCGACCGCTACGCGGCTCAACCCCGTCCGCCAATGTCTATCGATAGGCGACCGCTACGCGGCTCAACCTCGTCCGCCAATGTCTATCGATAGGCGGCCGCTACGCGGCTCACCTCACCTCGTCTGCCAATGTCTATCGATAGGTAGCCGCTACGCGGCCCACCTCCACCTCGTCCCAATGTCTATCGATAGGTAGCCGCTACGCGGCCCACCTCAACCTCGTCCCAATGTCTATCGATAGGTAGCCGCTACGCGGCCTACCTCACCTCGTCTGCCAATGTCTATCGATAGGTAGCCGCTACGCGGCCCACCTCACCTCGTCCGCCAATGTCTATCGATAGGCGGCCGCTACGCGGCTCAACCTCGTCCGTCAATGTCTATCGATAGGCGACCGCTACGCGGCCCACCTCAACCTCGTCCGTCAATGTCTATCGATAGGCGACCGCTACGCGGCCCACAACGCAAGACGCCGCACGCCAAAAAATCAACCCAAAATCACTCCGCGGCGTATCCTCTCGGATGGTTCATCCGCCACTCCCAGTCAGTGCGAAGGATAGACGCAAGATCCGGGTACGCGGGCTGCCAGCCGAGAAGCGTGCGAGCCTTCTCTGCGTTGGCGACCAGGTGCGAGGGGTCTCCAGCCCGCGGCGGTTCGATGTTGATCTCAATCGGGCGCCCGGTCACCTGGCGTGCGGTCTCGATCACTTCCAGCACCGAATACCCCTGCTCATTGCCCAGGTTGATGCATTCAGATGCGCCACCCGCTCTCAGGTAGTCCAACGCCAGAATGTGCGCGGTTCCCAAATCAGCGACGTGTATGTAATCGCGGATCGCAGTTCCGTCGGGTGTCGGATAGTCATTGCCAAAAACAGAGACCGCCGGAAGCTGGCCGTGCGCTGCCAGGAAGACGTTGGGAACGAGATGGGTCTCAGGTACGTGGTGCTCACCGTGCTGTTCGGTCGCACCCGACGCGTTGAAGTAGCGTAGTGCGATATATCTCATTGCGTAAGCGGCGTCGTAGCTCGCGAGTATCCGTTCCATAAAGAGCTTTGACCAGCCGTATGGATTGGTTGGCTTCTGAGAGTGCATCTCGGGAATCGGAACTTCTTGCGGTTCGCCATAGGTTGCGCAGGTTGAGGAGAACACCACGCGGCGCACTCCTGCTTTGAGCAAAGCTCCCATCAGCGCGATGCCCTGTTCGACGTTGTTCTCAAAGTAGCGTGCGGGTTCGGTGACCGATTCGCCCACATAAGCGAACGCCGCAAAATGGATGCAGGCCTCGATCTCGTGCTCGCCAGCAATGCGCGCCACCAGTTCGCTATCGCCGATGCTTCCCATATAGAACGGCACATCGCGAGGAATCGCGGCGCGGTGTCCCCTCGACAGGTTGTCGAGCACTACCACCCGCTCGCCGCGAGCGCGCAGCAACTCAACAGTCACGCTGCCGATGTAGCCGGCGCCGCCGGTAACAAGAATCATTTGTTATTTAGAGACTCCAGCCCTTGCGGTATTCCCGTTGCAGGTATTGGTTGGCATCAGCGGGGTTCGTGATTTTGCCGGCCTCACCGTCGTAGTAGATCCGCTTGCCCTGACCGGTGCGCATCGCCACGACGCCGAGCAACATCGTTTCGGCCAGCCGTCCGGCGTATTCGAACGGACAGGTCGCCTTGTCCTTACCTTTGATCGCGTTGATCCAATTCATGCGATGCTTGGCCTGAGGCGTTTTGCCTTCTGTGGTCTCAACTCGCGGATAAGTCTTCGGCACTTTGGCCGCCTTTTCCATCAGCGACGCCGGGTAGAGTTTCGGGTTCGCGCCGTAAGTTCCGTGCAGCAGGATGCCTTTCTTGCCGATGAAGATGACGCCCCCGCCGCGATCGAGCGGCACGTCTTCCGGCAGCAGATCGGGACGCGCAGGCATCAGTCCGCCGTCGTTCCAGGTGATCGTCACCGGCGGCTGAGAACCTCGCGCCGGGAACTTGTAAACGACCTGCGTCGCCAGCGGGTAGCTGACCGGTTTGTTGTTGCTGTCGGCGCCCCATGGAGTCGACGTCGCTTCGACGCTGGTCGGATAGGTCAGCCCCAATGCCCAGTAGGGATGGTCAATCAGGTGCGCGGCCATATCGCCGATCGCGCCGGTCCCCCAGTCCGCCCATCCGCGCCAGTTGAATGGATGATAGATCGGATGGTACGGCACTTCCGGCGCGGGGCCGAGGAACAAATCCCAGTCAAGACCCTCGGGCACTGAATAGTCGCCATCCATAGCCGTCGCCAACGTCTTGTTCACACTGCGTGATGTCCAGGAAGTTCCGGAGCCCGCCGCCGGCCCATCTGACGCAATGGCCGGCTTGGACGGACGCGGGACGCCCTGGGGCCAGATTGGGCGATTGGTCCAGACGTGGACCTCCCGGACTTCGCCGATCACGCCCGCTTGAATCCATTCGTTGATGAGGGCCGCGCCTTCGCTGGAGTGGCCCATGTTTCCCATCTGCGTGACGACTTTCGTGCGTTTTGCGGTCTCGCGCAATATGCGGGCTTCCTGCACCGTGTAGGTGAGCGGTTTTTCGACGTAGGCGTGCTTACCCATCTCCATCGCGGACCTGGCAATCACGGCGTGTGTGTGGTCGGGCGTGGCCACGACGATCGCGTCAATGTCCTTTTGCTGCTCGAGCATCTTGCGAAAGTCGGCGTAGCGCTTCGCCTTGCTGTAGACCTCCTGCAGTTTGAGCATCGCCTCGTTTGGTTTTCCATCGCTGCCTTTGGTACGTAATGCAACTTCCCGATCTACGAAGCCGTAGTCTACATCGCAGAGCGCCACCAGATTCTGCCCTCCGGTGATGAGTTCTATCGCGTCCGTCTTCCCCTGACCGCCGCAGCCGATGAGAGCGAAGTTGATCGTATCGCTCGGCGCGTTGTAGGCCGTCCCGCCGAGCACGTGCCGCGGTACGATCATCGCGCTGAGAGCCGCGCCGGACGTACCCGCCAAGAACGTTCGTCTGGTGATTTTGTCTTGTTTCATCTCTTACTCTCCGAGTTGATGGTTAGAGTTCTGCTTACCTACTGCTTCGCTACAAATGCCGAGGACGGCTGACATGGGTGAAATGTCTCTGTGGCGCAGGTGCTGCAATGGGTTCGGCGCGACTAAGACTGATGAAAAGAGTGTGATTGTATATGAATGGCGAGATCGAAACAATCACAACGCGTAAGAGCCGTTCAACAAGAGATTGGCCAGAACGCGCACCGGCTCGAAGCCGAATGCGCTTGTTGCAATTCCAATCCTGGATCGGCGGTTGTTGGATTGACAGGAGGAGCAAGGCTGACTACAGTGACCGCATCTGCCGGGTCAGCTTCTGAAGTAGAAGCTCGGATCTGAGCGGAACGCCGATTTACACGCCTCAACTCCTCACGGTGTTGATTGATCTATGCGCGTCGGAAGGTTCAAAAGCGTTACAACCTCAGTTCGTACCTTCTGGTTATTGTTGGTTCTGCTAGGACTGTCGAACCTGGTCAGGGCAGAACGTTTGCCGCTCAAGAGCTTCAGCACCGTCGACGGGTTGGCGCACAACAACGTCGATCGGATTGTGCGTGACTCGCGCGGATTCCTTTGGTTTTGCACGCCCGGTGGCCTGTCTCGCTTCGATGGCTACACTTTCACAAACTACGGCACGGATCAGGGGTTACCCCGGCGTGAGGTCGCCGACTTTCTGGAAACACGCGAGGGCGAGTATTGGGTGGCTACCAACGCCGGCCTTGTGCGCTTTAATCCAAAGGCACGGCCACAAAATCGAGTGATGTATGCGAGCGAGGCGAGCCCGGGAAACCAGCCGATGTTTACGGTGGTCTTGCCTGAGGGCGGAGACAAGTATGCGGGAGCGATTACAGTGTTACTTGAAGACCACAACGGCACGATATGGTGCGGCACGCACAAAGGACTATACCGACTTGACCGAGCGGAAGGTCACTTCGTGTTGCGCCGGATCGACATACCCCTCCCGGAGACGGATTACGAAGGGCAATCCATTTGGGATCTATTGGAAGACCGCAGCGGTTCGTTATGGGTTGCCGCGCCGAGGGGATTGTATCGACTCTGGCCTGACGGTAGCTCGGCGCGTTACACGAAGCGAGACGGTTTGCCGGACGACTATCTTCACGACCTTCTCCAGGACCATGACGGTAACTTATGGGCGGGCACACGCTACGGCGGGTTTTTTCAATTCGCTGCCGATTCTACGCATAGAGCTCCCGTCGTCGTCGCAGCATATTCAACTCGGGAGGGAATGCCGAGCTTTTGGGTGTTCCAGCTCTTTGAAACTTCCGATCACAGATTCTGGATTGCCTCTAACACCGGCTTGCTCGAGTTTTTCCCAAACCGTGACAATCGCGGACAATGGTTTCATTCGTACAGCGAGAGAAACGGCCTGAATTATTTTGACATCACGGCGCTTAATGAAGATCTGGGCGGCAATTTGTGGCTGGGCACGAATAGCGCAGGGGCGATGAGACTCGAACGCGACGGCTTTGTTACGTACGGCGAGCGAGATGGCCTGTACTCGGTCAATTCGATTTTTATGGACCGGACTGGCGGAATTTGTTTCAGAGGTAGCGTCCTCGGGGACAAGCACACCAGCGTCTTCGAAGGCGCAGAGTTAGACCCACTCGGCCGAACAACAGATTACCACCATACTCGCCTGGGTCGATTCGACGGACAACGGTTTACGTGGTTCAAGCCGAATGCTTTACCCGACCTCGGTTGGCACACCGAGGGGCAAACGTTGCAATGCCGGAACGGCGAGTGGTGGGTTGGTTGGGCACTAGGAATTTATCGTTTCCGCCCCGCCGATCGGTTCGATCAAATAAAGACAGCGCGACCGCTTGCGGTTTACACGCATAAGAATGGATTCGTTCACGACCAACCCTGGCGACTTTTTGAAGATTCAGGTGGTAATGTGTGGATCTCGGAAATGTCTGGCCCACCTCTTTTGATGTGGGAGCGCACTGTGCAGGAATTTCGGGACCTTTCCAGCGTGCCCGGCTTTCCCAGGGAGGACTCCATGCCTCGCTCGTTCGGTGAAGATCACGCCGGCAACGTCTGGATTGGTTTCAACGGCCAGATCGCACGCTATCGCAACGGGAGATTTACATTGTTTGCTGCAAGCGACGGTCTCCCGCCAGGCGTGATCGCGAGTATCTACGTAGATCGTGCCGGCAGACTTTGGCTCGCGTCGTCGCGGAGCGGGCTGATCCGGATCGATGAACCCGAGGCGGAGCGGCCCAGTTTCTTTGATTACACAACTGCGCAAGGACTGTCGAGCGACAGCATCGAGCCCTTGCCGGATCAACTGATCGTCGAGGACCTGCAAGGGTACATTTACATCGGAACCGCGCGCGGCCTCGACCGGCTGGACCCGGCAACGGGCGATTTCCGACACTTCACCACCGCCGATGGTTTACCATCCGGCGCCTTCAAAGCCTCGTTTCGCGACCGCCAGGGCGGACTCTGGTTTGGTACGTCGAGGGGTTTGACACACTTTGTGCCCGTTCCCGGCGAGTCGCCGGAGGCGCCGCCGCCGATCCTCATCAGCGACCTGCACGTGGCGGGATCAAGTCAGTTTGTTTCCGCTCTCGGCGAAAGCGAAATCCTTCTGCCGGATCTCGGCGTAGATCAGAGTCAACTACAGATCGATTTCATCGGATTGAACTTCACGTCAGGAGTAGTGCTGAATTACCAGTACAAGCTCGAGGGCGCCGACACGGACTGGAGCGCGCCGACTGAACAACGCAGTGTAAACTATGCCCGGCTGGCTCCGGGTCGGTACAGATTCCTGGTGCGCGCCGTCAACTCCGATGGTGTGGTCAGTCCCAACCCAGCCGCCGTCGCGTTCCGGATTCTTCCTCCCTTTTGGTCGCGCTGGTGGTTCCTCACGCTGGTTGCAATCGGACTCACATTGATGCTTTATGCTCTTTATCGATACCGCGTCGCGCGCCTGGTGGAGTTGGAGCGCGTCCGTACGCGCATTGCCACTGACCTGCACGACGATATCGGATCGAGCTTGTCACGGATGGCCATCCTAAGCGAAGTCGCCAAGCGCCGAATGGAAGACCCAACCTACGAGTCGGTCTCTATCTTGGCCGAGATTGCAGACTCGGCGCGTGGTACGGTCGATTCGATGAGCGACATTGTGTGGGCCATTGATCCCAGGCGAGACGATCTTAACAATGTGGTCTTCCGAGTCCGACAGTTTGCGTCCGATCTGCTTGGGACCAAAGGGATTGCCTGGAGTTTTCAAGCGCCGCCGGAATTTGACAAGATCAAACTGAATCCTGAACAGCGCCGTCAGGTGTTCTTAATATTCAAAGAGGCGATCAACAACTCGGCGCGTCACGCCCAGTGCAAGTCGGTCCAACTCAGCCTGGGCATAGGTCAAAATCAGATTATCGCAGAGATACGCGATGATGGACGTGGATTCGACGTCGCTTCGATTGACCAAAATGACCACAACGGACGCACCGTTCACGGTCTTGCGAATATTCGAGAACGAGCCACTCGGCTTGGAGGAACGCTGAGCGTCGATTCATCGCCCGGCCAGGGGACTCATATACGGCTCGCGGTTCCTCTCAAAAAGACCATGGCATAAATATGCTATGGTTGAGAATGTAAAAGTAAGATAGTCTGGGGCGAATCAGGCATCAGTGGATCTAAATGCGGCTTGATCTAACGTAGTATGTCGGAATAAGAAGATCGAGGAGCACATTTCCGCAAGTGAGCCCAGAGAATAACCAGCGCGTCATGAGCGAGCCGATTCGCGTTTTGATTGTGGAGGATGACCGAGCAACCCGCGAAGGATTAGCCTTGCTCATAGACGGGACACCAGGTTACCGGTGCGCGGCAAAATTTCGTTCGGTAGAAGAGACACTGATCTCACAGCCGCGAGACACACCTGACGTGCTGCTACTGGATATTCATCTGCCGGGAATGCTCGGGTCTGATGGAATTGGAGCGCTCAAGGAGAAATACGCCTCTGTGCAAGTGCTGATGCTTACCATAAACGCCGACGAAGACAAGGTATTCGAATCAATCTGTAAAGGGGCCTGCGGTTACCTGCTGAAAAACACTCCCCCGGCAAGACTTCTCGAAGCGATCCGAGAAACTCACAACGGGGGCGCTCCGATGTCTCCGGAAATAGCGCGCAAGGTGGTCACATTGTTTCAGAAGACCGGACCGCCGGAGAAAATAGACGAGCGACTGACTCCGCAGGAAATGCGGTTGCTCAGGCTGCTGGTGGAAGGCCAAACCTATCAGGGGGCCGCCGACACACTGAGAATAAGCGTTCATACGGCAAGAAATTACATTCGCAGCATCTACGACAAGCTGCACGTTCACTCCAAGTCCGAAGCCGTTTGCAAGGCCCTGCGCAGCCGGATTATCTATTGACCTGGGATCACCACGATCCGAACCACCAAAAAAAAGCCCGAATATGCCTGTCGCCAGTTAAGCGGAGCGCCTATCCTTGCCTCGGTTTTGAAAAGGACGTAAAGCGGACCGCAAAATCATCCTCATAGGGATCACGAAAGAACGGCGATGATGGCCAGCGGGAGCGCCGACACGAAACCCGCACCGCTTGTCCGAAACTCGGAGACGATTTACCGAGCGCGCTAGGCAGCATTCAAGAGGTGCAATAGCGACGCTGATTCCTCACATTCTTTCCAGATCGTGATGGCGCGAGTTCGCCGCGCACTACTACTTCCGATTCAGATTCTAAAAACTCACAATTCACGAGAAGGAGGAACCATTAATGAAATCGAGAATGCTTCACACTACGACACTATGGTTAATAACGCTGGCAGGGTTGCAGAACGTACTGGCGCAGTCGTCCATGATCGACGCGACGACTTACAGAGATAAGGTGCGGTTCGAGTCTCAAGCGCCGACCAGCGAATTCAGAGTGGAGGTCTTCAACGCTTCGCGTCAAAAGCTGTTTGACAGCGGCTTTGTGGCCGGTCAAACGCTCGACTGGAATATGCTGGATCAGCAAGGCGAGCCCGTGGCAGACGGAGTATATGACTACCTTATCACAACCAGGAAGCGGAACGGCAAAACGAGCGGGATGCAGTCGGCGCAGCTCACAATTCTTCGGGAGGGGCGAAATCTGGAGAACGCTCCGGCGCTGGTGCAACCTGCCGCCGCAGGACAAGGCGGCGGTTCCGGGAACGTTACCGGAAGCGGTACCGCGGGACAGATAACCAAGT
>DATLWF010000424.1:0-2648 GCA_035576605.1 Blastocatellia bacterium | reverse complement strand
TTCTGGGCTAACAAACGTTGCGTAGGAGCGGCGCCAGGCAGCACACTGAGCGAATCTTGCACGTCAGAGAGCAGCGAGTTTGATAGCTTTCGCATCTCCGCGGCCCTCTGTTCAGCTTTGGCGCGCTCGACTCGTGCAACGTGGGCTTGCCATGAAGTGATAGCAGTCGCGCTCAGCAATATGAGGATTACGAATGCCGCGGCCGCGATACCAACTTTGTGCCGCATCGCGAACTTGGCCGTGCGATACGCGATGGTATCCTTGCGCGCAATTACAGGAAGCCCATCGAGGTAGCGCCGAAGGTCTTCCGAGAATTGTTCAACCGAGCTGTATCGTCGCTGCGGTTCTTTGCGCATCGCCTTCAAAACGATGTTGTCCAGATCGCCTTCCAACTTACGGCGCAACTTATCGGGTTGTGAGTCTCGCGCTCTACTGACTATTTCCGGGGTTACACTTGTTTCGCCGGCAGAGGTGTTCGTCGTTTCGGTGCGACCGACTGCCGTACTCGGTCTCTCCGGTTCTTGCTCGCATATCGCCCGGATCATCTCGAGCGGCGATGTTGTGGCGACGCGATAAGGACGGTGGCCACACAGGAGTTCGTATAACATCACTCCGAGCGAGTAAGTATCGCTTGAGGTAGTGATAGTCTCGCCCCGAACTTGTTCCGGACTCGCATACTCGGGCGTCATGACTCGCGACGTGGCCAGGGATGCTTCCCCAAAACTTGCCGAGGCGCCGATCAGTTTCGCGATTCCGAAGTCCAGGAGCTTCACCGTTCCGTCTTCGGTTACAAGAATATTACTCGGCTTGAGATCTCGATGGACCACCAAATTCTGGTGCGAGTAATGAACCGCCGAGCAGACATCGCGAAACAACTTAAGTCTCTCGTCAGTGCTCAACCTGTGCGCGTCGCAATAGTCCCTGATCGGTTTTCCCTCGATATACTCCATCACGAAGTATGGAGAACCGTCTTCGGTGGCGCCTCCATCCAGGAGCCGCCCGATATTAGGATGATCGAGACTCGCAAGTATCTGGCGCTCGTTTCGAAAGCGACGGGTTATCGACTCGTTGTCTAAATCGGCTTTGATCAGCTTAACCGCTACGAGCTTGCGAAATTGCTCATCCGCGCGGGTCGCCAGATAAACTGAGCCCATGCCGCCGCGTCCAATTTCTCGGACCAGCTCATATGCGCCGACTAATCGGCCGATCATCTTGTCTGGACCCTGCTCATCACGCGATGCGCTTGTGGAGACGTCGGGGAGACCTTCAATAAACGACCCGGCTTGATCGTGGGCGCCAAGCAGCGACTCGATCTCCGCCACGAGCAAATCATCCCCGTTGCATCGAGATCTTATGAACGCAGCTCGTTCGGCCGCCGGTTGCTCAGCAGCTTCGGCAAAAATAGGTTTGATTAGCGCCCATCGATCGGGTTTCATGAGTCGCCTCCCGGGCTTTAGCGGCGTCGGCTTCGGCCCACGAAATTCAATGAGGTACTGTGGCGTGCTCGGATCCGATCCTTCGAGATATCAACGTTACTGGGGGAACCCGACTTGCCTTAACAGATCCTGAAAGCGAGGGTCCGAACGCAAGCTGTCTAACTGAGGTTGCGTCTTCAGCCAGATCAACATGCCGGAGTGCGCGTCATATGCTCTTCCCAGCCACAGGAGCGCCTGCTCTTTGTCGCCAAAATCCGCGTAATGCAATGCAATATCAAAGGCGCTTCTGTGCCAGGGGTCCCGTTTCCAATCTGCAGCTTGCTCCTCCGCACTTTTGCGTATAATCCCTTTCCATCCCGATATCGCATAAACGTGTCGATATGCTTGCAGCTTTGACTCTGTTGCGCCTGAGACTTTAAGTTCTTGCAGGCGTTCTTCAGCGGCTTCCTTCTCCATACCCTTCTGTTTGTAGCAGTCACTCAGGTTCCCATGTACATTGTTGTTCGGGAATATTTCCGCAAGCCTCTGATACTGCTTTATTGCGGCGTCCCATCGACGCCCCTGAAAAGTGAGAAACGCCACGATATTGTTGACAGGGAGCGACATCGGATCCAGTTCCAGACCTTTGTTCGCTTCCGCGAGCGCGTCGTCGAAGCGGCCCAACACCTCTGATAGATAAACGGCATAGAAGTGGTGTACCGATGGATAGTTTGGGTTCAGCTCGATGCTGCGTTTGAATTCGCTCTCGGCGCCTGCAAAATCCCAGTCCAGCAATCTCGCAAAAGCCAGCGAAGAGTGAGCTTCGGCGAGCGAATCGTCTATTTGCACTGCCTGTTCTGCCGCTGCCTTCGCTAGAGGAATAGCCTCCCGAGGTGGTAATCGGCCGAAAGCATATCCCCGGTAACTATAGGTATCAGCGAGTCCGGAGTAAGCCAGAGCATAGGTCGGGTCTATATCAAGGGCCTGTTGAAAATAGTCCGCGGCTTTCTTCAGATCATCCGGCGTTCTCTTGTTCCAGAAATAACGGCCTTTGACATACGCCTCATATGCTTCCTGGTTCTGGGTAGGCCGCTTGGTGATTAATTTCCTCTCTTCGTTTGTCAGCTTCAACATCAGCGCACCCACAGTTTTTTCTGAGATTGAATCCTGAACCTCGAAGACGTTGGTGCAACGATCGTCGCACTTATACGCCCATATCGGTGTGCCATCACT
>DATLWF010000423.1:0-3099 GCA_035576605.1 Blastocatellia bacterium | reverse complement strand
CCTCCGGCATCAACACGCTTAAGGATTACTCGCTCGAGAATGGCGTCGTGAGGGGCCGCGACGAGGACAGCGACACATTCGACGGTAAGGAATACAAACGCTCGGTGAGTTTCGTCGCGCGGGTGCTCGAGAAAAAGAAGTGAGCCGTGAACGGACTATTTCCGTGGTCCATTACTTACTACCGAGCCGCTTCCTTTTTCGGCTCGACGCCAAGATGCTCGCGGAACCAGTTGGCCGCGGCATTGGAGCTGATCTCGAACGCCTCGTTGATGTACATCTCGAAATGAGTGATCCCCGGCACCTCAATCAGTTTCTTCGGGCCGGTGAGAACTTCCAGCGCCGCGTAGGCATTGTCACGATTGTTGATTAGCTCATCTTTCTCGGCCGGGATGAGCAGTACCGGCCGGTCGCCCACAGCCTTCAGATATTGAAACGGCCGGTACTCGGCGACCATCTGCTGCGTCTCAATATCCACCATCCGCCGGGCCGAGAAGCCGGTTTCGAACTCTCCGCCTTGCCCGGTCCGAGCGCGCTTGATTGCGTCCTCAAGCAGCTTCCCTCTGAGTGGCACGGGCCCGACGGGCGAGTTCTTCCCGCTGATCGCCGGAACTTGTCCTACGAGCGCCTTGACTCGTGAGTCCAGCGCGGCGGTCACGATCACGTTGCCGCCGGCGAAGCTCGATCCCCAGATCCCGATGCGATCAGGGTCAACGCCCGGCTCGCCCTGAAGGTAGGAAATGGCGTTGCGATAGTCCTCGACCTGTTTCATCGGAATGAGCCGGGTGCGTTTTGAAACGACGTCCGTTTTCGCGCTGGTATACCGCTTGTCGTCTCTCGTAGGTTCGGGGTCGGCCTTGCTCACCGTGGGTTGAGCTTGTGAGATGAACCCGTCGCTTGAGCCCCAACCGCGATAGTCGATCACCATAGCGACGAGACCGCGCTCGGCGAACCGCGCGCCGTATTTCTCGATCGAGAAATGCGTGCCTGCCCATCCCTGTGCGAGCACCACTCCCGGCGTCTTGGCGGTTGCGGAATATCCTTTGGGAAAGAAAAGCTTCGCGTAGCAGGCGACGCCGTCGCTATAGTAACTGACCTCCTTCGACGTCACGCCTTCAGCCAGCTTGTAAGCCCAGTCTTCCTTTGTCAGGCCGGTCTTGGTTTTCTTCTCCTGCGCGATCGCAGAGACCGCAGCGCAAACGAACAAGGACGCAATCAGAACGGTGATCGTGCTTTTGTTCATGGCCTACTACCTCTTCTGGGATTATCGCTCCTCGATCAGCGGCGTTTCTGAAATTGCTCGAGGAAGTCGAGCTGCTCTTTGAGCAAATGGTTGCGCACCTGAACCACATCACCAAAATCCATGTAAGGCTCGTCGCTGGCGTTGTATGGAGTCCACTTCGGCAGACCCTTGCCATTAGGATCGCCGGTCTTCGCAAAATTCACCCAGTAGTTCGACATCGTCTCAGCAAGCTTGTGATCTACTTCCTGGATCATCGCGTTCTGCGGGTTGAGATTGTTGAACACGTAAGCGATCTCCGAGGCGTGATATGCGCCGAGGTACTTGCTGTTCGGGTTCGGAGCGACGTGGCTAAAGGAGTAAAGATAAGCTTTGGAGTGTCCGGTCGCAGTCATGCGCGCCCATGTGCGCATCGGCAGCGTAAACGTCACGTCGCGCAGGCTGCCCAGATACGCCGCCGGGACATCCGCATCACTCTTCACCGGGTATAGCGCGTCGAAATCCCTGGTCGCTTCGCCGTACAGCGGCTCTATGCGCTTGCGATAGTCCTCGATCGTCTTTGGCACCGTCGCCGGAACGGTCAGGGTCGTCATCTCATTGGCGTTCGAGCCGACAATCACAGGCACATCGTTTTGTTTGCCGTTAGCAAAGATGTTGCGAATCTCGTCGGGCAGCACCCATCCATCCACGTTCGGAGAAGTCCTGAACTTTTTCCCCTCAGTGTCATTGTTGAAAACATCGATGATCCTGTCGGCGGACACCGCGCGCAATGCTTTGAGGGAATCGGCTCCGGCTGCCTTGGCGAAAGCCGCTCCGACCTTCTCTGCCGCCGACAGCCTGGCTCGATCCTCTTTTAAGTAAGCCATCGGCCCAAACGAGCCGCCGCTCTCGCCGATGGCGCGATGAAACAAGCCTTTGGCCAGAGGCGTTGCCACCAGCGTATTGACGCTCCACGAACCGGCCGATTCACCGAAGATCGTAACGTTCTTTGCGTCGCCGCCAAAGGCAGCAATGTTCTTCTGCACCCATTTCAAAGCCGCGATCTGATCCAACACGCCGTAGTTCCCGGACGAGTGCTGCGGCGATTCGTTGGTCAATTCAGGATGAGCGAGATAACCAAGCGGCCCGAGCCGATAGTTGACGGTCACCAGGACGACGCCTTTCTTCGCGAAAGCTGTTCCGTCATAGACTCGATTTGCTCCCGATCCACGAGTCAGCGCGCCGCCGTGAATCCACACCATGACCGGGCGCTTCTCGCCGGACCTTGCCGCGGTCCACACATTGAGGTAGAGACAATCTTCACTCTGCTTTTGCGGTGGCGATGCATACATTGATCCCGCGGGGTAAGGCGCTTGCGGGCACTCGGGCCCAAACGTCTCGCACTTGCGGACTCCCTCCCACGCCACTACCGGCTGAGGAGCTTTCCAGCGCAGATCGCCCACCGGAGGAGCGGCGAAAGGGATTCCCTTGAAACTGCGCACGCCATCGGCAGTCGTGCCCGAGATCAGACCTCCATCCACCTTGATGGCGTCGTTAGCTGCAAAGGCAAGCCCGGAAAGGGCCACGGCAAGGGCAAAGGCTATCGTAATCAAATTGCGTCGCATCGGAAGTACCTCCTCTTAATCATTCAACACCCTGGGAGCGCAGGCATCTTGCCTGCCTTCTTTCGCTCGCGCCTACTCACGTTCTCGCGCAACGCCAGCCAGACAGGGACGCCTGCGCTCACAGGAGACTACTTCTTCGGGTCGTTGGCGTTTATGAACTTGACCAGGCTCTCGAGATACTCCTTCGGCATGTAGCCGGCCATGATCGCCGTCAGATGCGACTTGCCGGGCAACACGACGTTGGTGAAGTTCTTGACC
>DATLWF010000422.1:0-6607 GCA_035576605.1 Blastocatellia bacterium | reverse complement strand
GTCGAGAATGTCGACTGCCGAGATATGCGACGTTGCGATCCAGATTGCAAGCGCACTGGCGGCTGCGCACGCCGCCGGAATAACACATCGCGACATCAAGCCTGAGAACATAATGGTGCGTCCGGATGGCGTTGTTAAGGTTCTGGATTTCGGGTTGGCAAAGCTTACCGAGAGCCCTGATGCTTCCGCAACTGACCCTTACGCGGTCACCAAGAGAGTTGTCGAAACCGACCCCGGCGTGGTGATGGGCACGGTCAGTTACATGTCGCCGGAACAAGCACGCGGGGTGCGGGTCGACGCGCGAACCGACATCTTCAGCTTCGGCGTTGTTATCTACGAAATGATCGCCGGCCGCGTCCCATTCGAAGGCGCGAGCTTCGGCGATGTCATCTCCGGCATCCTGGGCAAAAGGCCGATGTCGCTTGCGCGATTCGCGCCCGACGTGCCGCCCGAGCTTGAGCGAATAGTAAGCAAAGCGCTGGCGAAGGATCGTGACGAGCGCTATCAGACGATCAAGGACATGTTGATCGACTTGAAACGGCTGAAGAGGAGTATCGATGTGGAAGCCGAGTTTGAGGACTCGGCGCCACACGATTGGGTTAAGGAAACGGCTATCGGTCGTAGAAGTGGGGATGCGGTTCCATCAGTCAGCGACACGGTCACGCTCGACTCTGGGCCTCCGGTTATTCACACCACTTCGAGCGCTGAATACCTGATCACCGGAATCAAACGTCACAAAACTGCCACTGGCTTTGTCCTGGCGGCCGCGGTCATCGCGGTTGTCTCTGTGACGTTTTTTGCGGGCAGCAAAGGGATCGATTCGGTGGCGATACTCCCATTCTCGAATCTTACCGGCGACCCAAAGATGGAATCGATCAGCGACGAAATGACCGAGGGAATCATTAACCACCTTTATCAGCTTCAAAAACTTAGGGTGATCTCATACGGCGCTGTTGAGCAATACAAGGGACAACAAGTGGACGCCGGGGCGGTTGGGCGCGAGTTGGCGGTCAGCGCGGTGATGATCGGCAGAATCAGCAAGCGCGATGATGTTCTCACGGTGAATGCCGAGCTTATCAACGTGCGTGACAAGACTCGCATCTGGAGCGCGCAGGAGAAGCCGCGGTTCTCAGACCTGGCGATGGCGTTTCACAGGTTTGCTCGCAGTGTTTCGGACAAGCTCGGACTAAAGCTCAGCGAAGCGGAGCGGAAAGAGCTCGACGCCGAAGAGCTCTACGAAACGGGTCGCAGCTATTGGAACCAGCGGACAACTGAAGGGCTGAACAAAGGCGTCGAGTACTTTGAGAAGGCCGTTGCGCTCAAGCCGGACTACGCGGCTGCGCACGCCGGCCTCGCCGATTGCTACGATATGCTGGCGACATACGGCGCCAAACCTCCCAGCGAAGCGTTCCCAAAAGCGAAGGCCGAAGCTCGCAAAGCCCTGGATATCTCCGACACTCTCGCCGAAGCTCACATTTCGCTGGCGTACGCGCTGTTCCGAGGCGATTGGAAGTGGGCAGACTCCGAGAAGGAGTTCAGACAAGCCATTGCGATAAATCCGAAGTCCGCTCAAGCGCATCAGTGGTACGGAACCTTGCTTGTGGGGCTCGGGCGCGCCGATGAAGCGATCGCTCACACAAAGTTGGCGCAAGAGCTGGACTCGACCTCTTTGATCATCCGGTCGCAATTGGGGTTTGTATACTTCTTCGGGCATCGATACGACGATTCGATCGCGACTTGTCAAAAGGTACTCGAGCTCGACCCGACTTTCTTTGCGGTGCGGCGGTACCTGGGTCAAGCCTACGCGCAGAAGGGCAAGTATGATCAGGCCATTGGTGAGTTTCAGAAGGCGGTTGCCGGTTCTGGCGGCTCGCCGCTGATCCGCGCGGAGCTCGCACACGCGTTTGCTCTGGCGGGTAGCAAAGACGAGGCAGAAAAGATTCTCGCTGAACTGAAGCAGCTCGCGACAGAGCGCTACATTTCGGCTTACAGCGTCGCACTCGTTTATTCTGGTCTCGGGAACAAGGACGAGACGTTCAACTCGCTCGAGCGCGCGTTTCGGGACCGAGCCGACTATCTGGTCTTCCTGAAGGTTGATCCTCGATTCGATTGGCTTCACAACGACCCGAGTTTCGCGAGTTTGCTGGATCGAATCGGCCTTCAATAGCGGGCATTGGACCTATAGGACCTATAGGACCAATATTCAACGAAGAGAAGACCGTCTGAATCAGCCCCATCCCGGTCGTCCTTGTACGCTTATTCGTAGCGCAGCGCCTCCATCGGATCGACTTTGGTCGCCCTTCGAGCCGGCACCAAACAGGCTCCCAGAGCCACTCCTGTCAACAGCAACGGAATGACGATGAACACGAGTGGCTCGGTCGCGCTGACGCCGAACAGCAGGCTCCGCATCGTCCGAGTAAGCGCGAAAGAGCACACCAACCCCAACGCAACGCCGGTCAGCGTGAGCAAGGCCCCTTGCCGCACGACCAACGTCAACACGTCGATGCCCCGCGCCCCGAGCGCCACGCGAATGCCAATCTCGCGAGTGCGCTGGGCAACAAGATTCGACATCACCGCGTACAAACCCACCGACGCGAGCAACAAAGCCACCACCGCGAAGATCGAGATCAACAGCATTGCAAACTTTCGTTGCTCGACCGATTCCGCGATCACGTTGTTCATCGTTCTTACATCGTAAACCGGCAACTCTTCGTCGACCTCCCGGATTCGATCTCGCATTGCCGGAACAAGCGCAGCGGGATCGCCGGAAGTCCGCGCGATGAAGACCACGTTGCGGCGCGTGCGAGGAACCTGAAAGATCGGCATGTACGAGGCGGACGCGGGTTCCTTTTCGAGCGAAGCAGCCCTCACGTCGGCAACGATTCCTACCACCGTCAACCACTCGATGCCCCAGCCGCCCCACCGGATTCGCTTGCCGACCGGATCTTCGCCGGGCCAGAATTTGCGCGCGAAGGTCTGGTTGATGACCGCGACCGGCGTCACTCCTTCGCGATCGTCGTCATTGAAGCCGCGCCCCGCAAGCAATTGAATCCCCATCGCCTTGAAATAGTCGTTGCTCACCCAGGTGTTACTCGCCGTGTGAAAAGTATTCTGATCTTCGCCTTCGATTCGAAAGCCTATTGTCCAGCCGTCGGCGAGAGGCAAATTGGAAGCTACGCTTACGGCTTCGACGCCCGGGAGCGATCCGACCTCGTCGAGAGCGCGCTTGTACATCGCCTTGCCCAACTCAATCTTCGGATAACGCTCTGCAGGCATCGAGGTGCGCGCGATCACGACGCCTTCGGGATTGAAGCCGGGCGACACTCGCAGCAACCGCATAAAGCTGTCTATCAACAACCCCGCGCCAATCAGCAGTACCAACGCCGACGCAGTCTCGAAAACTATCAGCGCGCCACGCATGCGTTTGCTCGCCCCGCTTCCGCTGGCGCGGCCGCCTGATTCCTTCAGTGACTCGTTCAAGTTGACCCGAGAACAGTGAATCGCCGGCGCAAGTCCGAATATCAGCCCGGTCACAACCGAAACCGCGAACGTAAATGAAAGTACGCGCAGATCGAGGCTCACGTCGAGGAGTCGAGGCAAGTTGCCCGGTCCAAACTTCACGATGAGGTCAACCGCCCACGACGCAAGCAGCAACCCGAGTCCCCCGCCAAGGATCGCAAGCAGCAAGCTCTCGGTCAGCAGTTGGCGCACAAGGCGGCCCGAGCTCGCGCCTACCGCGGTGCGAATTGCCATCTCCTTCACGCGCGCCTGCGAACGCGCCAGCAGCAGGTTCGCCACGTTCGCGCAGCCTACAAGGAGAACAAGACCGACTGCGCCGAACAGAACGAGCAAGACCGTGCGCACCGGTTTAACAATCTCTTGTGCGAGACCGATCACACTCGCGACAATCTCGATGTTGCCCTTGTAGACGTCGGGATGTTCCTGCTGCATTCGTCCCGCGACCGCCTGGATATCGGACTGGGCTTGTTCGATCGACACGCCGGGCTTCAAGCGCCCGATGACACCGTAATCGAAGCTGTTCGCGCGGCCTTGCTTCTCCTCGTCAGTCATTGCCATCGGCACCCACAGATCGACTGATTCTGAGAACGTGTTGTCCGTTGAAGGAAACTGAAAGCGCGCCGGCATAACGCCGATGATTGTGTACGGCTTCTCATCCAGCTTTACGGATCGTCCTGCGATTTCAGCATCAGAGCCAAATCGCGTTCGCCATAACCGCTCGCTGATCAAGATGACGCCGCCTGCGCCCGGCCTATCTTCCTCTTCGGTGAAAGTACGTCCCATTTTCGCCGGAACGCCGAGCAGCGGGAAGAGGGTCGCGGACACACGAGCAACCTGCATGCGCGCCGCCTCGCCTTGCCCGGTCAGATTCAGGTTCGTGGTGGTGAAAGAAGCGATGTTCGAGAAGACCTCGTTGCCTTCCTTGTAGTCCCAATACTCGGCTGCCGAGACCGAGCTTGTACGCAGGCTCAACTTCGGCAGTGACTCCTGCACGAGCAGGAGGCGATCGGGTTCGGTGTAAGGAAGCGGCCTCAGAAGAACCGCGTTGACGACGCTGAAAATTGCGGTGCCTGCTGCAATCCCGAGCGCGAGCACTCCCACGGCAACGATTGTGAAAGACGGGCTGCGGATGAGCATGCGGAGCCCGTATCGAAGATCCAGCCAGAGGCTTTCCATCGAATTCTCCTCGAACGCTTAGTCAGGAAGAGCAAGTCCCTGGGAAGCACTACCAAACTGCGTGCCGTTGTGGGGGTTGATAGAAGTGTTGAAATTGCTATGGTTTTGGAGACGGAAGCCGCCAGTGAGTTCGCGATGCGTGTACGCTCGCGGGATAGGACTTCCCAGAAGCGGCCAGTGAACGATCGACGCCGGAACTCATTTTCCATTTTCCATTTTCCATTTGTCATTTGTCATTTCGTGCGGATTCGTTCCGTTCCGAGCAGCAACGCATTCACGCGAAGGCGCCAAATGACAAATGGAAAATGGAAAATGGAAAATAGGTCCCGGTCCTCATTCGCACCGCAGCGCCACCATCGGATCCACTTTCGTCGCGCGCCGGGCTGGAACATAACAGGCCAACAATGCCACAGAAGCCAACAGCACGGACACACCCGCAAAGATCGTCAGATCGGTTGCGCCCACCGCAAACAACAGGCTCGACATAAGCCGAGTCAACGCGAACGCTCCCGCCAAACCCATCACCAAACCAATCACCGCGAGGACCATTCCCTGTCCGACTAGAGGCTTCAGCACGTCGCTCGCTTGCGCGCCGAGCGCGATGCGAATCCCGATCTCGTTCGTGCGCTGCGTTACCGCATAAGACATCACCCCGTAGATCCCGGTGATTGCCAGCATCAACGCGACCGCCGCGAACACGCCGAACAGGATCAGATTGAAGCGCCGGTCGTCGAGCGACGACGAGAACACCTGGTCGAGCGTGCGGAAGCTTGCCGGAAGCTCCGCGTTCAGCGCGCGCAGCTCACTTCGCATCGCGGTGATCAGCGGTGCTGTGCCGACGTTCGCCCGCGCTACGATTGAGACGCTCGAAAGCTGAGGGCGCTGGAATGAATCAGCGTAGACTGTTGGTCGCACCTCGGAATCGAGCTTCTCGTGCACATCGCCGACAATGCCGACGACATTCAGCAACCGCTTGTCGCCGTCCATATTGCCGAACTGAATGCGCTTTCCGATCGGGTCCTCATCCGGCCACACCTTGCGCGCGAGTGATTGGCTGATGACCGCGACGTGAATCGAATCGGCCGTGTCGCTTTGCTCGAAGAGGCGTCCGCGCATAAGTGGAATTCCTAGGGCCGCGAAGTAGCCCGGGCTGGCGACGCGATACTCTGCGTAGCCTGTGTTCGCGGGATTGTTGTCGATCAAAAATGTGCCGTTGCTCCCGGTGCCGGTCATCGGAAGACTGTTAACGCCGCCGACCGCAACGACTCCCGGAAGCTGACCGATGCGTTCGAGCAATTGCTGATTGAAGCGCGCCATTTGATTGTTTTGTTTTTCATTCTCGGCCGACGCCATCGACAGGTCCATCGCCACAGCGCTCTCGATACGAAACCCGGGATCGATTTGAAGCAATCTTAGAAAGCTCTTTCCCAAGAGCCCCGCGCCAATCAACAACACCAGCGTCAAAGCTACTTGCGAAACGACGAGCAGGCTGCGCAGTCGCGAGCTGGCTGCGCTCGCCGATTGCCCGCGGCCTGCGTCTTTGAGATTTGCAACCAGGTCTGTCCTCGAGCCTCGAAGCGCCGGCACGAGGCCGAGAATGAGGGCAACCAGAAATGAAAGCCCGAGCGTGAACACCAGCGCCCGCGCATCAACGCCGATCTCATCCATTCGCGGCAGGGCTTTCTGATCCACACCGATCAACAGGCTCACGCCCCAGAACGACAGAAGCACGCCCAATGAGCCGCCGATCAGAGCGAGCAACATGCTCTCGGTTATGAACTGTCGCGCCAGACGCAGGCGCGTGGCTCCAAGCGCGGCGCGGACTGCCAGTTCCTTCTGGCGGGCAGTCACCTGCGCGAGCATCAGATTTGCTACGTTGGCGCAGGCGATGAGCAGCAGGAATCCAACGGCG
>DATLWF010000421.1:0-15541 GCA_035576605.1 Blastocatellia bacterium | reverse complement strand
CAACGCGGTGATGAACAGAGCGCAGACGAGTTGATGAAGATCTACGATGCCGACAAAAGCGTTGAGATTCGCAAAAAGATCGTCTTCTCGATGTCCCAGATGAGCAACGCGCGGGCCAAGTCAAAGCTCTTCGAGATCGCGCGCAACGGAGACGATCCATCCCTCCGCAGCGAAGCCGTTTTCTGGATCGGGCAGACCGGCGGAGAGCAAGGCGTCGATTTATTGATTCAGTTGTACGACTCGGAGAAAAGCGACGAGGTAAAGAAGAAACTCGTCTTTTCGCTCGGACAAACCGGCAAGAAGCGGGCTTTGCAAAAGTTGATGGATATAGCCAAGCGAGACACCTCACTCCAGGTGCGAAAGGAAGCGATCTTCTGGCTCGGCCAGAGCAGAGATCCCGAGGCGGCCAAGTTTCTCGAGGAGATTCTGAAGTGAGCCCATCGATGTCCGACAAACTTCAGTTTGTCGTGAGTCTCGAATACGGCAATCAACCGACGACAAACTGAAGTTTGTCGGACATTTTGTGAGGAGTCACTGAAATGATTAAGACGATTTCCAAGCTGATGCTATTGATCGGAGTGGTGCTGCTGGGTTCCGCCAACTCGCGCGCTCAACGAGATGGCTTCATACCCGTAGACGGAACCAACCTGAGATCAAAGCTCGACCTGGCGGTCACGCAAGGCCGCGCCAAACAGACTCGCTTCTGGACGGCCTATTCGTTTGACGTGAGGCCCGGTGTCGCCGTCGATGTTGAGTGGCACTCGGACGGAAACACA
This sequence comes from Blastocatellia bacterium, assembly GCA_035576605.1. Classification (GTDB taxonomy): domain Bacteria; phylum Acidobacteriota; class Blastocatellia; order UBA7656; family UBA7656; genus Onstottus_A. The sequence continues at coordinate 14,765 of DATLWF010000421.1, read as the reverse complement.
ACCATCGTCAGCGGGACAAGCATCTCGGTAGGCTCGAAGGTTGAGACTCGCAACCTTGGTGTCTTCGTGTTGCACGAGCCCAGCGATGGCGCGACCGCACGGGTCGAGATCTACAATCTCGACCGCCGGCGCGAGTACAGCGGGTATCCGGTTTACTGGCTCGGGCGGGCCGCGAATGAAGAGAGCTTGACTTATCTGAAAGGCATCGTTGAATCGAATCAGACGGGCGATGCGCCCAAGCATTCGATCGTCGCGATTGGGCTGCACGATGATCCGCGCGTGGGCGGCATGCTCGAAGACTTTGTTCGCAATTCCAAGGTTGAGAAAGTGCGGTCGACCGCAGTCTTCTGGCTAGGTCAGGTTCCCGGGCACAATCCGTTTCTGGTAGACCTTGTCCGCAACGAGCAGGAGGGCGTCTCGCTCCGCAAGGAAGCGGCGTTCGCGATCGGAATCAGCAAAGAGCCCGGCGCGCTGGCGGCTCTCGAAGGCCTTTACCCTGGAGTGACCAACCGCGAGGTCAAGAAGCAAATCATCTTCGCCGCTTCGCTAAACAACAGCGAGGCGCCCTCGTCAAGCAGAAACGATGACGACGGAATCAACTTCTTGATCAAGGTGGCCGAGAGCGACCCCGACCGGGAACTGAGAAAGCAAGCATTGTTCTGGCTCGGACAAAGGGCAGGCAAACGCAGCCTCGAGGTGTTGGGCAACGTTGTTGAGAAATCCGATGACGACACCGAGGTGCAAAAGCAGGCGGTGTTCGCGATCAGCCAACGACCGAAGGACGAAGCAATACCGCTTCTGATCAAGATCGCAAAGACCCATCCCAAACCTGCGGTGCGCAAGCAAGCGATGTTCTGGCTCGGCCAGACCGGCGACGAGCGCGCTCTGGAGTTTTTCAAAGAGATACTGGCGAAGTGAGCCGCAGGGGATCGCATTTGCAATTTGCGATTTGCGATCTCCCATTTTCAATTTGCGATCTGCAATTTGCAATTCTCCGCTTTTCGGCTGAAACCTTTTGACCTCGGGACTCACTAACCAGCGTCTTTGTTTCAGCCATTGCTTTCGTCACAACCGGACAAGAATTGGGAGAAGCTATGAAACGATTTGACCAGCCGTTGCTTCGACTGGAAGGCATCACCAAGATTTTCCTCGCCGACGAAGTGGAGACCCACGCGCTGTCGGGCATTCATCTGGAAATCGACCGGGGCGAGTTTGTTTCGATCGCCGGACCATCTGGCTGTGGGAAGTCAACCCTTCTTGCCATCCTTGGACTGCTCGATTCGCCGACCGAAGGAACCTACATGCTCTCCGGCAGGGCGGTTTCCGATTTGGCTCCGCCAGAACGGGCTCAGATTCGCAATCGCGAGGTCGGGTTCGTGTTTCAGAGCTTCAATCTGATCGGCGATCTGACCGTGTTCGAGAACGTGGAGCTCCCGCTCACCTATCGGGGTGTGAGAGCGTCCGAGCGTCGCGAGCGAGTGCGGGATGCGCTAGAGCGAGTCGGCATGGCTCATCGCGAACGGCATCTGCCGAGCCAGTTGTCGGGCGGACAGCAGCAACGAATCGCAGTCGCGCGGGCGGTCGCGGGTGACCCTCTGATCGTGCTTGCCGATGAGCCGACAGGGAATCTCGATTCGGCGCACGGCGAGGCGGTTATGGAACTGCTAGGCGAGCTTCACGACGCGGGAGCGACCATATGCATGGTAACTCACGACCCGCGATACGCCGCGTATGCGGATCGGATGATTCACCTGTTTGATGGACAAGTCGTAGAAGAGCAGAGCAAGGCGGCGTGAATGCTCTATTGATCTCGAGGAGGCACAAACAATGCGACAGAAACTAATCGTTGTCCTAAGCGTCACAGTCCTGGCAGTAATGCTCGCCCCGTTAACCGGTGCGCGTCCACAGCGCCAGCACGTTGAAAATCGCGACTACACCGAACGCGAGGATATTAACCAGACCTACGAACTCGCTCCGGGCGCTCGCGTCGAGCTGTCCGTCATCTCGGGCTCCGTCGACGTCGAGACCACCAGCAGCAACACAGCCGAGGTACACATCGTGCGAATGGGCGAGACTCGCAAGGATCTTGACTGTTACACCGTAGCCATCGAGCACACACCAACCAGTCTGATCATGCGCCATAAGCAGGAGCGAACCGACGAGTGCCAAAACATAAGGGCGAAGCAGCAAGTGACGCTGCGCCTGCCGCGAAATGTTGACCTGAAGCTCAACGCCATCAGTGGCCCGGTCAAGATCGGCGAGATCGATGGCGCGTTGCGGCTAAGCGGCATCAGCGGAAGAGTCGAGGTGGCACAGGCGCTCGGCTACTCGGAGATCTCGGGCATCAGCGGCGTCCTCTCGATATCGATTCCGCGAATGAGCGAGCGCGGCATCCGCGTAAGCGGTATTAGCGGGAAAGTTGAGCTTCGCCTTGCAAGCGATTTGAATGCCGACCTGAACGTGAGCGGCATCAACGGAGACGTGAACGCGGCCGCGCCCAACGTCACCATCAACAAGGTTGGTCACTCGAACTTTGCCGGAAAAGTTGGTTCGGGTGGCTCGGTCATATCGGTGTCTGGAATTAGCGGCAGCGTAACGTTCCGCAGCGAGTGAGCGACTCAGAATGATCAGGGCCAATCGCGCGCTACATTTGTTGTGATTTGCGCGCGAGACTAGGTCAGGCTGTGTAATGAAATTGATCAGACGGTTGCCTTGAGGTACGAGTGAGCGTACCTAGCGCAAGGACACGAAGACACGGTCCGCCTCCTGCTGTCTTCGTGTCCTTGTCATTTCAGCTTGTCGCGCCGGTTCGCTTGTCGCTGATGCCCAGCGCTTTCATCCGGCGATAGAGGTGCGAGCGGTCGATGCCCAAAGCCTCGGCCGTTCGTGTGACGTTGCCGTCGCATTCCCCCAGCTTGCGGAGAATGTAGTTGCGCTCGTACGCCTCACGGCCTTCCCGATACGAAGTGAAATTATAGCGGGAAGGCATCTTCACTCCTTCCGGTGTTCCGAGCGGCGGCAAGTCCTCCGCGCCGATTCGCTCCCTGGCCGCCATTATCACCACGCGCTCGATCGTGTTTCGCAGCTCGCGAACGTTGCCCGGCCAATCGTACTCGCTCAGGCGATCGCGAGCGTCCTCGGTCAGAGACTTCGGCGCGCGATTGTACTCGGCCGAGTACTTTAGATTGAAGTAGTCTGTAAGCAGCGGAATATCTTCGCGGCGATCGCGCAGCGGGGGCACTTCGAAGGGAATGACGTTCAGTCGATAAAACAGATCCGGGCGGAACGCGCCGCGCTCGATCTCTTCATCCAATCGCTTGTTGGTGGCGGCGATTATCCGAACGTCGACCTGAAGCGGCGTGTTGGAACCCAGAGCCTCAAACCGCTGCTCTTCTAGAACTCGCAGAACCTTAGACTGGACCTTCAGGCTCATGTCGCCGACTTCGTCGAGCAACAAGGTTCCGCCGTCGGCTTGTTCGAACTTGCCTCGTTTCGCTTGCGTTGCACCCGTAAACGCGCCTTTGGTGTGACCGAACAGCTCGGACTCAATAAGCTCTTCCGGGATGGCGGCGCAGTTGAGCTCCACAAAAGGCAACGCCGCCCGCGGAGAGTGATGATGGATCGCTCGCGCGGCCAGCTCCTTGCCCGTGCCGGATTCGCCGTAGATCAAGATCCGCCCGTTGGTCGGCGCAGCCACGGCAATCTGCTGGCGAAGCGCGCGAATCGGCACGCTTTCGCCGATCATCTCATTGTTGTCTTCAAGTTGCTCGCGGAGCCTTAGATTGTCCGCTTCGAGCTGGCGCTGGCGGAGCGCGTTGCGAACGGCAAGCACGGTGCGATCTATTTGAAGCGGCTTCTCGATGAAGTCGAGCGCACCCAACCGCGTTGCTCGCACGGCCGTTTCGATGCTGCCGTGACCGCTGATCATTATGACCGCGGCTTCGGGATAGGCGGTTTTCAACCGCTCGAGGGTTTCGATGCCGTCGATGCCAGGAAGCCAGACGTCAAGAAGAACACAACCGAACAGACGCCGCTCGAAGAGTGCAAGACACTCCTCACCCGATGCGACAGTCTCGACCGACATGCCCTCGTCTTCGAGCACGCCCGCGAGCGAGCGCCGGATTCCTTCTTCGTCGTCGACGATGAGAACTGAGTTGGGCATAGAATCAGCAGGCGGAAGGCAGAAGGCAGAAGGCAGGCGAGAAAACAGAATCAGTAGGGAAAAGGAAGTCGGCAGAAGACTCGAGGCAGCAGGTAGAATGCCGGGCCCAGAGACCAGCTCCCTTCTGCCTTCTGCCTTCTGCGTTCTGCCTTCTGCTTTCTGTCTTCTGCATCACTTATCGCGCTTTGGTGGCAATGCGAGGACGAAAGGCTCGATATCCAACCGCAGCATCCCGCCAGCGTCGGAGAATATTTCTCGCTGTTGCTTTCGTCGCTTCAAGAAGACCGTCGTACCGAAGACCGTACCCCCCATCAGCACAGTCAGCAAGATCAAGCCGAGAAGGCCAAATGTCGACAGGAGCATGTCCGCAGCTTTCTGCACGCGGAATGGATCGTTGGTCGGCCATAACGGATTGCGCAGCCACTTTACGGTGTAAGGATATTGCACCGAGTTGATCAGGCCTTCGGCAAACTCGCGGTCACCTACGTTCACTGCCGCGACGATATAATTCCCGGTTCGTTTGAATACGATTTGTTGCTGTTCGATCTCGGGAAGCAACGAGATGTATCCAGCGACGCGCGCCATCTCGTCCGTGGCGAACTCGGGGGTATGGCACTCAACGACGACGAGCTTCACGGGCGAGTTCGACGTGGACACCGCTGAACCAGGCAGTGGCCCGCTTCGAGTTCCGACCGCTGGTTGATTTGGCGAGGCCGCTTGACCGGTTCCACCGTTCAAGCCCCGGTCCTGCTTGTATTCAGCCGTTGCCGCTTCCGTCTCCCCGACGAAATCAAACATCTCTCGACCATGTTTGAGATCGGCGCTCAGCGATTCGGGGCCAAGAAAGTATCGCTCGCTGCCGGGCATTATCGACGCAGTGGGCAAGCTATCAAGCAGCGGCGGATGCGTCACGCCCGCGCCGGGAGAGACGATCGCCCCCGCAATCGCGCGCGCCACGGCTTCTTGAGCCGCCGAGACCGCGCGAGAAGGCCTTACAGCGTCCCGGAGTCGAACAAAGAAATTACCCTTCCAAAACGCTAACTCTCCGTTGAGTCGTACCGAGCCCTGCCCAATTTCCTGTGGCGCCGGCTGATTCTTTGCCGTTCCAGCGATAAAGCGGAAAAGGCCAAACGCCGCGAACTGGTTTTGAGTATGGAATACATCAACTCTTACGCGCCCGTATTCACGCGAAGCAGCAGAGACAACTTTATACTCCTGGTAGATCGTTGCCGTTTCCGCCACCAGGTCGCGCAAGCTGTCTTTATGGAATTCCTTCAACTCACTCGTTGCCAAAACGCCTGCGAGATTGAAGGGCAACAGCTGTCCGGGCGGACTCGAGGTCGCGAGAGGCACAACTTCCGCGGCGGCTGGCGGCTTGGCGCCGGCCGGCGCCTGGCGAGCTCCGACCGCAAACGCCGCCAGCAGTATCGCGACGAGTGCCAGCCGGGACGGCCTGCTTTTTGCAGTGTGCATTCGTTCGCTTCCTGGATCAAGCATAGACAGATTAGAACCCGCGACGGGTGCTTTAGTTCCGCCGCCGCAGCTCGGCGAGTATTTGATTCGCGTACCGTTCCGGGTGATGTATGTCATCGAGGATTATCTTACCTGCCTCAGATGCGCTGTCGATCTCGATATCGCCGAGGTTCAGAAACCGTTGCCAAACCGATGCGGTCACGGTCACATCCTGAATGTTGCGGAGCGGTATGTTCCGCACGATCTTCGCGATTATTCCATAGCGCATTTCGAGCTTGTGGTTCGTGAGCGAATATACCTCGCGTTTCCTCAGAATGTGTTTGTAAACCGGGTTCGAAAACGCGACGAGCGCCACACCGAGGATAACAAAAAAAGAGATCTGCGGGCCGGCCGCCGATCTCGAACTGAGAATTCCCATCAGTGCTGCCGCCGCGATGGTGATCAAGGCAGCCACTATGTATCTGATCAGCACGAATATCATCGTGGGTCTCAACGTGAAGATCTCCTGCTCGTCGGCATACGATGCAACCGCCACGGGACCGTCCGACGGGCCGTTGGCTGATAAGGTCTGTGAGCCGCAGCTATTGCAAAAACGGCTTCCTTCCGGGAGCGTCTGTCCGCACTTGTTACAGTACATATGATCACCTGCGCAATTGTCGTTTGCTGCGAGTCAACTCAAATCTTAGCACACGAAGGTGGCGCCGGATAAGATCGTCCGGCTGGAAAGACCCGGCCCATTTTCCATTTCTCATTTTCCATTTGTCATTTGTCATTTGGCGCCTTCCGGTTCATTGGATCGTCGCTCAGAACCGCCTCTATCCGCCCCAAATAGCTAATGACAAATGACAAATGGAAATGGAGAATCTCGACTAATTTCCCATTTTTTGTAAGTCTTTGTTTTCCAGGCTGCAAAGCCTTGCTTGTGGGTTTGCGCTTGACGCTCGCCCCGCGAGCTATAGAATTGAACTACCCCCCTCGACGACCGGCAGGCTTCATTGAGTCCACCATGCAGCAATACATCGATCGCTTCTCAGATTACCTGAAGCATCAGCGCAATGCGTCCGCGCATACTTTGCGAAACTATCTTAGCGATCTCGAGCAGTTCCACGACTATCTGTGTCCCAGGGACGCCAGCGGCAACAGGCGCGATATCGACCTCAGGCAAATCGACCACATCACGATTCGCGATTACATGGCGAAGCTTTATCAAGATAAGAGAAAGAAGTCATCGATCGCGCGGAAGCTGGCGACGCTGCGGACGTTCTTCAAGTTCCTGTGCCGCGAACAGGTGCTCGAGCTGAACCCTGCCCGATTGGTCTCAAGCCCCCGATTGGAGAAGAGGCTTCCAAAGGTCATTTCGGTCGACGAGGTCGTTCAATTCATCGAGACCCCCGACACCGACACCGTGCTGGGTACACGCGATCGCGCGATAATCGAGCTGTTGTATGCAACTGGCTGCCGCGTCTCTGAAATCGCGGGGATGAATCTCGACGACATCGACTTCAAGCACCAGACAATTCGCGTGCGAGGCAAAGGCCGCAAGGAACGCTTCGTGCCGTTCGGATCAAAAGCGATGGAAGCTCTCAGAGCTTACTTTGAAGCACGCAGCGCGTTGCTTGCGGAAGCCCCCGAACACAAGCGCGATGCGAAGGTGGTTTTTCTGAATTATCAAGGCACACGCATCACTACTCGCTCGATCGGCAGGTTGATCGGAAAGTACGTCAAGGAGTGCGCGCTGGCTCAAAACATCAGCCCGCACTCGCTGCGGCACTCGGTCGCGACTCATCTGTTATCGGCGGGGGCGGACCTGCGCGCGATCCAGGAGCTGCTTGGTCACGCGCGGCTTTCAACGACCCAGATATACACTCATGTGTCCATCGAGCAGTTGATGCAAGTCTATGACAAAGCTCATCCACGAGCGAAATCGACCGAATGACCCGACGTTCGTAGTAAGGCGAAAGTTCCTCGTTCAGAGTACCGACTTTAGTCGGCGGTTGTTCTGAACGATCAACTTCGCAGCCGCTCTTGACCAGCACTCCTTCAAGCTTGTAGAACTCTGGTCGATCATGACAGCTCAACCCCAGGGACTTTCTCTGCCGCAAACCTCCCTCGACGCTTATCGAATACAAAGCGTCAACCGTGTGATGACTCCCGCGCTTGCGATTTATCCGGAGATCGTCGACGCCAACATTAAGACTACGCTGCGCTTGCTGGGCGGCGATGCTAATCGCTGGCGTCCACACGTCAAGACGGCGAAGCTTGGTTTCATGATGCGCCGACTCGTCGAGCACGGAATTGCGAACTTCAAGTGCTCGACCTCGCTCGAGCTGTCGACCGTGTGCGAAGCCGGCGCCGGGGACGTATTGGTTGCCTATCCTATGTTAGGCGCTAATGCTCGCCGCGTGCGAGAAGTCTCGGAGCAGTTTCCCAACGTTAATATGTCGGCGCTTGTTGAATGCCGCGAGCACATCGAGGCGTGGGAAGGAAGCCGCGTTGGCCTGTTCATCGACGTGAACCCGGGAATGAATCGAACCGGCATCGAGCAGGAACGAGCAGATGAAATCATTCAACTCGCGCGAGCGATACGGAATGCCGGTCAGGTCTTTCGCGGGTTGCATTACTATGACGGCCATCTTTCGTCTGTCGCTCTCCAGGAACGCGAGAGTGTCGCGCATCGAGGTTACGCCCGCCTGATGGAAATCATCGGCGTCTTCGAGCGCGCGCACATTGAGATTACGGAGATCGTGACCGCGGGAACGCCGGCTTTTCCCTGCACGCTCTCCTATTCGGCCTTTACGACATCGTCCTTTACTCATCGCGCATCACCGGGAACGGTTGTATACAACGATTGCTCCAGTCTGGCCCAACTTCCCCCAGAGTACGGCTATCGTCCGGCCGCGGTCGTTGTTTCAACAGTTGTCTCTCATCCGTCGCCCGGCCGCTTTACTTGTGATGCAGGGCACAAAACGGTATCGGCCGACTCAGGAGTTCCAACTTGCGCAGTGATCGGCTGTCCGGAGTTTTTGCCTTCGAAGCCGAGCGAGGAGCATCTGCCAATCGACGCTCTGGAAGGCTCGTCAATGCCGAGAATTGGCGACGATCTGTATCTGGTACCCAGACACATCTGCCCCACGGTTAACAATTTCGATCACGCTCTGATTGTTATCGGCGGGAGGATTGTTCGGATTGAACGAGTGACGGCACGCGGTCGCGAAGCACCCCTTCTACTTTGAGGATCGTTATTGCGAGGCGCCTTAATGACTTGCCGCGGTGGAACGACTTGCCGCGGTGGTGGGTTGATTCCGAGTGCGAAGCTGTTGCTTGTAGTAGTCCGAGATGTAGCTCCTCATTCCAAACTCTGCCCAACTCATACCATAAAGCCTGGCCTCAGCGATTGCCCGATCCGCCGCCCAGCCATCGTGCGAGATGCGATAAATAGCTCCGATCGTTCCGGTTCTATCGGCGCCGCGCTTGCAGTGGACGAAGACCGGTTGATTGTCTGGATCATTTATTATCGACATCACCCGAGCGACCTGTTCGTCTGTCGGCGCGCTCAGGCCCGGCATCGGTATGTTGAAGTAGCGCAGACCGGCAGTCTCTGTTTCCTTTTGCTCTCCGCGGATCACTTCGTCTGGGCCGCGGAGGTTGATGACGGTTTTGATGCCAAGCTCCGATAGTTTTCTGATGCCGCCGTCAATTGGTTGCGCGCCGCGGTAGAGCTGATCGCTCACCTTCTGAAAATTGGGAAGTTCCTTGTAGCTCGGTTTCTGCTGAGACTGGCTTGCCGACGCAAGCAGCAGGAGCACGCACACTAGACTGCTTAACCTGGTAATTCGATTTTTCATTTAATGAGAAGCCTGCGTAGGCTAGATGCTCTATTCGCAGCGTGGGATGCCTACTTGTTCGTAGTGACTACAACGCCTTTCTCTTCGATGTGCGCGTAGAAGCCATAGACATAGTTCTTCAACGAACCATGCCCCATACCATATTCAAAGTCGTAATGCTTCATCTCCTCATAAGCCTGATCCGCCGACCAGCCGTCGTGAGTGATCCTGTAGATAGCGCTCATCGCTCCGGTGCGATGACGGCCGCCGGCGCAGTGTACAAATACTGGCTGATTCGCCGGGTCATTGACCAATTTCAAGAAGAGCTCAGCCTGCTCGGTAGAGGGCTCGCTCTTGTCGCTCATCGCGATGCGATAGAACTTCATCCCCTGCGCCTCAACCAGGGTTTGCTCCGCGTCCTTCCCGTCCCTTTGGAGATCAATAATCGTCTTCACGCCCATCGCCGCCAGGTCCGCATAGTCTCGCTCCTTTGGCTGAGCCCCGCGATAGAGTCCCTCATTGATGCAGCCAAAGTTCTTGATCTGAATGTTCGACGCTTTGTCGCGCTGTGTCGTTTGTGCGGCTGTTAAGATCGTAAGTGCGATAACGACGGCGGTAGTGGACGCGGAAGCAATTGAGAGTCTTTGAAACGCGCGCATTAGGTCTTCCTCCTAACCAACTAACCCTTGCTCGATTTTTCGACGGTGTGACGTTCATGATACCCTGATCTACCTCCCGAGGCAATAAAGAAGTGGCGAAAAATCGCGATGTGTGTGAGAGTCCGACAAAACTTCAGTTTCTCGGGGCTGGCAGACGGCGCAATACTCGGACAAACTGAAGTTTTGTCGGACAATCAAGAAGTCTTGTCGGACAATCAAAGGAAGGGAGCGGGGAGGGTGAACGCCTAACGGATGCTCAAAGATCGAGCCAGAGATTTCTTCGCCGGCCTGCAGGACGAGATATGCCGTACGCTTGAGCAACTCGATGGCCGCGGACGTTTTCGAGAGGACCTCTGGGTGCGCGATGAGGGAGGAGGAGGCCGCACGCGAGTTCTGGAAGACGGGGCAGTGTTTGAAAAGGCGGGCGTGAATTTCTCGGAAGTGTTTGGAGATTTTGACGAGGCTTTCGCCCAACGTCTGCCGGTTGGCGAAGGCACCGGGTTCTTCGCGACCGGGGTTTCACTCGTGCTCCATCCGACCAACCCCTTCGTGCCTACGGTTCACGCGAACTTCCGCTACCTTGAACGAGGCTCCGGTCGCTGGTTTGGCGGCGGCACCGACCTGACGCCGTATTATCCCTACCTGGAAGACGTGATTCATTTCCATCGCACGCTGAAGACAGCCTGTGATGAGTTCGACCCCGAGTTCTATCCCAGATTCAAGAAATGGTGCGACGAGTATTTCTTCCTTAAGCACCGAAATGAGTCGCGCGGGGTGGGCGGTATTTTCTTCGACTACCTTACCGGCGAGCGCGCAGACGAGCCGGGCGGACCAGGTGAACCATTGATGACAGACGGGCGCGGGATCGAATTCATCTTCGAGTTCGTCCAACGAATCGGCGGATCTTTTCTTCCGGCGTATCTTCCCATAGCCGACAGGCGCAGAACCGAGCCGTACACCGAGCGCGAGCGCGAGTTTCAGTTGATCCGCCGCGGGCGCTATGTCGAGTTCAACCTGGTCTATGACCGCGGTACGCACTTCGGGCTGCAGACACGAGGACGGACTGAATCGATATTGATGTCGCTTCCGCCGCTAGTGAGATGGGTCTACGATTACCAACCCGATCTGGGCACTCGCGAAGCGGAAGCGAGTGAATTCTTTCATCCGAGCGACTGGTTGAAGGACACATAACGTGAGACGGCAAATATCTCGGAGCACCGGCATCCTGCCTGACCGCTTTCACAACTAGCTTCTTTCTGATAGAAGTTATCTTTAGAAGTTACCTTTCCGTAAGGTCAAGCAGCCGTGGCTGCGCTCCCAAGTCTGATACAGCTGAAAGTTTGGAGGATGTGCCGATGTGGTCGAGATCATTTGGAATACTAAAAGCCTGTCTGATCGCTGTGGTTCTCGGGACGTGGGCGTTCAGCGCAGCGCCATCGACTCCGGTATCCGGAAAAGTCGATTTCCGCCGTGATGTCCAGCCGCTCCTGAAACAGTACTGCATTGAGTGTCACGGACCATCACAGCAGATGCATGGTTTCCGCCTTGACCGTCGCCGGGATGCAATGAGGGGCGGCACAATCGTGATGATCACCCGTGGCAACAGCGCAGGAAGCAGGCTATATCAGAAGTTAATCGGAAACCAGTACGGCCCACAAATGCCGCTGACCGGCCCGCTCAGCCAACCTCAGATCGACATCATAAAAGCATGGATCGACCAGGGAGCCGAATGGCCGGACGATCTCTCGGGGGAAACGCCTCCTCCGGCGCCTGACGCGCGGGCCGTTCGATTGATGCAGGCGCTGCGCGATGGCGATCAGCAAACCTTTAATAAGCTAGTGAGCGCAGATCAAAAAGCCGCGAACCTCAAGGGGCAGGGTGGCGCGACGCCTTTGATGCAAGCAGTGCTATACGGGGACGCCAGTTCAGTCCGATTGCTGCTGGATAACGGCGCTGATCCCAACATTCGGAATGAGGCGGGTGCCACCGCTCTGATGTGGGCGGTGGGCGATCTCGAGAAGACCCGGTTGTTGCTCGATCACGGAGCCGATGTGAACGCCAGCTCTGACGACGGGCGCACTCCATTGCTTATCGCTGCCGGGCAGTTCGGATGCAGTGCTGTTGTGAAGCTCCTGCTGGATCACGGGGCGAATCTCGCGGCGAAGTCACCTGCCGTAGTGGGCTATTCGACTCCGTTAGCCGAGGCCGCGCGCTCCGGCGACGAATCGCTTTTGCATATGCTCATCGACCGCGGCGCCGATGTTCAGAACGCCGGATTTGTGTCGTTCGCAAATGCCAACAGAGCGAGGTGTGAGAGTTGTCTCGAAACATTGACGGAGCATGCAGATCGAGGTGTTCTGACCATTTCGGCAATGCTGCTCTCTCCCCCGTTTGGAGATGGGCGCGCGATCAAGATGCTGGTCGATAAGGGAGCAGAGACTAATGCCAGAGATCCACAAGGCCATACCATCCTGATGCTGGCAGCCAGTTCAGACGCGATCCCGGTAGATTCTGTCAAATCGCTGATCGAACGAGGAGCTGAGCTCAACGCGAAGGATCCCGCGGGGAGAACCGCGCTCGATTTTGCGAAGCAGAGAGGTTCGACTAAGCTCGTAGACCTGTTGCTCAAGGCCGGCGCCAAAGAAGGAGCGGCGGTTACAAATCCGGTGCCGGGTCCCAAGCCGGCGGGCTCTGCTCGAGCGGCGTTCGAAAGAAGCATTCCGCTGCTGCAGAGAACCGATGCAGCGTTCATGCAGAAGGCGGGCTGTGTTTCGTGCCACCATAACACGGTCACTGCGATGACCGTCGCGACCGCCCGCAAGAACGGACTCCAGGTCGACGAGCAGATTGCTCGTAATCAGGTGAAGGCAATCGGGGCTTACATCGAAACCTGGCGCGAGCGCGCTTTGCAGGGCGTTGGCATCCCCGGGGAATCCGCCACAATGAGTGCCATTTTGGCCGGGCTGGCGTCCGAGAATTACAAGCCCGATGCGGCGACCGATGCCTTTGCCCGGTATATCCAATCGCAGCAGTGGCCGGATGGCCGATGGCGAGTGTTTGCGCACCGACCGCCGATTGAATCCAGCGACTTTCCAGTGACGGCGGCTTCGTTGAGATCGCTTCAGGTTTATGCTCCAAGAGCGCAACGTGCGAAATATGAGATGGCCGTAAATCGCGCCGCGAACTGGCTCTTGAACGCCCAACCCCAAACGACGCAGGACCGAGCGTATCAACTTCTCGGCTTGGGATGGGCGGGAGTGAAGGCGAACAACGAAATCATCAGGAAGACCGCACGCGAGCTACTTGCAGAGCAACGATCCGACGGCGGCTGGGCTCAGCTTCCCGCACTCGCGAGCGATGCGTATGCGACGGGCCAGGTATTGGTGGCATTGACGGAAGCCGCCGCGCTGCCTTCGACAGATCCTGCCTATAAGCGTGGGATCGAGTTCCTTATGAAAACGCAACTAGAAGATGGCTCGTGGTACGTAAAAACCCGGGCTATTCCACTCCAGCCCTTCTTTGAGAGTGGATTTCCTTATGGACCTGACCAATGGATCTCAGCGGCCGCGACCAATTGGGCCGCGATGGCGCTCGCCCTGAGCGTGAGCCGTTGACGGCGAAGCTCAGTGGACTTGGTTCAGTCGCGTTTGCCAAGTAGGAAGAAGTCGTCCCACACTTCGATTGTTGCGATAGATTTTGAAAAAGGCAAAGGGGATAACGGTGAGAGGGATCCGAAGGTGGTAGGAATTACGGCTCTACTCCGAACAAGACGCCTCGTTCTACGGGCTTCTTCGATTTTGAATCTTTGACCGTGACGCGCAATTGATAAATTCCAGGTTTGATATTGTTCAGTTTGTATTGCTCTGATACGTGGAGTCCCTTCTTATCTTTTTCTATCGCGCGCGAAGTGACCGCCCGCCACTGGCTCTGAAACACCTGCTGCTCGCCTTGAACGATCTGTGTTTGCATTAATAGATCATCATTGGTTTGCTCATTCTTAATGAAGCCAGGATAGACCATCATGTAGTAGTTGAGCACTTCGCCTCGCTTGTAGACCCTGATTCCTTGAGTCACTGCGGGCGACATGGAATCTGCGTTCGCATCCGTACTTGATTTCGCGGGGGGATTCGCATCGGCAGTCCGGTTCAGAATTATTGCGCTCAACGCCAGCCTGCCTTTGTTGAGGTCGGGCACTTCCACCCACGCCGTTGCCGTGCCGATTCGCTCCGTTGCGCTTTCAAGCACTCCCGCGCGCACCTGATATACGCCCGGCTTGAGCGCTACTCGCTCGACGTAACGTAAGCCTTCGCGCTTGGCCATCGCCAGCCGGTCAGACGCGAAATCTCCATGAGCTTCTTTAGTAAGAAGATTGACGCGCTGGCCCCTGAGATCGTAAATCGCCACCGCCACTTCCAAATCGAAAGTGTTGTGTTGCTCCTGCTCGACATACTTGATCGCGCTCGCGTCAATGTAGACCCGAAGCTCGACCCGCTCGTCGTTCCCTTCGCGCTCGAAGTAATCAGCCAACAGAGCTACGGGAATCGTCGTAGTGGGCAGCGGCTCGCTCATGGCTTGAACAAGTTTCTGGCGAGGCGTTGCGGTCTGCGCCTGGGCCTGCGCCTCGATCGGCTGGTAGCCTCTCTGGGT
>DATLWF010000420.1:0-6704 GCA_035576605.1 Blastocatellia bacterium | reverse complement strand
AGCGGCGTTTCTCAGAAATAACCCGACGCAGGTTGGGGGACTCGAGTGTGGATATTTACCCTCCGCCAGGACGGTCATGTTTATAGGCGGAAGACGGATCCACGGGCACACTCCGCGAGGAGTTTCGCGCCCTCCGTCAGGGCCATGTCGGTCATCGAAGACTAGAGACGGGTTATCCAAACATGGACATCCTGGCGGAGGGCGGGCGCGTCTCGACACGGCTTCTATAAACATGGCCATCCTGGCGGAGGGCGGGTGCGCCTCGGCACGGCCTCTATAAACAGGGCCCTCCTGGCGGAGAGGGTCCACCAACGTATAAGTGAGATTGCA
This sequence comes from Blastocatellia bacterium, assembly GCA_035576605.1. Lineage (GTDB taxonomy): Bacteria > Acidobacteriota > Blastocatellia > UBA7656 > UBA7656 > Onstottus_A. The sequence goes on along the minus strand of DATLWF010000420.1, from coordinate 6,374 downwards.
CCTGAATACTTTTGTGTATCGACTCTTACAGCAGCCTGCCAGGACTAACAGACAAAGCGCGCGCGACTAGAAGTGTTCTTCCTCTTCCTTTGATAGAGCGCAGGCCGCCTGGGCGAGTCCTGAAATCCGGCCCCACCGGCTGGTCTGCCAGTTGTCGAAGAACTCATCGGCCGGAATCCAGGATGGAAGCGGTATGAACAAGAAATCAGCCAGCGGACTCACGAACGGCTCATACATTCGGCGCAGTTCGGACAACCGCTGATCGGCAGCCGCGCCGTCAGCAAGCCTGACACCGGCCGCTGCGAGAACCGCGCGCAGCCGTTTCAGCTCAGCAGACGGCAATCGGTCCGGAACCGGCTCGCGCGGGGGCGTGTTGAAGATTTGCGCCAGATCCACTACCGCGTGGCGGGCCATTGCAAACGTAAGCTGCGCCTGCCGCTTCGGGGCCCCTTCCATGCCGACCATGACCAATGCGCTTGCATCAAGAACAGCAGTCAACGCCGCCAACCAGGACTGGTTATTGTGTTGCGACCGATAGTAGCAGAGCACCGGATAAGAGAGATGGCTCTCGAGCAGGTCGGCCGCCCAGAGTTCCCAATCGCGCAAGAGATTGTCTAGTTCCTGGATACTCCCGCCGTGACGGCGAAGCAGTTCCGCGGCGCTGGGCGGCGACCCTGCGCGCGCATCGAGCAGAGAAATACTTGACTCGCGCCGTGAGAACGCCTGATAGATGACCGGCAGGTAACCAATGATGAGCGCCAGAAAGCCGAACCCTACCCCGCCCTCTACGACGGCCAGCGCTCGCCCCAGCGACGCGCGAGGAGTCACATCTCCGTAGCCCAGAGTGAAGAAGCTCGTACCGCTGAAATAAGCATATGTAGCAAAGCTCGCGCGCCCTTCGACCACGTTGAGGGGCGACCCAAGCGACCAGTGCAGCGCTGCGAAACCAAAAATCAGTCCTACTGCCCAAACACACAAAAGCAAGATCAACGAGAGCGGACCGAAGAAGCCAAGAAACGTTTCGCGCCGTCTGCTCAAGGAGATTCGCCGCGCCAATGCCGCAGAGGGTATCCACGTCGCGCGATAGAATGCCCTCGCAAACCGGAATCGCCTGGTCACCCGGCGCGGGAGGACCACCGTCTCGAAGGCATCCAGCAGAATGCCCAGAATCAGAAGGACGCTGAAAACAGCGGCAAGGGCTTTCATCTATTAGCAGTTCTTGTGGCTGATCTCGGAGGACGGTCCTTTAAGATCACCTGTGCGGAACGTTGTATACTCGAGGGCTGCGCTCAAACGATGCTTGCGCAATTGCTTTATTCGGTTCGCTCCAACGCGGCGCGGTCCCAGTTTGCCAGCCTGGTGCCCGCCTCATATGTGCTCTGCATGAATTCGAGCAATGACTCATCCGGTGATGCGGCCTGCCGGACATCGTCATACGGCAAGATGAACTCCGACATTTCCGTGCTGTAGAAACCCGGGTGAATCGGTTCCTTGTCCAGACCGGCCGGCGCAGGCGCGGTGTAAGAATAGAAAAGCGGGGCTTCAACAGCGCCACCTCCCGGCCAGAAACCGTGACTGATCACTTCGTGGGAGTAGGCCTCGCGGGTGATGGCGTCCGCCCCCGGCCGTTCCGGCGCGCGCCGTCCCGAGAACCGCGTGACCGCAAGATCAAAGCTTCCCCAGAAAAAATGCACCGGGCTGCATTTCCCAATAAACCGCGATCTGAACTGCTTGAATATTCTGTCTGCCTGAACCAGGATGCGCCAAAACCTGTTGGCGTATTCAGGGTCGTAAGAGGCGTGCTTGTGATCCTCGGGAAAAGGAATCGGCTCGGCGATTTCATCTGGTTTGGTGTGAATCTGAACTTCTATTGCAAGCGACCGCAACGCGTCCATCAACTCGCCGTAGAACACAGCGACCGAGCGCGGCGCCAAAGCGAGGGATTTGGTAGCGCCGTCGTTGGTGCTAATGAGCAGTCGATGGTCGATGAAGTCGAAGTCGATCTCAAACGCCCGAACGCCGTAAGGGATAGGGGAGGTCGTCAGGCCTCGCGAGGTGACATACAGCACAGAATTCCACCAGTGGTTCACTAGCGGAGTCTGGGTGAGCCGGATCTTACCGACGATCTGCGTCCACATGTGAAGCGTGGCGTAGGTGTCCTGCCATTCCTTCAGAGGAAGATTCGGCCATACATCAGTCACCGCGACGCTCCTCGATCTTGAATCAACCATGATTACCTCCGGTCTTAATCGCGCCCAGTCATCCCTCAATACAAAAATGCGTGCATCCACTATTTCCGCTCCTGTCCGCCTCGATCCCGGATTCGCAGCCCTCCTTCTACCGATGTTGAAATGCGCCTTCGGCGCTCGTAGCCTTCTTGCCCTGGATCATCATAAACGCGCTGAGAGCGCTTGCCAACGCGAGACCTGCAGCAGTCGTCATCACCATGCGAAAGCCAAAGACGAAGGATTCATCGATTGCTTTTCTCAGAGCAACTCGCGTCTCATCGTTGACGCCGGCCGGGAGCTCGGTTGCGCCCAGCCTCGCGCGTTGCTCATCGATAGAGCTTCGCACTTCAGGGCTAATAGACAACGGCGCCAGCCGCCGATCAAGCTCGCGGCTGTACGCGTGCAGTATCACTATCCCAAGGATCGCGATGCCAAGCAGTCCCGCCGTACGAGAAACCGCGTTGTTAACACCAGAAGCGACACCGGCGTGATTGCCTGCCACCGCACCCATGACTGTCGTCGTGAGTGGCGCAACGCTCAGCGCCATCCCCAATCCAAGCACCACCACCGCCGGGAAGAATGTTGCCCAATAACTGCCGCCGACGCTCGGGACAATAAACAGGGCGAATCCGAGAGCTGCGACTATGGGTCCAATCACAAGCGGCAGCTTCGAGCCGTACCGCTTCACCAGTCCGCCGGACCACCGGGACAGAATGAACATGATGAGAATAAACGGAAGCAAAGCCGCGCCGGCCTCGGTCGCCGAATAGCCTTGAACCTGAATCAGGTTGATCGGAAGGAAAAACAATGCCCCTGCCATCGCTGTGTACAGAAACAGAGTGAGTAGATTGGCTCCGCCAAAGTCCCGCGAACGAAACAGCGTAAGCGGCAGCATCGGATTGCGGGAACGCTCCTCGACCAGAATAAATAAGGTTAGCGACAGCGCGCCGACGGCAAGCGCGATGAGCACTACAGGGTGAGCAAAGCCCTGCCGTGACGACTCAATCAAACCGTAAACCACGGCTCCCAACCCCATCGTCGCAAGCAACGCACCAAGCCAATCCAACCGCTTCTCCCCCGCGTCATCCCGGCTCTCGGGCACCCGCCAATAGGAGATCACCAAAACAACGACCGCGAAGGGAACGTTTATGAAAAACACGGCGCGCCAGGAGACATGCTCGACCAGCCAGCCGCCGATAACCGGACCAATCGCCGCGGTGATCGCTGTGAATCCCGACCACGTGCCGATCGCCGCCCCGCGTCTGTCTTCACTAAATGAGGCGCTGATAATGGAGAGACTTCCCGGAACAAGCAGAGCGCCGCCTACGCCTTGCACCGCGCGCGCGATTATCAGTTGACCGATGCCTGGCGCCACACCACACCATATGGACGCAAGCGCGAAGAGAGCGGCGCCGCTACAGAAAATACGCCGCCTGCCGAAACGGTCACCCATCGAGCCTCCGACAAGAATCAGAGCGGCCAGAAAGAGCGCGTATGCCTCAACTACCCATAACACGTCCCGGACCGTGGCATTGAGGTTGGCTTGAAGCGCAGGCAGAGCAACGTTGACGACGGTCCCGTCAATGAAGGCCATGCTCGATCCCAGGATCGTCGCGGCTAGAATCCAGGGTTCGGAGCCGCGCGCGCACGGAGCCGCGGCAAGCGTCGATTTGATGACGCCTTCATCACACGGCTGCGTAAAGATATTTGCCATTGCCCGAACAGCGACTGGTCGCGGTGCTTCACAAAAAAATGTAGCTTAGATAGTAGTTCAGAGTACCGACTTAGTCGGCGGGGTTTTACTGACCAATGTTAACGAGCCGACTAAAGTCGGTACTCTGAACAATGATCTCCGCTACATTTCTTATTCAGCTCCCGACCAAACGAAGGTACCTTGTCTCAAGTCCCTGAGTGCCTGCTCGATCTCGGCTCTCGTATTCATCACGAACGGGCCGTATCGTGCGATCGGCTCGTTCAGGGGCTTGCCGGAAACAAGCAGGAAGCGAACGTGACTCTCGGCGGTGACAACATTGACGTAGTCGCCGTCGCCCAAAACGACGAGCCTTGTGTGCGAGACCTGTTGATCATCGCCGCCAATTGCAGCCTCGCCTTCAAAAACGTAAGCAAAGGCGGTGTGTCCTGGGGTGATCTGACGCCTGAAAGACGCGTGAGCCGGAACGGAGACATCGAGATAAACAGGGTCGGCTGCGATTCCGCTTACCGGACCGCCAACGCCGTCGACGGTTCCGGTAATCACGCGAATCCTGGTTCCGCCTTCGACCTCGACTTCTGGAATCTCACTGGCCAGAACGCCCTGGTATCGCGGTCGAGTCAACTTGAGCCTGGCGGGGAGGTTGACCCAGAGTTGGAATCCGTCGATCCCTTCAGGCCGGACCTGGGGCATCTCCTCATGCAGGATGCCGCCGCCCGCGGTCATCCACTGAACGTCGCCCGGTCCAATGCTCCCTGAATTGCCTATGCTGTCGCGATGGTCGACCCCGCCTCTCAGCACGTAGGTGACTGTTTCGATCCCTCGATGCGGGTGCATCGGGAAGCCGGCCTCGTAATCGGCGGGATTGTTGGAAGCGAAGTGATCCAGCAACAGAAACGGATCGAGGTAGTCCAGGGTCCGAGTACCAATACTTCTCTTGAGCCTTACTCCCGCTCCTTCAACTACCGGTTGGGGCTCGATAATCGTTACGACCTTTCTTTGATTCGGATTCAAGTGTCTTCTCCTTGTTTGCGTTCAATATGGAAAGCATCTTTCTTTTATTGGGACAGCATAGCGCGATTGCGCCGGTTGCGGAATTCAGAATGCACATTTCGTAGTCCGGAGAGGGAGAGTTCGTGCACTGACAACGAAAGGAAGGCCGCAGCGTGACTATGGTCAGCCTTCGCTTAAGCTCTTACCTTCGAACGCCACGATTCGCTGGCGGAGACGATCGGGCACCGGAGTTGACTTGAGCGTCTTTGGATCAACGCATACATAAAGCGAAGTCGCGGAACCGATCAGCCGCTCTTCGCCTTGAGGGTATATCGCGAATTCGAATGTCAGGCTGGTCGTTCCAATCTTTGATACTCGAGTGCGAACTTCGAGGATTTCATCGAAGCGCGCAGGCGATTTGAATTCCATCGTCGTACGAGCCAGCACCGTGTCCACACCGAGCCCGAGCAGATCCTTCCATTCGAAGCCGACTGCGCGAAAATACTCCGTCCACGCCACGTCGTAGTAAGTCAGATAGTTGGCGTTGAATACGATGGCCTGGAGGTCAGTATCGGCGAAACGGACGCGAATGTCGTGATGGAATCGGAAGTCTGATTTCACGACCCGAATCATGCCCCATGGTCCGTCTGCTTATCAATCGCCGCACGGATCTGATCACCTATCTGGTCGATAATTGATAGCGACATCCGATCGGTTTCAAGCAACAGCAGCTCAACCTCACCAGAAAGCCCTCTGTGCAACCACAGCGCCGGCGCAGCGATCAGCAGGCCAAAGCAAAGCGGGAGCGGCGGACCACCACCGTAATGCGTCGATGGCGCCAGCGCGGTCGCCAGTCCGATAACCGGCGAAGACCAACCGATCGCCGAAAGTATCCAAAGCCACCGTTTGAGCGCAAAAGTCTGCGCAACGACAGCGCGCTGGAAAGCCGGTTTTGACGGTCTGAGGCAGCGCGAACTCGAGCCTGGAGGAAAGGTTGATTGAAAACTGGCGAATACTACGGAAGCAACGGGACTCGAGGGGAACAGAGTGCAAACACTCACGGCCTCCTCAACCCGATCGTAAAAGAGAGCCGTAAGAGCCCTGCGCTCGTAGGAGCGAGTTTGTCTAACGGCTCTCAAGATGGCCCGCCCCCGCGACAGAGCAATGGTGACCATCAGCGCCAGAAACCCGAGAAGAATCAGGCTCCCGGCTAACTGATCTACACTCATACGTGCGATGGTCTCCCAAACAGTGGGCTCTTCATAGACGCATGCCGTGACTGCGCTGGCAGGGCTCGAGGCTGAAATGATGAAGATCACCGCAACCACACCCGACCGTGTCTTTGGCGATTCGGCACAGTACATATGGACTCCGGTGAGACACCTAGGGATCAAGCCTTGGAGTCTCCGAGATGTCTCAGTTCTTTGGGGTTGGCACTTAAA
>DATLWF010000419.1:0-13347 GCA_035576605.1 Blastocatellia bacterium | reverse complement strand
AGGCGGCTGTATCGAGACCACGAAGCCTACGACACATAGCCAGCCGACTTATTACGTGGAGAACGTCCTTCACTATGGAGTGACTAACATGCCGGGTGCAGTGCCGCGCACTTCCACGTTTGCGCTGACGAATGCGACGCTGCCTCTCGCCTTGAGACTTGCGAAGTATGGAGCGATCGACGCAATCAAGAAGGACCCGCATTTGAAGAACGGCGTGAACACGTACAAGGGAAAGGTTACCTATCAAGCAGTGGCTGACGGTCAGGGACTCGAGTACACGCCGATTGATAATTTGTTATAGCCCTGGTAACAGGATGAAACAACATTATTGGTCCGTTCTAATTGAGTTCCACCTTAGACGATGAACGCACGTTAGTGGTTTCGCGTAGGCGCGGCGTTCAGAATCCCTCGGTTAGCGCCAGGCAAGATCGAGGGCAGCTTCGTTCTTTGGGGTCACGGTTCGCGCTTTTAGATCCGCCTCCCACTTTGCGACGTGGTTGCCGCTGGAATCCACATAGCTGAATTCAACGGCTATCGGAGTGCCCGGCTCGGCTGACGCTGTAGCGCTCCATCCTTCTATGGTGATCGGTTCCCCGCTTCTTTTTCGATGGTAGACCGTTATGTAGAGGTACTGCTGCACGGTGAAGTTCTCCTTTCGCGAGTTGCTCTCCTTCACCAGTCTGATGGCCTTTTCAGTGTCGGGTTGAAGACGCTCCCTTACGAGCACGACCGCGTCTACCGTAACTATCAACAGCGGAACAAAGATGAATACGAGCCTGGGCCAGTTTAATTGTGTTAGCGTCATTCCTAAGGCGCTTCAGTTTTGATCACTTGCGGGATAAGCGAGCCACACCGCGGGCAGTCTTCATCGAGCCCGTCGATCGAAACCCTGAAGCCGCATTCGGGACACGGGCGTAAGTTGATGCGCTTCTCGATCATAACGTAAGCAATCAGCACCGCGCTCACAACTAATATTGCAAGAATAATCGCCATCGTTATACTGCAGCGTTCAACCGCCGCCTCGCATGAACTTCTGCCCCGCCGAGTAGTTGAAGAACGCTGCCATAAAAAAGACCAGCGCCGATCCTGCAGTTACCACCAGAAGCGGCGACCGGCCGGACTGATAGGCATCAACGCTCAGGTAGACGAAGATCAGCGCGATGAGAGCGCAGACGATTGCGTTCCTGTGATAAGCGTAGCTCGCTCTTTGGGCGGCGGTTCTATTGCGCCGGATGAGTTCGTTCAGAGCCCTGACCTCTTCTTCACACGCGCCCGTGCAGGCGACACCGTTACCTACATCAGCCGCGCAGGCGTGGCAAAGAGCCTTGTTGCAGTTCTTGCAGATTGCAACCGCGTCGACGCCTTCGTGGTTGAAACACTTCATAGACTTTTGCACGTCATGGGTTAAATACAGACTAAAGTCTATGCTACTTCCGCTCGAGCCATTCGAAGGTTGTCGTTGAGTTGAGCGTCCCGGCGTACGCGCCATATCTTGCTGTCAAGAAAATAGTGAGTGAACGCGCCGCCCCAGATGAACGCCATCCAGAAGCTGTCCGGCTTAACGATGGTGTAGTGCGGAATGTGATAAAGCGCGCCGAACACCAGCGCAAACCCGATATAGCTCCAAACGCTCTTGCTGATCGTCGACGCTGCACCGTAATTCTTCGAGGTGGCTCGACCGTACTTGTTCCGGTTGTGAAACCAGATGATCCGGTGGTACTGGATGTTGTGATAAATAGTCAGCGTCGCAACCGCCGCCAGCGCCGCCGCCGATGGAGGCTGCACGGGCTCAAGCATCCTGAGCACGATCCAATGCATCGGCACCGCGGCCCCGAGCAGAAGGAGCTTTGGAATATTCACCGGATGCTTCGAATAAAGCTTCTGAGCCTGCCGTCCAACAAACAGGATCAACGACACCACGAACGCCGAGAACGCCAGCGTCTCAAACCACCAGACCGATTCGGACTGTGGCGAAAGCCCCATTCCCTCCAATCGCTCTTTTGCCGCGTAGCTGTGAGTTAGAAAGCGGACGAATGGATAGGTCATGCCAAGGAGAATGAAAGCTCGGTCGATCAGATTGTCGATCTCGGCCAGATCGTTGTTCTTCTTCTTGTAGAGAATCATGAACCCGTAGTGCTGCTTCACCAGGTGATAGTAAGCCCACATGGACGCAAAGAAGAAAAACACCGGTCCCCAGGCATCGGTTCCAAATAGCTTCGCCTGGCCTGCAAGCACCATCGCCGGCCCAACCAGGAAGAGCGAGAGTGTCCCGTAATAGAGCTTTGCCCGCTTCCGCCTTTCTTCGTTGTCGGCATACGTTCTTGAGATCGTGCCGAACACATGCGGCCCGTCAAATCCGAGAGCCCATATCCAGGTCATAATCATCACCGACAAGCCGAGCTTGACCAGGATGAGATTTGCAGCGAGGAAAGCATAGCTGGTGACGACGCTCCCGATGAACCAGATGAGGTCGTCCTTCTTGTTGATGATCCAACCGAGGGCGACCAGGTTTTGTCTGCCGTCCTCTACAGCAACAGCCGCCGATGCCATAGCTTCATCTCCTTTGAACATGTCCGACAAACTTCAGTTTGTCGTGACCTCGCTATGTTGGTCTCAACGAGTCGTCCGACAAACTGAGGTTAGCCGGACATCGCATCCTAGTGAGATTCTGGCTCGATTCAGGCTCAAAGCCGCGCCTAGTTTACCAAAGGCGCGCGCTATCGCCAAAGCACATTCTTTTCTACAACACGCCGCGGCGGAGTTGAGGGAACACCCTGGACACTTTGCCCAGCAAGTAATCGCCATAAGTCCCGCTGAAGTCGTGCACGCTTGCTCGATCCCACCGTTCATTCCTGTCGTCATCCTGTCGCGCGTTGACCTCGATCGGCTTGACCTCCGCGTTGAAGTTCGGATCAAAGAAAAACGGAAACGACAGCCGGTCGTGTTCCGGCGGGCTGTTGACGCGGTGTGGCGTCGAACGGTAAAAGCCTCCGGTCATTCGGTCGAGCATATCGCCGATGTTGCAAACGAAGGCGCCCGGAATTGGCTTCGCTTCAACCCAGCCTGCCTTCGACTTCACCTCCAGGCCGCCGGTTTTGTCCTGTTTGAGAATCGTCAGGAGTCCATAGTCGGTGTGCTCGCCAACGCCCCACCTCTGCTCCTCGGGTATTCGGGCCGGCGCCGGCGGATAGTTGAAGATGCGAAACAGAATGAGCGGATCGCTTGTATACCGCTCGGCAAAGTAGGATTCGTTCAATCCAAGGCTAAGCCCGAGGCCCTCCATCATCGCGTGTCCAAGCCTGGTCATCGCAGCAACGTACCCGAGGACCGTCTCGCGAAAGAGAGGAATATTTGTCGGGAAGAGATTGGGTCCGTGCATCGGGGTGCCAGACCTCACCAGCGGATGACCGTCCGTTAACTCCGCGCCGAAATAGAGACCCTCCTTAAGATCAGGTCTGCCGGAGGTTAGCTCGCCGCCCACGGGAAAGTAGCCTCGCCACGCTCTGCCGCCTTTCTCCATTCGGATTTCGAGCTTCGCGTGAACATCCTGAGCGAAGAACTTCCGACTCAGATCCTCCAACCGCTGTTGAAGGTCCTCGTTCACGCCGTGCCCGGTGATGTAGAAGAAACCTGGCTCGCGGCAGGCGCGCGCGATCTGAGCGGCGACAGCAGAGCGATCGCCTGCATCAGTCACCAGCGGCTCGACGTCTATTATGGGAAGTCTGGAGAGGGCGCCCGCCATTGCGCTTCAAGCCTACAAGCCGCGATCCGACTTTGTCACGTGCGCGCCGCGATACCTCCAGCTTATCTCGAAGGTTGAATCGCGTTGAGGCTATTGCTCAGTCTTCCTGGCAACTCGGGTTACTGCCCCAATGTTAGCGGAAGAGTCCGCCGGTTCGGTCAGCAGAAAGAACAGATAATGCGATTCCCTTCGCGTTGGGTTTCCATTCCGCGCCTGGCTACGAAACCGCAGGCGTACCGAAGTGAGCCTTTCTGTGATTCGCCACGCCTCTCCAAAGTATTGATCGCGCAACGGCAATCCGAGCTCGCTACGAATCCGGTTCACGATCTCTTCGCACGGCCCAAGCTCGCGTGCGCGAGATGCATCCGTGTAGCCAAGACCATGTAACAACTCGTGGAACAAGGTGAAACCTTCGTCGAACGCAGCTCTGACCTCCAAGGACGCGTCCATTTGCCGAAAGTCATCGAAGTCTAACCGTAGGCGCCACAGGTGCGAGCTTCTGCCGTCTCCAGGTTCGCAGACTTGTTCTCGTACGGCTTGCCCGAAGTTGACTGAACTCGATCCGGAATAGTCCTCGATAACAAAACTCCCGCTCGAGCAGACGGCTCTCATCAGAATCCCCCGCGCTTCTGCCGACCCGCCCGCGACCACTGAAGAATCGCCGACACTGAGCGACCCATCGGGGGCGAACTGGAGAGCGCCATAGCCGGTGATGCGGCGCAGACTCAGCGCGAGACGCCTTTCGTGTTCTTTAGTGATCGCGTAGTCAGATCTTCGTTCGCACCACACACCTGTTCTCGGCGACTCCCCGGACGTTGTCGCCGATAGACACGGTTCTGCAAGGCTGATGCATGACACCGCGAACACCAAAACACGAGCTAAAAACTGATTCTTCATCTATCTTCACCGTCAAGTGACTCCTTGCAGCGCCTCAGTCAGAGCTGAGCGAAAGCCTCCAGAAAGGCCGCTGGTTACTTGTTGAGCACACACCGGCCTTACACTGATAGGCTACAACTTCGTCGCTTCAGGAGCAGCGAGCAACAAGATTGTAGGTTGATAGCAATGTAGTAGAGACAGCTTGCCGCCTGAGGTTATGCCGGATTGGCCTTCAGTGAGTTCTTGCGTTTTGACCAGCGGCTCACTCGCGGGGGAGCGCCGTTGGCCGCTTTCGGCGCGCTCTTACGTGTCCTTGTCCGATTCGCCTTTGATAGATTCAGTGTTTCCTTCTCGGCGGTCTCTTGTGGCTCTGCCAGCAGGATACTCACCACTTCCCCCTCAGCCTTGAGCCAATCGCTCAGCTCATCGCCGATCTCTCCGTTACGCTGTTTGTAGAGCTCATAGGCGCGTCTGGAAATCAACTCGCGCACCCCGCACGCGGAAAGATCGGCGTACATCATATGGCTCAGGTGGTAGCTCATCGCTTCGTTTTCTACTGGACTTTCATTTGTTCGTTCAGACATATCGGCGTCTCTCCCTTCGGCGTTACTAAGAATATGTTGCCTGGTTTGGCACGTCCTGCCGTATTCGCAAAAGGCAACACGTGTGCCGCCGTGCTTTGGTTGGGGATCGATCGCATGGAGTCGTTTAGACCACTGCACTTAGCACTGAACAAAAAGATTTGTCGCGCGAATTGGCCAGCCAGGCCAAAACCTAACAACTACGAAAGTGTTGTTAAATATTTGAGATTCTACAAAGTCGTAGCTAGCTCGGCCGTAAGGCAGAATATGACGCAGGATAATGACGCAGGATAGAAAGAGTGACCCGTCGCAACTTTGAAAGCCAGGACCACACGAGCAATAAGCGCACGAAGCGGCGGCGCTCGTGCGCTCCAGGCATTTATTTATGTTTGATGCTCGCCCTCTGGCGGACTGCCGGCTCAGAAGCTCCCTTCGTCAGCGGAGGGACCGTAGATCGAAGGCACCGGCACATCGTTGAGCCGCAAGTACACACCCAGCTGCGCGCGGTGATGAACGTTGTGATTCATGACAAAGCTCCGCAGCGCAGCTACGCGTGGCAGAGTGAAGATCGTCTTTCCGCCTTTGAAAAGCGTCCACATTTTCAGCAAGTCTTCATCGCTAGCGCCGGCGAGCGCAGCTCGCGTAATAGCGACGTTGCGGTCGAACTTCTCAAGCAGGTCCGCAACTGATTTGGCCGGCTCATTCCGCGGCGGTGGCTCGCCTTCCGGAGCTATGTCTATTGAATCCTGCTGAATCGTAAGCGCCCCCCAGCTCGGGAGCGTGGCCAGGTGCGTCGCCAGCGCTACCATTGAAAAGGACTTCTCGTGGGGCTTCCACGCGAACTTGTCTTCGGGAACTCGCTCGAGGGTCTTTCGGGTGTTCTCCATCTCGTGATCGAACTCGGGCAGCAGTGCTTGATTTAGTGGCATATCTTTCTCCTGCGAAGAATGTTCGTAGTCCGGCCCTCAGCCGAGGCCCGACGGTTTTCTATTTTCCATTTTTCATTTGATATATGCAATTGACTGCTTCTCTTCAATAGCAAATGAAAAATAGAGAATTCATAGAAAATAGAAAATTGACCGGCCTAGTTCCCAGCGACGAAGCGGCTCGTATACAAAGCGACTCGCTGCAGAGCGTCTCGCTGTCCAACTGGTTGGTACCCTGGACGGCCCGAGGGCATTTCACTCGAGCCGATTCGTTTGACAGCGCGCCCACCGAACTGTTAGGGTTTATATGAACTGAGTCCAGCTCACTCTCTTCTCAGCCTTTCTGGAATCACCCAGACTATCTGAACCTCACAGCTCATCGAAAGGACTATAATATATGTCAGCTAAGCTTTTTGTTGGAAATCTCTCTCCGGACACTACGGGTGATGAACTGCGCACGCTCTTCAGCGAAGTGGGTGAAGTGGATTCATGTCAGTTGATAACAGACCGGGATTCAGGACGGTCGAAGGGATTCGCCTTCATCGAGATGAATTCGCAGGACATCGCCAACTCAGCGAAGGAAAAGTTCAACGGCCAGGACCTGCACGGGAAGCCGCTCAAGGTGAATGACGCCAAGCCAAGGAACTAGGCTCGGCTCCGGCGGCCAAGGAAGGTCTTGTCGTGAAGTCACGTTGGATTGTATCCGAATTGCGAGCATCTGAATTGGTCGCCTCTGCCCCTTTACCAAATGGCTCAATAAGGAGTCACAAATGTCTATCGAAGATATTGCATTCAAACTCAAGGAAGTCTCGTCCACTCGAACGGCGGCTGTCATTGGCATAATTGCCGCGGTCGGCGGGCCGGTTCTTATGATAGCCTTCGGCGGGAGTCAGACGAGTAATCTGCCGTGGTACGTCTGGGCGATCATGCTGCTCGCGTTATCGCTGGTCATCTGGAGGGGATACTACTTGTTTACGCAAACGCATGACGCCAAGGATATTTCCATCAGTCCAACCCGGCGCTAAGAGCCATCGCGGTGGAGCCGCGGTGGTTCGTGCAATGGACGCGGCAAGCTGCTGAGAAGTGTCGCCCATGTAGCTCGCATCGTAGTTGTTCGCCTTAACTGGAGTTTGACATTCGAGGAGGGATAATCCGTATGTTGCTCGCTATTGGAAACAAGGTAATCTATCCGAGTCACGGCCCCTGTATTATCAGCTCGATCGTCAACAAAGTTGTCGGTGAGCAATCTATGACATTCTATCAACTGCTGGTCCTCAACGATGGACGCGGGACGTTGCTCGTGCCGGTAGATAAGGCTAAGAGCATTGGCATCCGTCCGCTCATGAGTAAGCCTCAAATTGCAAAGCTGCTGGATCAGCTCAAGCGGCCGTCTACGGCCTCCACAGATCGCAAGCAGCGCGTCCGTGACAACTCGAAACTGCTCTTGTCGGGATCAGCGTTCGACCTGGCTGAGATCGTCGAGTCACTGACCGAGTTGATTGAAACCAAGCCCTTATCCTTTGGCGAACGCGGTACGCTTGAGAGGGCGAAACGGCTGCTGGTTTGCGAAATATCGGAAGTGACTGGAGAGACAAAGGAGCAAGCCGAGGAGCAGATAGACCGCGCGCTCATCGCGCGAACAGGAACTAACGCCTGCGCCGCATAGGCAAGGCATAGGCTAGAGGAGTCTTGCGCGCCGACTCTCGTAAATCTTCTTCCACGCTTCAAGCATTAGTTCATTGGCAAACGCCTCGCAGCGTGCCCTCTTCCTTCGTCCATCACTCCATTACCCTTTCGACACCTTCGGCTCGGCTGTCTCACCTTTGGTCCGCTTAACGTTTGTCCTTGCCGATTTCATGACCGGCGCCCCAGTACTATTCTCGTGGTATCAGTAGCGCGCCAGGTCCAAGACCGCCGAGGCTATATCATCAACCTGCGGGAGAATTTCATCTTCAAGCTCGGGACTGTAAGCCACAAACGTATCGAGCGCGGCTACTCTTCGCACGGGACCGTCCAGGTGCTCAAATAACTCATCCGCGATACGCGCCGCGATCTCTGCGCCGTAGCCCCACGACTCGGCGTCTTCGTGAACTACTAAAACCTTTCCTGTCTTTTGGACCGTTCGCGCGATCGCTTCCCAATCGTAAGGGCTCAAGCTCCGCAGGTCGATCACCTCAGCGCTGATGCCGTGCAGCTCTTGCACCTTCTTAGCCGCAACCACCGAGCGGAACACCGTTGCGCCGTAAGTAATGATCGAAACATCTGAACCTTCGCGCACCACGTTCGCTTTCCCGAACGGAATCATGTATTCGGGGCCGGGGTACGCGCCTTTGTTGTGAGTCTGCCGATACAGGTGCTTGTGTTCGAGAAACATAACCGGGTCGTCCGAGCGAATCGCCGTGCGTAACAGACCGTTGGCGTCGAGCGCGTTTGAAGGCATCACCACTCGCAGGCCCGGCGTGTGAGTGAACAGCACTTCGCTGCACTGGCTGTGACAGATCGCGCCGCCCTTCAAGTAACCCCCGATCGCCACTCGAATAACCATCGGGCACTTGAACGTGTTGTTCGAGCGCCAGCGCAGCAGCGGCACTTCGTTGCGGAGCTGATGATAAGCAGGCCAGATGTAATCGAAGAACTGAATTTCAGGGACCGGCTTCAACCCACGCACCGCAAGCCCAACCGCTCGTCCGATGATGTTAGCTTCGGCAAGAGGAGTGTTAAAGACCCGCGCGTTCCCAAATCGCCGTTGCAGATTGAAGGTGACTTTGAAGACACCTCCCTTCCCTTTCACTTCTTCCAGGTATTGCTCGCGGCTGCAGTCGGCGACGTCTTCGCCAAACACGAGTATGCGTTCGTCGCGGGCCATCTCGTCGTGAAGACACGCGTTGATCAGATCGAGCATCGTTTTAGGAGCGCGAGTGTCTTGTTCCGAGGCAGGTGAGATGCCTGCGCTTCCAGAGGTGATCCCGGTGGTATCGAAGTCCTGCGAAGTGGGATCGACATCGGGGGAGTAGACATACCACGTCGCGGTTTCTTTGGCGGGTTTTGGCGCCGCCAGGGCTTCATCGGCCGCGCGGTTTACCTCGTCGTCAACTTCTTCGATGATGCGTTTTATGTCTGCTTCGCTCGCCAGCCCTTCGTTTATCAGAAACGCCGGGAACGCGCGCGTAGGATCGCGCCGCGTTTCGTCAGCCAGCTCTTCAGTGGGTCGATACTGTTTCTCATCGTCGGATTGAGAATGAGAGTACGGGCGAATCACGTGCGCGTGAACCAGGGCAGGCCCACGGCGGGCGCGGCAGTAGGCGACGGCGCGTTGCATTGCTTCATAGCTTGCCATCGGATCGCAGCCGTCGACTTCCTGGATCAAGAGGTTGGGGAAACCAGTCAGCAGTTTCGAGATACTGCCGCCGGCCGTTTGCACCTCGACCGGCACCGAGATCGCGTAGCCGTTGTCTTCGATCAGGTACAGCACCGGCAGCTTCAGATTGCACGCGGTGTTTAGCGATTCGAAGAACTCGCCCTCGCTTGTCGTGCCGTCGCCGGCCGACACGTAAACGATCGACTCAGGCTTATAATCGTCGATCAGCTTTGTGAGATCGCCGCCGATCAACTCGGCTCGATAAGCCGCCTCGGCGCACCCGACGGCGTGCAGGAACTGCGTGCCGGTCGGGGATGATCGTGAAACGATGTTTAGCGACTGGCTCGCCCAATGGCTCGGCATCTGGCGTCCGCCGGAGGCGGGGTCGTCCGCCGAACCAACTGCTTGCAAAAGCATATCGGTCGGACTGACGCCGAGAGCGAGGCACAGCGCGCGGTCACGATAGTACGGAACAAACCAATCGGAGCCCGGCTTCATCGCCAGCGCCGCGGCGACGAGCACCGCCTCGTGGCCCGCCCCGGATATCTGGAAAAAGATCCTGTTTTGCGCCTTGAGCTGAAGCTCTTTGTCGTCGATCCGCCGGGACATGTACATCAAGCGATAGATCTTGAGCATGGTCTCGCGGTCGAGGCCGTGGTATTTTTCGATCTTCGGTTGACTGGCCATTCAGATTAACCTTTCGCGAAAATCGAGGATCGAAAATAGAGGATCGAGAATGGAGAATTGAAGGTAGACAATTGCGTTAGAACGTTCGACGCCCGATCCTCATCCTCCACCCTCCATCTTCCACCCACCATATTCGATCTTCTATCCTCGATCTTCGCGCTTGATCAACTCACAATTGCGGCTGATGCCGGCCGATACTCGACCAGATGACCCGCTATCGCCGAAGCGGCCACCGTGTAAGGTGAAGCCAAATACATTTGGCCGGGGCCGCTGCGTCCGGGGAAGTTGCGATTCTGGGCGCTCACCACCACCTGAGTCTTCAACGTGCTGACACCGGGACCGGCATTGATGCAAGCCCCGCAGCTCGGTTCGATGATGTGCGCTCCGACCTCCCGCAGCACTTCGATGTAGCCGCGGGCTTCGCAATACTCCCTTACCTCGACCGAACCGAATTGAATGTAGCACTGCACGTCGGGATGAACTCGCTGGCCGCGAGCGAGCGCTTCGCGAAAGACACGCACATACATGTCGAGGTCTTCCTTCTTGCCGGCGGTGCACGAGCCGCCATATGCGATGTCGATTTTCACCGGAACCGCAAGCTCGTCAACAAAGATCCCGTTGCCGGGATCGCCCGGAGTCGCGATCATCGGACGCAGCTCGCTCGCGTCGATGTCGATAGTCAGCGAGTACTCGGCATCGGGATCGCTCGTCATTCCTTCGCACATCGCTTCAGCCTGGGCGCGAGGAATGCCGCGCTCGACGAGAAACTCGACGGTCTTCTGATCCGCGCCGACGATGCCAGTGAAAGCTCCGACCTCGGCGGCCATGTTGGTCATCGTCGCCCGCTCGTCGATGTTCAGATCGGCCACGGCTTCACCGGTATATTCGACTATCTTGCCGATCGCGTCGCCGTTTCGCACAAAGTCGGTGCGCAAAATCGCCAGCATGAAATCTTTCGCGGTGATGTTGTCGGGCTTGCGGCCCGAGACGCGGACGCGGACTTGCTCGGGCACCCGAATTCGAACATCTTTGGTGATCCAGGAATTGAAGATGTCGGTGGTGCCGACTCCGAACGCAATTGCGCCGACCGCCCCCGAGTGCGGCGTATGCGAGTCCGACCCGATAATGATCTGCCCGGGCAGCGCGTAGCTCTGCAGGATCACGCTGTGGCAAATGCCCTCGGAGCCCTGGCGATCGAGTTGCGCGCCGTGCAAGCGGATGCCCTGCTTCCTCGCGAACGCTTCCTGCTTGCGGACCAGTTCGTGCGCGAGATCGAGCAAGCCCATTGCCTTCCGTTCGGGCGGCATCACGTCGTCGAGAAAGGTCAGGTGGTCCTGGAAAAGATAAACCGACGACGGATCGTTGATCGGCTCCTCACCGACGAGCTTCTCGTAAAAGATCGCGGCCATTGGGGTGACGTACTCGTGGCTGAAGCGGATGTCGGTCCCGACAAATCCAGCGTCCCCGGGCTTGACTGCTTCAACACCGACCTGGCCTTTCGAAAGATCCGTGACAAAGTGACTCGCAAAGATCTTTTCAGCCAGCGTCATCGGCCGACGCGCCGTAGTGATCGGCGGGATCGACGTCCTGCCCTGGAGCCGTGCCACGTTGAACGGGAACAGCCCCCCATACTCGATGATCTGCCGGGTGATTTCATCTTCGCCCGCTGTGAACTCTTCCAGCGGAATTTCATCGCCCTTCGCGACGCGCCTGATCAGATCGAAGTTGGTCGAAGTCAGCAAGCCGAGATTCTGGCAGTTTTGCTTATAAATCCGCTCGTGGTTTTCCGCAATGACCAGCCGGATGCCGGCGGCGATCTCCGCGTATGGTGAGGCTTCGCGGCTCGACCCCTTGCCGCGCCGTTTGCCCGAGACCGATGCGACGAAGCCGCCGTTCTTTACGTCGTTACGCTTTACTGGAAACTGGTCGCCGCACTTCAGTCCGATATAGATGAACTCGCCGAGGGTCTCGTCGAAGTAGTAACAGATGTAAGCCGGAGTCATCTCGTCAGTCGAGATGTCGCTGCGTAACGCAGGAATGTTTTCCGGGTCAAGGTCGGTCCCTTCCAGTTGCGATCTTACGAGTACGGGATCTTCGGCGAGAAAGAGGATGCGGCCGGTGAGTTGAACTTTTGATGGACGCTTTTCGACCTTGCGGTTCAATAGACTCTCGATCATCCAGAACTCCTCAACCAGATCCTAATTCGTGTCAAGCAGCATCAGGAAAAACCCTTTTCAATCTAAGCTCTATTTTAACCCCAGGGCGCGGTTTTTCCAAAACCAAGGAGTAATTGCAAGGTGAACCTGAGCTGTATTTCGATCTTGCGAGAGCGAAGGCGGGACGCAAGGTAAACCCTGAATGCGAATAAGTGCTGCCGTTTACGTCTCTATGCCTTAGCGGTGCGCCGGGCGAGACTTGCAACTGCTCCGGCCAGGCTTGAGGGCTCAACCGGTTTCGCGACGTGGCGCTGGAAACCAGCCTCGAGAACGCGTCTGCGGTCCTCGGCGCGAGCATATGCAGTCAGCGCGATGGCGGGAATATTGCCGCCGTGCTCGGGCCCCATCGCACGAATCTTGCTAATCAATTCAAACCCGTCTTCGCCAGGCATTCCGATATCACTGACCAGCACGTCGGGCATGGATACGTTCGTGGCATGGGCTAACGCTTCTACTGCCTCGGCCGCTGAGGACGCGGCGATAACTTCGGCGCCCCGAAGTTCGAGCATCGCGACAAGCACCTCGCGCGCGTCGCGCTCATCGTCGACAATCATTACGGAAAGGCCGGCAAGTTCCAATGGCTGCTCCAATGCGGGTTGGCGCTCATTCGCGCCGCGTTCAAGGTGGGCGACTCCGCTCCAACCCATGGCCACCAATGGGAACGATACTGTGAAAGTTGAGCCCATTCCTTTCCCCGGGCTGTCAGCGCTAACCGATCCCCCGTGCATCTCGACCAGGTGGCGCACGATTGCGAGCCCAAGTCCCAGCCCGCCATGCATTCGGGCGAAGGTGCTGTCGGCTTGTCTGAAGCGATCGAACACATAGGGCAGAAATTCTTCGCCGATTCCTTCCCCACTGTCGGCGACAGTTATTTGGGCGGTCAATCCCACGCGCGCAAGCCTGACTTCGACGCGACCCCGGTTCGGCGTGAACTTTATCGCGTTTGACAGAAGGTTCCAAA
>DATLWF010000418.1:0-22290 GCA_035576605.1 Blastocatellia bacterium | reverse complement strand
ATACGCGCCCCATGTGGGAAGCCGTTCAAACCCAGTTGGCCGGGCTCAGAGAGTCTCAAGATCGATTGCGAGGCGAGATGGAGAAAGGCTTTCGCCTTATCGACCGGCGGCTGGAGAATCAACCTGTTGAGTACGACAGGCTTTACCGCTACCACCGCGACCTCGAGGAGCGCGTCGAGAAAATCGAAAAGCAGTTAAGCTAAGACGTTATCAGGCATCGGGAGGAGCGCTTGAAACGGCGATTCTAATATGTTCACATCAGGCGCTCCTTCAACCGGCGCAAGATGTCAACAGCTTGTTCAGAACTAAGACCTTCTGCGTCCAGATTCCGCAGCTCATCCACGACAGCGTCGTTCGCAGCTTCAAAAAGAGTCGGTTGAGGCGCGGCCTTTCTAGACGGCAGATGCCGAGCGAACTTCGGTTTGCCAGTCACGTCCAACTCGTTCGCCTCCAGATTCGAGAGTATCTCACGCGCCCTCTCGGTTACTGTTCGAGGCAAGCCTGCCAACCGAGCCACTTCAATCCCATATGACTTCGAGGCTGTGCCTTCCACGACTCTCCTCAGAAACACGATCGTGGCGCCGCCCTCCTTAACCGCCATCTGATAATTACGCACGCCCGGCAGCAGCTTCGCGAGTTCGGTCATCTCGTGATAGTGCGTCGCAAACAACGTCTTCGCCGAGTGCTGGGGATTGTCGTGTAGGTACTCCGCGATCGCCCACGCCAAAGATAGCCCATCGAACGTCGAAGTCCCGCGGCCAACTTCGTCAAGCAGGATAAGACTGCGCGGCGTCGCCGTGTTCAGAATGTTCGCGGTCTCAGTCATCTCAACCATGAAAGTCGAGCGGCCTCGCGCAAGGCTGTCAGAAGCTCCGACTCGTGTGAACACGCGGTCGAGGATCGCAACGCGAGCTTCCTCCGCGGGCACGAAGGAACCGATCTGCGCGAGGATCGCGATCAATGCGGCTTGCCGGAGGTAGACGGATTTTCCGCCCATGTTCGGACCCGTGATGATCAGCAGCCGATCGGTCGAGTTGTTTAGATATATATCGTTTGGAATGAATCGCTCGCCCGTTGCTTCGATCACCGGATGGCGGCCGGTGCGTATGTAGATTTCGTCGTCTTCGGTCAACACCGGCCGGCAGTAGTTGCGACGCGCGGCGACTTCGGCAAGCGATAAGATCACATCCAGCATCGCCAGCGCGTGTGCGACCGTTTGAACGCGGCGTGTTTCAACCGAGACGGTTTGCCTGATCTCAGCGAACAGAACCTGCTCGATCTCGCTGATTCGCTCTTCGGCTCCAAGCACTTTGGATTCGTACTCTTTCAGTTCGGGCGTCGTGTAGCGCTCGGCATTGGTCAGAGTCTGCCTGCGCTCGTAATCAGAGGGCACGCTCTTCAGATTCGATTTGCTCACCTCGATGAAGTAGCCGAATACATTGTTGAACTTCACCTTGAGCGACGAGATGCCGGTACGCGAGCGCTCGCGGGATTCGATCGCCGCGATGAAGCTCTTGCTTGACGCCGACAGCCCGCGCAACTCATCAAGCTCGGCATTGTAGCCTCCGCGAATGTAACCACCGTCGGTCAACGTTGCCGGTGGATCGTCGGCTATGCTGTTGCCGATCAGATCGCGCAGATCCTGCAACTCGTCCAGGCTAGCTGCCAACACTTCAAGCAGCGAAGCCGTCGCGTCGGCGAGCATCTCCTTGATGTGAGGGATTGAGTCGGCCGAAGTCTTCAGCGCAACCAGGTCGCGAGCGTTCGCGCGGCCCAGGCTAATGCGTGCCATCAATCGTTCGAGATCGACGATGCCCTTTAGCTGCGAGCGCAGCCGATCCCGAAGGATCAACGCATTCTTTTGTTCTTCGACGGCATCGAGCCTCGCTTTCAGCTCGCCGAGCTTCATCGAGGGGCGCAACAGCCACTGCTTCAACAATCGCGAGCCCATTCCGGTGACTGTCTCGTCAATCACAGCGATCAAGGTTCGCGTTCGCGACCCGTCCAGCGCGTCCACCAATTCGAGATTGCGGACGGTGGTCTGGTCCAGAATCAGATAGTCGTTCGGTTCGAAGTAAGAAAGCCCGGTAATGTGAGCCGCTTCGTCCTTTTGCGTCTCCCGAACGTAGTGGAGCACGCCTCCGGCCGCCGCTGTCGCCAGGTCGCGCCCGCCGAGGCCGAATCCCTCGAGCGATGCAACGCCGAAGTGAGTTACCAGGAGCTCGCGCGCGCGGTCGAACGAGAAGAACCACTCATCGAGCGGATTCAAAGCGGGCTGCTTTCCCGAGAAGCTCAAACCTGTCGCGCCCGAGCCGCCTTCAGCGGTTACCGTGCCGTTTTCGCCTTCCGGTTTCGAGCCGGACTTGAACAATGGCTCAAGCGATTTCGGGAAGATGATCTCGCGCGGGCCAAAGCATTCGAGCTGTTCGAGCACACGCTGCCAAGCCGCTTCGCCGGAGAACTGTGTTGCAAGGAACTCACCCGTCGAAAGATCCAGAAACGCTGCAGCCATCCCGGAGCCCGTGCCGAAAACCGAAGCCAGATAACTATTCTCTCTCGCGTCCAGCAACTGGGAGTCTATGGCGGTGCCCGGTGTGATTATTCGAACAACCTCGCGGCGGACCAGCTTGGTAGTCTTCTTTGGGTCTTCGGTTTGATCGCATATCGCGACCCGATAACCTTTGCGTACCAGTTTGGCAATATAGCCGCCGGCTGCGTGATAAGGCACGCCGCACATCGGCACGGGATTTCCCCGCTCACGATGACGCGCCGTCAGCGTGATCTCGAGTTCTTTTGAGCCGATCACCGCGTCGTCGAAGAACAGCTCGTAAAAGTCGCCGAGTCGAAAGAAGAGCAGCGTCCCGGGATGCTGGCGCTTGATCTCCTCGTACTGCCTGAGCATTGGTGTGGGTGGTTGCATTGGAGTAGTAGTGATCAGTAGTCACGAACGCATCGGGACCACAGGATTCCCAGGATCGGCGTGGTGGTTGGAACCGAGCGCTCGGGCCGTGTACCGCAGTGCGTAAGGTTGTTTCGGCCATGGCCAGAATATATAATCGTCTATCGCTGGTCAAACTTGTTCGGCGTATGCGCGGGCGACGCGCTTTGTCGGTCACCAGACAGATTGACTAAACAAGACCTTACATTCTCGGAGCCAATCATCCTTGGGCTGGACACATCGTCTAAGGCGACAAGCCTTGCCGTCGCGCGAGGCGCGAGGTTGCTCAGCTCAGTAAGCGAGCCGCCGGATGAGAAGCGTTCGGAGACGTTGTGGACGGAGGTTCGATCGTTGCTCGCGGAACTTGGGATGACGATCGGCGATGTCGATGTCTTTGCGGTTTGCGCCGGGCCGGGCGGTTTCACCGGAGTGCGAGTCGGCATGGCGGCGATGAAAGGCTTTGCTGCGGCTACGCGCAAACCCATTCTTGGAGTTACATCTCTGGAAGGCGCGGCGTTTGCGGCTGGCCCGGCATTGTCTGTTTGCGCGATCGTGAATGCTTACAAAGGTGAGGTCTATTCGCAGTTGTTTTCGTTTGACGGTGACGGAGTGCCGGTTTCGCTGAATGATCCGATCGTATCGACTTTAGAAAAAGCTATCGAGCGCGTGTCCTATATGAATGAGATAGTTTTCGCAGGCGACGGCGCGGCGGGGGCAGCAGAGGTCATAAGAGATAGCGGCGCGGCGCGCGTTGAAGGGAAGTGGGCGACGAAGCAATCAGATCACAGCCTGGCCGAAGATGTCGCGCGGCTGGCTTTCTTGAAAAACGCCCGCGGTCACTTGGAAACCGCTGAGAGCTTGAAAGCTTGTTATGTGCGCCCGTCCGAGGCCGAAATAAAGTTGTCGTTGGGCCTTCTGGGTTCTAAGATCAAACGGAGCATGAAGTCCGAGTCACGATGAAGAGAAGTCAGAAGTCAGAGGTCAGAAGGCAGAAGTCAGAGGTCAGAAGGCAGAAGTCAGAGTTCAGAAGTCAGAGTTCAGAAGTGAGAGGCCAGAGGTCAGCCTTTAGGCTCCGGATATTGACCTCTGACCTCTGCCTTCTGACCTCTGCCTTCTGACCTCTAGGCCCAAAAGGGAGTTGCGGTGTCGATAAGCAATCTTACAAGCCGAGAGTATGAGGCGATGTTCACGCCTTACTCGATCGAGCCCATGCGGGAACGTGACTTGATCGATGTGGTGGAGATCGAAGAAACCAGCGGGCTGAACCGGTGGGGATACGACGCCTACCGGCGCGAGTTGTTCACCAATCCGAATTCGATAATGATTGTGGCGCGCAACCTCGTTCCAGGCCCTGGCGTGATTGGCTTCTTTGCGGGTTGGATCGTTGAAGACGAGCTGCACGTCAACAATGTCGCCTCGCATCGCGAGTATCGCAGGATCGGCGTCGGGCGAAGCTTGATGGAAGCGGCGATAGATGAGGCAGGCCGTCGAGGCGTTGCGTTTGTAATACTTGAAGTACGCGCATCGAACGAGGGTGCTCAGTTGTTGTATAGGAATCTCGGGTTCAGCATCGTGGGGCGGCGGCGCGAGTACTATCGTCTTCCCACCGAGGATGCGTTTGTGATGAAGTTGAAGTTCCGATAGGCGAATGTGGCATCTGGCGAATAGGCCTTTCTGGTGGCGAATAGGGCCTCTGGTTGACAGAAAGAATTTTGGGCAGATAGAATCAGGTTCGCCGAGCGGGAGTAACTCAGCGGTAGAGTGCGACCTTGCCAAGGTCGAAGTCGCGGGTTCAAATCCCGTCTCCCGCTCCAAGGTTCCAGGCGAAGGCCAAACTCGAGCAGCCGGCAAGAGTGGCCTTCGCCTTTCGTTTGAACAATTATGGCGGCGTAGCCAAGTGGTAAGGCAGAGGTCTGCAAAACCTTTATCCATCGGTTCGATTCCGATCGCCGCCTCCATACCTCTCTTTTAGATGCTTTACAGTCGGGCATTTCGTGCGACACCAGCGGCTTAAAACGAGCGAAGAGATGAGTATCGGGTCATTGTCACAGTGCGACAGCAATTCACGGACAATGACCCGTCTTGTTGACCTTTACTTTTCGCTCAAATCCTCATCTGGTCAGATCGCCTCCGACAACAAAACCCGCAATATGCGCTACCGGTGGGGCGGGCGTATTCAAATGTCCTATAAATGTTAATCTGAGCTTTTGCCCACTCCTTCCCAGATGTAGATTCTCGTTCCCTAATCTGAAGACTTCGTTGGATGTGATTGTGAGAACAAAAGTGGCGGTGAAAGTTCCCGCCACGTTGTCAACGATCACCTGCATTCTGATCGCTGCCGTCATCACTGGCGTCCCATCGCGGAATGAACTGGGGTTGGCAAAGTCTCCGTGAGGCGTGTTGTTTAGATAGATCGTGGACGATCCTACCCGATTGATGACCCTGAAAGGCCCATTGTTGATCACCTGGGTATTCGTTGTATCGTTGTAGAAGCTGAACAGCGCTGTGGTCTCGTTGTGGGCATCACCGCTGAAGACCGTGTCTATTCCGTTGATGTAGCTGAGATAGCCGTATTGGATTGAACTGCTAGGTGTCGGGTTAATCACCTGGCCGATCAATTCCATCGATACGTCATCGGAGCTATTTTTCTTTGACTGTGAGGGCGCCGGGATGCTCATCGTGACGAGCAGGACCAACGCTGGAATAAGGTTAAAGATTACTCTCCGTTTCATACGCCGATCTCCTTTCTTTCGCTGAACCTTTTTTAGACAGCCGTGCGGCTAACGCTCAAAGTTAAGAAGTGATCTCAGGCAGATTCGCAGCAACCCCTCTGTAGTCTCCTGGCAGTGGAGTTTGCCCGCCTCAGCCCAATACCAGATGGCGCTCGTGCTCGTGTGCAATAGCAAGGCCGCCTCGTCGCCGCTGACCATTCGAGACGGTTCGGCACATTTTGGGCACCAGACCGATGCTCGGCGCGGGTGCCGCAAGACGATCCGCTCAGTCTCTATCGTGATTCTGGTCTTATGCCTCTTACTCATCACGCATCCATCTTGCCGGAGGCCTTTATTGCCGCCGCACGCTTGCAGTACAATGTGCGCGGCACGAACTTAGGCCGGCGCCGTTGGCGTAGCCGGTGGCGTCCGTTAGCACTGCGCAAGTTAGTCTCTAGTCGGCTTGGAAGTCCTGTATAAACTCTGAAGAAATCCTTCGGAAATCCTGAACCCGGCTATGAACAAGCGAATCAAGGTTTTCGAGTTCGGTCGCTTTCGGCTGGACGCCGCAGAATGCCAGTTGCTGCTCGATGGACAGGTGGTACCCCTCCAGCCCCAAGTCTTCACCACTTTAGTAACACTGGTGGAGAACAGTGGCCATCTGTGTGAGAAAGGCTGGCTGATCGAACAGGTCTGGGGCGACACGGCCGTCGAACAGGGCGGCCTGGCCCGCAACATCTCTGTGCTGAGGAAGGTGCTCGGCGATGGCTATATCCAGACCGTGCCCAGGCGCGGCTATCGGTTTATGGCCGAGATGCGGGAGTTGCGAGAGGCCGAAGACGAGGTGCTGATCGCAGAGCGTACGAGAGCGAGTGTCGTTGTAGAAGAGGAAGAGATCGGCGGGTCGGAAGGATCGAGCCGGCAGTCACAGTTTTCAGCAAGTAATCATTTGGGTGACCGGGAAAGACGTAAAGTGATGCCCCGGCTGGTGTGGCCGCGCCGGAAGATCGTGTTGGCCAATCTCAGCCTAATCTTGCTTGCGCTGGTCGTCGTTCGCATGTGGTCTCCTTTGCCTCCACCAAGGGTCGCCGCTTACGTGCGGATCACAAACGACGGTCACCAGAAGCTCGCGCTGGTGACCGACGGGCAACGGCTCTATGTCTCAGAGATGGTGGATGACAAGCCGATCCTGGCCCAGGTCTCGGCCGTCGGCGGAGAGACCGTTCCGCTCGCCGTGCCATTCCAGGCCCCCGGCCTCGATGACATCACCGCGAATGGGGCCGAGCTGATCGTCGCGAGTAACGCCGGCCCTTACCCGTTCTCCTATTGGCTGGTGCCAGTCGCCGGCGGGTCACCTCGCCCGCTTGACGGCATTCGCGCCCATGATGTCCATGTGTCGCCCGATGGGCAGCAAGTCGCCTATTGCGTGGAGACCTCTCTGTATGTGGCCAAACCTGATGGGACTGAAGCCCGGCAGCTCGTATCAATGCCGGGCCTCTATCCGGGCGGCGCTACCTGGTCGCCTGACGGGAGCCGTTTGCGGTTTAATCTGCGCGATCCGCAAACGCCCGCCAATTCGATCTGGGAAGTCTCGGCTGACGGGAGTAATCTCCACCCTTTGCTCCCCGGCTGGCACGAGCCGGCGGCCGAGTACTGCGGCCGCTGGACGGCGGATGGCAAGTATTTCATCTTCGAGGCGACTCGCGATGGCGCGACCCAATTGTGGGCCATGCGCGACGGGGCCAGCTTCCTACGACGGGCGAATAGAGCGCCGGTGCAGTTGACCAGCGGGCCCGTTCGATACCGCTCACCTTTCTCAAGCCCGGATGGCAAAAAGGTGTATGCGATCGGAGATCAGATACGCGGCGAGGTCATGCGTTACGACGCAAAGTCTCAGGAGTGGGTGCCATACCTATCGGGCAAGTCGATTGCGCAGGTGGGTTTCTCCAAAGATGGAGAATGGATTGCCTATATTGCATACCCGGAGGCCACGCTTTGGCGAAGCAGGCTGGACGGCAGCCAAACTCAGCAACTGACGTTTGCCTCGATGGAAGTCGATGGAGTCAGTTGGTCACCGGATGGGCAGTGGATCGTCTTTATGGGCAGAACTGCCGGCAGGCCATGGAAACTCTATAAGGTCGCTTCGGCGGGTGGCTCCCCCGAGCTGTTGTTACCTGGAGATGGCAGCGAGGCTTACCCCGACTGGTCGCCGGATGGCCGGCAAATTGTCTTTAGTGGGTCACCATTTTTTGAGCGTAGAGATGTTGGGCCTAATATGCTCGAACTACTGGATCTGACGACAGGGCAAGTCTCTGCGCTGCCGGATTCCGAAGGGTGCTTCGGTGCCCGCTGGTCGCCCGACGGACGGTATGTCGTTGCGCACCGCTTTGATTTTCAGAAACTCGTGCTGTTCGACGTGAACAGCGGCAAGAAGGAAGAACTGGCACAAGGCGTGCTCCATTTCGCCAACTGGTCGCAGGACGGCAAGTACATCTATTTTGAGCGATGGGGCAGCGACACCGCAGCCTGCCGCATCCGGATCAGCGATCATCAGCTGGAAACGGTCGGGAGTCTCAAAGGATTCCGGCGGACAGTCGGCCCTGAGAGGTGTTGGAGCGGCCTCACGCCGGATGGCTCTCTTCTTGTACTGCGTGATATCGGCAGCCAAGAAGTTTATGCTCTCGATTTGCAGATTCCATAACGCGCGAGGCCGACAAAAGTAGGGCGGCGAAAGTGAATCCGATTGGTGCCGCAGTTCGTTCGAAGGCAGTCATTAATCTACGGCAGCGAAAGCACTCAAAGAACCTTGTTCGATGGATGCACAACAAGACTTGACCCCATCTGAATTGGTCGTAATGAAATCTGTAAACCGCATCTTCATTCTTTCCCCTGCCAACTGCGGCGGAATACGCGCGCAGTTACTCATGTCCGAACGCAGCAGCTTTCCGCTTGCACAACAACTGCGCGACCGAAGTGCGAGCCTGGGAGCTATCTTCAGTTTCATGAGCGCCCTTTATTTTCGGGGTAAGCTAGCTTACGCGAGTTCCTTTGCAAAGCCGCCCCTGGATTTGCCTGGAACGCTGGTCGTGACTCCCGGAAGTGGTCTGCGATCGCCTGATGAGTTGCTCACGATCAATGAGCTTAAAGAAATCGCCCAGGTCGAAGTCGATGAGCAAAATCCTCGATACCGCAATCCGCTCGAACGAGATTCCCGCCAAATTGCTGAATCCCTCTCGGGGAATTGCCAGGTGATCTTCCTCGGGAGTGTCGCCACGTCAAAGTATCTTGGCATCCTGGGCGATGCCTTTAAAGATAGGCTGCGCTTTCCGAACGAATTCGTCGGACGAGGCGATATGAGCCGGGGAGGACTTATGCTGAGGTGCGTAGAGAAAGGTGAGGAGTTGACGTATGTCAAACTGGCAGGCGCCACGCGGCACGGTCCGCGGCCACCAAAGCTCCTGCAAATAAGATGAAAACCCCCATCATCGCGTGCCTCATCGGACTAATGCTCATCGTCAGCACAGGCGCATCGGTCCAACGCACCTCCCCTGCCTTTTATCAAGCCGAGCTGATCTTCCAGCTGGAAAGCTGGCACAACCATGCCTCCGCCATTGTCGAATGCCCCAATGGCGACTTGCTCGTATGCTGGTTCCACGGTTCAGGCGAGCGCACCGCCGATGATGTAAAGGTCGAAGGGGCTCGCCAGCGACGAGGGTCGAAGACGTGGAAGCGGTTTACGATGGCGGATACACCGAACTACCCTGACACCAACCCAACAATGTTCATAGACCCGCAGCAACGGCTCTGGTTGATATGGCAAACAATTCTCGCGAATGAGTGGCACACAGCTCTGATTAAGTATCGGATATCGTCAGATTATCAGAAGACGGAGGACGCGCCTCGCTGGGAGGTGAACGAGGTCTTGCACGTCACGCCTGGGCCTGAGTTTGAAGCGGCCGTTACGCGGGCGGTCACCGCCTATGAGGCCGCAAATAAGGATGCGCCGCCTGAACGACAAAAGGTCATCAAGGATTACATCGAGCGCACGAAGAAGAATGCCGCCGACAAGTTTTTTCGCCGCCTGGGCTGGATGACTCGCGCCCACCCATTTGTTGTGGATGGCAAGAGATTAATTGTACCCCTCTACTCTGATGGTTTTTCGTTCTCGTTGATGGCGATCACTGATGATTGGGGCAAGAGCTGGACGACCAGCACGCCGCTTGTCGGAGCCGGCAACATCCAGCCCAGTATTGTCAGGAAGAAGGATGGCACGTTGTTGGCTCTGATGCGAGACAACGGGCCGCCGCCGAAGCGGCTCCATATGAGCGAGTCGCGCGACTCCGGTAAGACTTGGAGTCCTGTTTTCGACAGTTCAATCCCCAACCCGGGCTCAGGGGCAGAGGTCATTTCACTGAGTAACGGTCATTGGGCGCTGATCTATAACGACACCGAGCAGGGGCGCAATAGTCTGGCTGTGGCTATTTCCACCGATGAGGGGCAGACCTGGAAATGGAAGCGTCATCTCGAATTCGATCCGGCAGGTCCCGAGGCCGGAGCCTTTCATTACCCTTCGATCATTCAGGCGCGAGACGGTTCGTTGCATGCGAGTTACAGCTACCATCTGAACAGGAAAGATGTGCCACTGGATGCGGAGGGCAAACCGGCCAGAAAATCCATCAAGCATGCCCAATTCAATGAAGAGTGGGTGATGCAGGGAGATATTAAATAAGACGTGGATATACACTTAGTTGATGGAACGTATGAACTGTTCCGGCACTTTTTCGCAGTGCCGGCCGCCGCCGATTTGAATGGACAGGAAATCGGCGCGGTCCGTGGCGTCCTGCATTCGGTCTTGTCAATGATCGAACGCGGCGCAACCCACATCGGCGTCGCAACCGACCACGTGGTGGAGTCGTTTCGAAATGACCTTTATCCCGGATACAAAACCAGTGAAGGGGTCCCTCCGGAATTGCTCTCGCAATTTCCGATTCTCGAAGAAGCGTTGGAAGCGATGGGAGTCATGGTGTGGGCAATGGTCTACTATGAAGCCGATGATGCGCTCGCTGCCGCCGCGGCTAAAGCAGTGACGGATGAACGTGTCAGGCAGGTAATCATTTGTACACCGGATAAAGATCTCAGTCAGTGCGTTGTGGGCACACGAGTCGTTCAACTGGACCGCAGACGCGACGTCTTACGCGACGAAGCCGGCGTCGTGACCAAATTCGGTGTGAAGCCGGAATCGATTCCGGACTACCTTGCCGTGGTCGGCGACAGCGCGGATGGGTTTCCAGGCGTGCCGGGATGGGGCCCAAAGGCAGCGTCACTCAGCTTATCTCAGTACGTCCACCTTGAAGGAATTCCGAAGGATTTCCGAGATTGGCATCCATCGATCCGTAGCGCTCAGCGGCTGTCCGCATCGCTGTTCAGTTCCTGGACCGACGCTCTTCTGTTTCGCACGCTAGCAACCTTGCGATTGGATGTGCCGGTCTTTGACACAGTGGACGATCTTCGCTGGAAGGGACCGCGCCCGAGCTTTGAGGAGCAATGCCATCGGATGAAGTCTCCCGATCTGCTCAGCCGCGCCGTATTGGCAGGAGCGAAACAATAGCGGAGCCCAGGAACCTTACCCTGCGACTTCCGCCGCATTTGCCGCGATCGCAATGGAGAATGTGAACCGCGAGCCCTGGCCCAGTTCGCTTACAACCGACAGCTCGCC
Organism: Blastocatellia bacterium; assembly: GCA_035576605.1. Taxonomy (GTDB): domain Bacteria; phylum Acidobacteriota; class Blastocatellia; order UBA7656; family UBA7656; genus Onstottus_A. The sequence continues at coordinate 10,925 of DATLWF010000418.1, read as the reverse complement.
GCCGTGCGCGTGTACGAGATGCTTGACGATTGCGAGCCCCAGCCCGGAGCCTTCGGTCTTGCGTGAGCGCGACTTGTCGCCTCGATAAAGCCGCTCGAACACTCGCGGAAGGTCCGACGCTGATATGCCGGCGCCGGTGTCCTCGATACTTATCGTCACCCAGCCATTGTTCTCGGCTGCCGAAATAGTGACCGAGCCTCCTGGCCGGTTGAACTTCACAGCGTTGTCAATCAGATTGTATAGAATCTGTTCGAGCCGCGTGCGATCGGCGTGCACAAGGATGCTGTCAGGAATCGATGTGCTGAAAGATATGTCGGGGTTTGCCTTTCGCGATTCAACCAGAGCTACGACATCGGCGACCGTCCGGCGCAGCCTCACCGGCTTCAGCTTAAGCTCGATTTGACCCGATTCGATCGCCGACAAATCCGAGATGTCCGAGATCAGCTCACTCATCCGTGTTGCCTGCCTGTGCAGGGTTTCGAGGAACCTGGTCCTGTTGCCCGGGTCATCTATCGCGCCGTCCATTAAGGTCTCCGAGCACGCAAGCATGGCGGTCAGCGGCGTGCGCAACTCGTGCGAAAGGTTTGCGAAGAATTCCCGACGGACGCGCTCGAGCCTCTCGAGTTGAGTGATATCGAAGAATACTCCCACCGCGAGATCGCTCCCAAGCGGCGCGACGTTCAACTGGAAGCTGCGATGCTCGCGGTCCGCCATTTCGACGCGCAACTCGACCGGGGTCCTCTCGTCCAGCACGCGCCTGAAAGCTGTGTTGATCATGGGGTCGCGAGTGACGTCGGTCAAACGGTACGCCCGAGCTGAATCGCCCACGCCGCTTGAGGCGTCAACGAGGGGTCGTGCCCGCGCGGCTGGCTCTTCCATGTCCACAGCTTCGTCGATTGCGGTTCTTGTTCGGGCCCGAGGCCTGCCTGCATCCTTCGCGGGCAGCTTGAACATGGGCGCCGCAGCGTCGTTGTAGAGCGCAACTCGCATCCGTGAGTCGACAATCACAACGGCCTCGCGCATTGTCGCCAGCACCCCAGCCAACAAACGATTCGTGTCCTGGGTGATTACTGTTTGGCGCTGGATCTCAGCGAGTGCCTGGCCGTAGCGGCCGAGAGCGTAGCGCGAGACGAAGAAGGTCATCACCGCGACTACTATCACAGTGATGACATGCGAGCTGATGACGGAGATGTGAGGGAACAGGACCGTCTTGATGATCTCGTAGACCACGAAGATCAACAGGGCTGCCAGGGTCACCAGCCAGACTCGTCGAGCAAGATCCTTCATATCATAAAGTCAGTTATTTTCTATTTTCTATTTTCATATGTCATTGAAACCCCGTGGCACGGATCCGCCAAATAAAAAATGACAAATAGAAAATAGCCAATAAAAAATAGAAAATAGCCTGCTACCCCGTTCGCTTTCCCCCTCCTACCAACCGGTAGCCTATCCCTGTGACTGTTTCTATCACCGATGAGTCGCCGAGCTTCTGACGAAGCCTTCGAATGTGGACGTCCAGAGTGCGCGAATCGCCGTAGTAGGTTGCGCCCCACACTCGGTCAAGCAGTACCTCGCGCGTCAGCACGCGTCCCTGGTTGCGCGCCAGCTCGGACAGCAGGGCGAATTCTTTGCGCGTCATTCGCACGTCACGCCCGCTGTAACTCACGCTGAACGTCGCCGGATCGATCCTCAACGATCCGTCGTCGAAGACCGGGCGGTGTGTCTCCAAACCTTCGGCCCGACGTAGCGCCGCGTTGACTCGCGCCATGAGCTCGCGCATGCTGAACGGCTTCGTTATATAGTCGTCGGCGCCCATGTTCAAGCCGAGCACTTTGTCCGCTTCGTCGGCGCGAGCGGTGAGCATCAGAATTGGAACTCGCATAGTAGGCGACTCGGCTCGCAAGCGGCGGCACAACTCGAAGCCGTTCATGTGTGGAAGATTCAGATCGAGGAGTATCAGGTTGGGCGGACGGTCGAGGATCAGGGTGAGCGCGTCTTCGCCCGTCGTGGCCAGGCGCACGCGGAAGCCCTCTCGTTCCAGGTTGTACCGGATCGAGTCGGCGATGTCCTCATCATCCTCGACGATGATAACGCTGCGGAGTCGGGTCTGATCGGGTGCTACCATACGGTGTGTTTGATGACCTGACCGCGCGCCATGTACACGATCTGTTCGCAGATGTTGGTCACGTAGTCGGCGATACGCTCGAGGTGCTTCAACACGAACAACCACTCGGCGCCACGCGATACCGTTGACGGGTTTTGCTTCATTGCGTCGATCACCTGATCATAGAGCCTGTCGTAGAGCTCATCCACTTCGTCGTCGCGGGCAATCGTTACGCGAGCGCGTTCCGGATCACCCGATGTGAAGGCGTCCAGCCCTTCGACCAGCATGTCCTGGACGACCTTCGCGATGGCTGACAGGTCAATGTGTGCCCCGATCTCCGGCTCATTATTGAGCGAGATCGCATGCTTGGCGATGTTGACCGCATGATCGGCTATCCGCTCGACGGTTGGGGCCGTGCGCGCTACTGAAACGACGAAGCGCAGATCACCGGCGGCGGGCTGCTTGAGCACCAGCACGTCGACGCACATCTGATCGATCTCCAGTTCCATCTGATCGATCGCGTCGTCCTCGCGCACAACGCGCTCAGCAAGCTCGGAGTCGCGCTCGATCAGCGCACGCATCGACAGCATTATGGCTTTCTCAGCAGCGCCGCCCATGATCAGCAGCTTGTCGCGGAGGCGGTTCAAGTTCTCTTCTATGAGTCGATTGTGCATTCAGGTAGTCCGTGGTACGTAGCCCGCAGTCCGTGGTCCGTGGCCCGTAATCCGTAGCCCGTCGTTCAAGTTGGTTCCGGAGCTACCGAGCTACGGACTACGGACTTAATTCTAAGGCCTAGTGCCACGTTATCAAAGATGGATATCTATCATGCAGACCGCCAACCGCTCCCGACACGCCTGTTACCACGGTTCTCGAAGCGACGCGCGAGAATTCACGGTTGTACGTTTTCACTTCAGCCATTGAGGCCGCCTCGCCGCGTATGATACAAGTCTTGCCTGAGTGTTAGTCGAATATCTTTGTTCAATATAAACGGAGAGCGCAAATGCCCAGAGCAAGCCGTGATTTAGGTGAGTACGTAAAGCGGGTTATGAAACTGAAGGGCCTGACGCAAAAGGATGTTCAGCGGGTGTCGGGCGGTAGAATAACCGATGGCTATGTTGCCAGCATTTCAATCGGCAGGGCCCGCAATCCGTCGGTTGATAAGCTCAAAGCTCTTGCCGACGGACTTGGTGTGGATATGGACGAGCTGTTTCATGTCGCTTGCGGCCTGCCCGAGGATATGGAAGACCGGGGGAAGAGCAGTTACGCGCCGGATCCCTTAATGATTTTGGAGACTGTTCGAAAGGCTGTGGTCAATCCCGATGTGATCCAGATCCTTCACGAAGTGGTCGCCCTGTCGCCCGATGAAAGGGCAAGTTTGCTCGGATTCATAGAGAGACTGGGCTCGACCAAGGGGAAGTCGCGGCCCAGAAGTAGTCCGATCAAGAGGAAAAAAACCGATTTCTAGCCGACAGATGCCCTGGCGGCACGACATCAGCGGCCGCATCAAGTACCGCTCGCCTTAGCCTTTACAATGCCGCTTCAGGTTTCTGTTTACTTACTAACGCTGCGGTGTTCGCCTTCACGAGGCGCCGTGTACCCATTCCGGGTGCGTGCGACGAGCCGCCGGTTGCCCGAGTTGACCTGTACTTTGATAGTTCGGAACGATCCGTCTTTAGCGGAGTTGCTCGGATAGTAGCTGATCGCATACTGCGTCCGTAGATCGGTAGAGATCTGCTGCGCGATTGCGTGGACCTCAGAAAGCTCCCTTGGGTAGAATGCCTTGCCCCCGGTTTCTTCTGCGAGCTTGTTCAGCAGCGTCTCGGCTTTTTCTTTTGCACTCTTCCTAAACAACCCCGAATCTCTGTCGAGATCGTTGATGAACCCGATCAAGTAAATCTGAACATCAATTTCACGCAGATGGTTCACCACTTCGCCGAACTTGTAATAGCTGTCATTATCGAGGCCGTCGGTCACAACCAGCACTGCCTTCCGTCTGTTCTTACCATCCTTGTTAGCATAGTCGGCGGCCAGATATAGCGCATCGAGCATCGCAGTCTGACGCGACGCAACCAACCCGTTGAGAGTGTCGATCACGTCATTGACGTCGCCGGTGAATTCTTCCAACAACTCGGGCTGGTCCTTGAACTCGATGACGGCCATCTCATCGCCGGCCCGGCCTTCCTTTACAATGTTGGTCGAGGCTTTGACTACCGTATCAAGCTTGGGGCGCATGGAACCTGACGTGTCGATCGCGAACACGAGTGAGACTGGCACCTGCTCCTTGCTGAAGTGATCAATCTTCTGGGGAACCTTGTCTTCAGTCACGCTGAAGTCTTCCTGCTTCAGGTCCATCACTGGCTTATTCGACGGGTCGACCACCGATACGTCGAGCACTACCAGAGCGGTGCCAAGGGTTATCGGCGTCTCATCCTTCTGCTGATTCTGCGAACCTTCCTCTTGCTGCGGCTTTTGGAGCTTCGGCTTATCTGGCCGCTGCTGATCGGAGCGCGCCACCGAGCGTTGAGGGAAGCCCAGGATAAGAAAACTGAGGGTGATGAGCGCCCCAACTAAAGCCAACCTGCACGACTCGAACTTCATAACAGAATTCTACTCCGGGGTGTCAATATTTGAAAACAGGGACTTCGACGGTTGGGATGCGCGGACGCGCCTCAACCGTTGCCGTAAGCATGAACGGGAGGGCCGTTTGCGGTTGCGTTCTAAAGCGGTGGTTACTTCTTGAAAGATTGATATCCGTCTCTGTACGAAAGCGACAGCCGGCCAAGTCCTCGCGGAGGATTCACCTTTACCTGAACCTTATGCCACTTCGCTTCGCTTTGAATGTCCGTCGGATAGAAGCCTACTGAGTATTGATGCCTAAGCTCCAAGGCGATTCGCGTACATATCTCGACAAGCTCAGGCTCATTGTAAGCGTTCGGGAAAAATGCGCGGCCGCCGGTCATGCGGGTGATTTCTTCGAGTACCGAGCGGCCAAATCCCGCCAGCGTATCGTTGGCCGGATCCGTGATGCCTATCGCGTAGATCTGCACGTCCGCTTCCTTGACCCGGTTCCGCAGCTCCTTGTACGTGTAGCGGCTATTATTGTCCTGACCGTCGGAAATTATCAGCAACGCCTTCTTGGACTGGCGGCCCTGCTGAACCTTTTCAACCGCGATGTAGGCGGCGTCGTAGAGCGCCGTCGACCCGTGCGGATTGGCGAACATCAGATGACCGAGAATGCTGTCACCTGAGGTCGTGAAGTCCTGCACAAGCTTCGCGCGATCATTGAAGCCGATCAGGAAGAAATCGTCGTCATTATGTGAGGTTTCAATAAACCGCCGCAGCGCGCGAATGGACCGGCCGACGCGCTCTTTCATCGACCCGGACACATCGTAGACGATTCCGAGAGAAACGGGAGCGTCATCGTCGGTGAAGTGCGCGATCTGCTGCTTTACCTTGTCGTCAAAGAGCTCGAAGTGGTCTTTGCCCAGGCCGGTAACGAATCTGCCATATGGATCTGTGACGCTGATGATCACGTTTACGATATTCGCGGGCAGTCGAGTGATTTGGTCATCTTTCTTCAGAGCAGTGGTCTTCTGATCGCCGGCGCTTGCCTTTGTAGGCACGGGCGCCTCGCCGGCCTTCGCCTTTGCGGGGGCTGGTGGACTCTGGGGAGAGGACTTAGCGTCCTGTGCAGCCGTTGCGGCAAGGAAGTTCGACAACGCAATAACGAAAAGCACGCTCAGGAAGGTGCACGCGAGTCTTATTTTCATGACGATCGCCCCCGGTTTTACGGGTAGCCTCGAATAAGGCTGCCGATTAGGCCCGGTCTCGAACTCTCACCAGGCATCAGGCGGCATAGTGCTGTCGCCACTACAGGCTTCTGACGAGTCAGAAAGAACACCGGTCAGAACAACCGGATCAGTGCTACTGCTGCTACGAGAACCCCTGGACCTCATCCCGTCCAAGTGCGATTTTATTCTAACCACAAAAAAAGTTTCAATCAAGCGTAGGAATGCGTTTATTTGTAATTTCTTTGCAAGAAACCTACACTGCAACGATCACGCTGCTCAGTTCGACGAGCGCAGCATTTCTATGATCAATAAAGAAGCGCCCGGACCGATCTCGACATCACTCGAGTAAGCCTGATTTGCGAGAGCCTTTGCCTTGAGGGTGTATCGACCGGGGGGGACCGGCCGGTTAAGTTTGAAGGCGCCCTCGGCATTGGTGCTCCCCCAGGTCAGCAGATTGCTCTCGGTAATATTGCTCTCTCCAAGCGGAAGCAAACCAACCAGCGCGCCAGCAATCGGTTTACCGCTTGCAGCCGACCTCACCATTCCGCGCACAGTAATCAATGTTGGCGACTCAGCCATTCTCGGCGCAGAAGGAGACGGCTGGTTCTCGGCGTTGCCGTTGTTGAGCTGCGCTATCATCTCCGCCACGAGGTGGGACGGCCGCAGAAAACCAACAGCGCCATATCGTCTCAAGTCATCCGGGAAGCCGTCACCGTCTCTATCGATCGGCTGTTCGTCGGCAACGACTTTTGTGGGGATGCCAATGAGCCGGCCCTCACTATTGACCGCCGCGCCGCCGCTATTGCCGTGGATTACGCGGGCATCGGTCTTTATCCAGTTTGCCAGTATGTCTCTGCCTTCGACGACGCCCCGATTGATGGTGATGCTTGAGCCGCCTTTTTCAGGAAATCCCACTATGAACAGGTCTTCGAGCAGGCGGATCTTGCGCGAGTCGCCCATCTCGATGCTTGGAAAGGTAAACGCCTTCGGTATTGGATTGCCGGTACCGTCCGAATCAACGCGCAGCAAAGCCAGATCGTATTCCTTGTTAATCAGCAGGGGCCTGAGTCGATAGCGAGCCGACGAGGAACCCGTGTCGCCGTCGCTCGAAAGAGTCAAGAAGATCTCGTCATATGAGCGACCGGTCCTCGGGTTAGTGATGACATGGTAGTTGGTGACCACCACGCCGTCGCTGCGCACGACGACCGCTGAGCCCCTTGGCCGTGTACCCTGACTGGAGGAATCGATCGAGCTGCGAGCCGAGATGAGCCCTGTGCAAGCGATGGCCTGCCGGACCAGGGCGCGAGATTCGGGCGATATGCTCGCTTCTTTGTTCGCGGACTGAAAGGCAGGTGCCGAGACCAGGAGAACGGACACAGCGACGGCTGAAACAGCGAGGACTGCTGCCGCCACAAGCCTTACTTTACTCGGAAGAATTCTGATCACTTGTGCTTCAGCCGAATCTCGAACGGTGCGATCTCACCCGCCTTGAGCTTTCCGCCGCTTCCGTTGTCCGGGATTGCGACGACCGAACCCGTGGTGTCCTTGTCCTTGCCCGGAGCGAGAATAATGTCTCTTGATCGTACCTTGCTGCTACCCTCACCTTCGGGTATCACCGGGGTGACCTTCTTGGCGATGCCGCCTTGCAGCTCGGCTGCGGCGCTGGACGCGGATTCCGAGAGATACTGCTCGGGTTCCTTGAGCGCCGCGTCGAGATAAGCGATGCGTCCCCGGGACATGATCACCTGAAGGACCTCGGTTCCTTTCTCCTCGTCGAACTGGATTGCATTGCCGCCCAGTGGAAAGTCGTATCGCTCGTCGGAATGCACGCCGTTATCGGTAGCTTCGGGAGAGGGGACAAGAAGGCGCCTCTTGCCGCTCGGCGCGATGTTCACGACATAGATGTATCCTTCAAAGTTGCTTTGAAATTGGATCTTGATCTGATCGCCGGCCTTGAATTCGCTACTCGGGTCGACTGGAATTAAAGTCCCGTCGGCGACTTTCAGCACGAGAATACTCATCGCATCTGATGTTTTGTGGATAAACAGTCCGCGAGCGCGGCTGGCCTCGTTTTGCTTCCTCCCGCCTCGGGCCTGGGCTCCGGCTGTTGCTATCAAGGTTGTTGCAGCTAGAGAGGCAAGCATAAATATAGTTACGCGTTTCATTGATGATACTCCTTCTCTTGGGCGGCTCAGTCTCCGTGTTTCAATTGGATCCGGCCGATGAGTTCCTCGTTGTCCTCAAGATTAATGTTCTGCAAGCGTGTCGCGAAGCGGGCCGCCTGCTTACCAGGAATGGTTAGCCGTCCCGTCGCCTCTTTGACCTTCTGACGCGACGTGTTGATGAGATCCTCAATCAGGTCGCGTTTGATAAGCGGGTATTCGTAGTCGCCGCTGTTGGCGGTGACCTGGTGGGGGAGCTTGTCGTACTCATCGCGGCTGAAAACCACTATGAAGTTCTCACGACCGGTTGGCGGCTGCATTTTCCACCAGCAATCATTCGGGTCAAGGAAACTGGGACAGTAAGACGGGACGATGTATTCCTGGTTCTTCTTTACCTCGTTGCGCCCCCCGTTCGAGCGCGGGTCCGGGAATACGAGTTTGCCGTCGCCGTTGTTGGTGCGGTGAATCACGTACAAGTAGCCGTCCTGGTTGGTCGTGACAGCGAGCTTAAACTCGTCCTCGTTGTGGAAGACCTGGCTGGGGTCCGCGTCCTGCTGAACGTTACCATTACCCCGCTCGAGCAGGCGCCACTGAAGAGTCAGGAGAGCGGCCCGCTGCTTACCGGTTTTTGGAACAGGATGAGTGCGCTTCCGATTAGGCTTGTCCACTCGCTTGACTGTGACGACCGAATACCATAACGGCGCGCCTTGCTTTTGCGCGTCGACGACTGGCACGAAGAGATCGGGAACTAGAAATGTCAATGCTGCTGCCGCAATCAAGCACGTTTTCGATAATCGAGATCGCATGGATTCATCCTCTCAATGATTTACTTACCGGTCGCTTGCAAGAGCGCCTGGATTCTGGAATCGCTCGCGGGCACTATGCATCGAATGCCAACAGGCGCGGCTAAACCTTTAGGGAACACTGTCGGAAGGTGATTCCGATAAGAGGTCCGTGCTTCATCGGACGTGCTGACCGGCAAGAACGTGCCTCCTCTCATAACTGTTTCATCCTTGCTGTAATCGAGGTTGGGCGAATTGTTACCTTCGTAAGGCTGCCACGCGGCCATTGTCCACTCGCCTGCGTTCCCGGCCATATGATAGACCCCGTACGGGCTGAGGTCACCGGTCGGAGCCGTTACCGGAACCGGATGGTTGCTTCCGATGTTCGCTCGATCTGGCGTGAACTCGTCTCCCCAGGGATACAGACGCTTCCTTTTAGCGACCGGATCCCACGATGCAGCTTTCTCCCATTCCTCTTCAGTCGGCAGGCGTTTTCCTGCCCATTCTGCGTAAGCTAACGCGTCGGCAATCGTAATTCCCAACACAGGGTAAGTTGGTTTGCCGGTGAAGTAGCCGGGTTCGAACGGAGGATCTGGAGGGTAAGGCCGGTGGGTCGCGACGCAAAATTTCTTGTACTGCGCGTTGGTCACTTCGTACTTATCGATGTAGTACGCCGGTAAAGTGACCTTGCGGGCAGGGCGTTCGTCCGCATGGCCATCGTCGCCCATCGTAAACTCCCCTGCAGGTATGGGCACCATGGCTCCGTTGTAATCAATCTCAGGCAGTAGCTGCGCTTCGCAGGTTTGTGTCTCACCCTTGCTCCCGGTGAGCGTGGTCATAAAATCGGTGAAGCCTTCGTGCGAAACGCGAACATTCACCTGGCCTGGATCGAGCCCCGACACTTTGAGTGCCCCGTTAGCAGCCACTGCATCGCGACGCACATCATTGACGAAGACCTGGCTGCCGGAGGGCGCGCCCTTCACCACCAACACGAAGCCCGAACCCGAAGCGGGGCCGGGGCGCATAACTATGTAAAGAATCGCCGCGATCACTGCGAGTATCAACACACCGCCGAGCAAGACCCATTTCGCGCCTCGTCGCTCTGGCTCTGGCTTTGTGACGACTTGCTCAACGACAGCGGTTGGAGGCAGATCCCTGGCCGTAACCGGAGTCCCAAAAGACGGAGATGTGGCAACACGTGTTTGAGGCAGCGCCGGTTCCTGCCATTGAACTGTCGGGGTCACCTCGGTTTGCGCCCAGGTGTTGTCATCACCTCGCGCTCCGGGCGTCGAGCGCGATGACTCACCCTGGCCGGTGAACGCCGGGCTGCTGTCTGCGCGGGTCTGTGGGCCTGCCCACTGAGCCGTTGATCTCCCTTCCCCCGCGGGAGTGATTTCGCCGGTCACCACTCCGCCCATGACTTGTGTGCTGCCGCTGTTGAGCACACGGCTCAATTCGGAGGCAAACGCTTCCACCGTCGGCGTGCGCGAGTCGCGATTCCGCTGGAGACCGGCCATCACTGCGCGCTCAACCGGCTCGCTCAAGGAGGGCGCCACCGCGCGGAGGCGAATTGGGTCGCTCATCACGCGCTTCATCATAACCGCCTGTGGGTTGTCCCCTTCGAACGGCAACCGTCCGCTGAGCATTTCATAGACGATGATCGCGAGCGAGTAAATGTCCGACCTCGGATCCAGTTCTTCGCCGAGTAACTGCTCGGGTGACATATACACAGGCGTGCCGAGCACGAAGCCCGTCTTGGTCAGGTTATCGCCGCCCGGATCGGCCAACGCCTTCGCGATCCCGAAATCAAGCACCTTTACGAAATCGGTGTTCGCGCCTTTGCGGGTGATCATGATGTTGTCAGGCTTGAGATCGCGATGAATCATCGGTAGCGCGTGAGCGGCAGCCAATGCTTCGGCGATTTGATTGGTTATGTGAACGACGCGCTCGATTGGCAGCACGCGTTCTTCGGCGATCACTCGTGACAGAGCGTGGCCATCGATGAACTCCATCGCAAGATAGAGCAATCCTTCATCGGTCTGGCCGGAATCATAAACGGTCACCGCATGAACGCTGTCAATGCGGA
>DATLWF010000417.1:0-17885 GCA_035576605.1 Blastocatellia bacterium | reverse complement strand
CTGATCGATATCCGACTCAACAAACGAAAAATCGTCGATCTTCTGCTCGCGGTCCGCCGCGCAATCTTCGCGCCCGTCCCAGTCCGCGATCAGCGTCACTTCTGAAAACTGGTTGTCGCGTCCACCGATCGTCGTGATCAGAGCCGCCGACAACGCGCTCCGCGAGTTCAATACCAGTGGTTGTCCCGACTGGATTGAAACTTCCCCGCCACCGGATTTCTTTTTGCCCTGGAGTTTCTGCCCGACCCTGGCGCTTGCTTCGCCTGGATTCGCTACTCGCGTTATTCCAAGCGCCCTCAGCGTATCGCCCGATATCTTGCCCGCGGGACCGTCCCCGCGCGTTTCGCCTGTCACTTCTCTCTGCTGCTCTACCTGCTGCTCAGCAGCGTTTGCTGCTGAGGCCCTGGCAGCCGCAGCGTTCGCCGTCGAAGTGGCTCCCTTCGAGGTTGCTGAGCCAGCAGCCGCAGCTCGCAGCCCCACTAGCGGCAGTGCCAATGCGGCTACCGCCACCACCAGCACCACCATGAAAATCGCTTTTTTTATGTTCATTCGTTTATCCCTCTCCAAAGGTTTGGAAATCCGGTTCAAAGTATCTGGATCCGACGGAAACCGGCGGGCACCAGAATCTGGAAGCATTTCTCAAGCGGAACATTCTCCGACTATGACCTGGAGATTCTCGCGCCTACTGTTAGCCGCTAGCTTGCAACGTGTATCAAGCGGCAACAATCGATGCGAACCGTCTGCCCGACGGCTTTTCGTTTCCGATCCTTCTGAAACTTAAGGTCTTGGTTGTGCCTTGGGCGCTGACTTAACTTGCGCTTCAGCGCTGGGGCTCCGAGATTGAAACAGCACGCCTTAAACCTGCAAAAAAGAAGGTGTATAATAAACCGAAACACTCCGTAAAAGCAACCTCAAAATGACTTAAATCGAAATGCTCTTAAACAGAAGACGACTACACTTGGCATACCTATGCCGGGCCAAACAGCTGCATCAACCGTGCCACGCGAGTCAGAAACCGGAACTCACGTTCGCATAATCGGTTATAACCTCCACATACTGAGAGAATAAAAAAGTCCTCGCTACTTGTTGTAAGCCCATATCACGCCGGGGATCGCACTCGCGTGAGTACAAAGTGTCCAACCACCTGCCCATTCGCTATCCATTTGGCATTCACTATCCAGGTAAGCGTACGTGCCTAGCGGATGATCCCGGCATCAGCTGGGGCTCAGTCTTGATGTAGCTTGAGTCTCATTCGCAGTTGCTTCTGCCTGGACAATTTGCCTTTGATCGCCGAAGCCTAATATAATGTGCGCTCACAGACCATCCGGCGAAAGAGACTTCATCGAATTGCACCATCAGACACGAGCAATCCTATTTGACCTGGACGGCACGCTCATAGACAGCACCGACCTCATACTTCAATGCTTCCAATACTCGTGGGAGACGGTTTGCGGGTATTACCATTCGCGCGAAGCTCTGGTTCAGACCTTTGGCACCCCGTTGCGGGCCGCAATGCATCGATTGCTGCTTGCCTCGAAGAATGGCGACCATTCGGCCGAAGGTGCTACTGATCTCGTCGATCAGTTGCTGGCCGAATATCGCTCATACAACGTCTCCAATCACGACCTGTTGGCGCGGCCCTTTGAGGGTACCGGTGAAGTCCTTGCCGAGCTTCGCCGGCGTGGCTACCTGATTGCGGTGGTCACCTCGAAGAGCCGTGAGCTTGGGCTTCGGGGTCTCAGGTTGTGCGCGCTTGACGGGCTGATCGACTCGGCGATTTTTCTGGAAGACACAGATGTTCACAAGCCGCATCCCGAGCCGATACTGGCGGCGCTCCAAAGGTTGGGCGAGCCCTCGCACGCTGCAGTTTACGTGGGAGACAGTCGACACGATATCGTCGCGGCACGGGCCGCCGGAGTCCGGACGGTGGCAGCCTTATGGGGCCCGGCGCCTCGATCGGAGCTCGAGCGCGAGCGGCCGGACTTCACCGCCGAGGCAATCAACGACCTGCTCGAAATCTTCAATTGACAGGATCCTATTAAAAAGTAAGAGTGACAGAATGCAAAGGATAAGGGATCGATATCGGAAACTACTTGGCGACGAGGTGGGACTCGTAAGTCACAAGCCGCTCGGACGCGGGCTGGATATAGCTCTCGCTTATGCGAACACTTATTACATAGGGATGTCCAATCTGGGCTTTCAAGCGGTCTATCAACTCTTCAATTCTTACAACGGTGTCACCTGCGAACGCGTTTTCATTCCGGACCCCGACATAGAACAGGAGCTCGAGCGGACTCGGGCGCCGCTGCTCTCGCTGGAGTCGGAAACCGCAATCTCTGAATTCGATGTGCTGGCCATTTCGGTGTCATTCGAAACGGACTATCTGAACATTCCTAAGCTGCTCAGGCTCTCGAAGATTCCGGTTAGGGCACAGGAACGAAACCACTGGCATCCGCTGGTCGTAATGGGCGGCGCGGCGGCATTCTTGAACCCTGAGCCGGTAGCCGACTTTGTGGACGTGGTTTGCGTGGGAGAAGGCGAAGTGCTGGCGCCGGCATTGATTAGATTAATGAGGGAGGCGACATCGCGCGAAGACCTTCTGTTGCGGCTTGCGCGCGAGCCCGGCTTCTATGTGCCCAGCTTCTATGAGATCCGGTACAACGATGATGGAAGCGTACAGGAACTAGAGCCCACCAACGGCGCTCCGCGGCGCGTTTTCACCATGCGAAACCCCATGCGCAAGCAGGAAGGCAACGGCCAATTCGACGACGACTTCATTCCGGCAAGCGAAGTCTTAACTGACAACACCGAGATGAGCGGACGTTACCTGATGGAGATTTCGCGCGGGTGCTCGATGGGCTGCCGGTTCTGCTGGGCGGGGTATTCGTATCTCGCTCCGCGGGTTTTTTCCGCCGAGAAGCTCCTGGCCCGCGCGGCGGAGATGCGAAAGTTCACGGATAAGATCGGGCTGGTGGCGACGGCTGTATGCGATCATCCGGAGATTCATCAAATTCTTGCCGGCCTTGAAGAGCTCGACTATCAGGTGTCGGTTTCGTCGCTGCGGCTGGATCAGATTTCGCCTGAGCTGCTCGATGCGCTGGTTCGGCGCAACGACCAGCAGATAGCCATCGCGCCTGAGACCGGCTCTGACAGATTGCGCCGGGTCATCAATAAGGACCTGACAAACGATCAGGTAGTCGAGATCGCACAGATGATATTCGACCGCGGCATCCTGAACCTGAAACTCTACATGATGATCGGGCTGCCGACCGAAGAAGACGAAGACATCGATGCTATCGTCTCGCTCACCGAACGGATACGCGGGTGCATGATCGAAGCAGGGAGGCCGCGCGGCAGAGTCGGGTCGATTATTGTTTCGCTCAACGCGTTCGTGCCAAAGCCGCAGACTCCGTTCCAATGGGAACCAATTCAACCCGAAAAAGTGATTGATCGAAAGATCAAGTATTTGACGCGGGCCTTCAAGCGGATCTCCAACGTCGAAGTGCGAGCGATGTCATCACGCATCGCGCAGCTCCAGGCGCTGCTTTCGCTGGGCGACCGGCGGGTTTCGGAGTTTATTCTCGAAGCGGACCGCGCCGGCAACTGGCGGCAAGCCATGCGAGGTTGGACCGATTATTCGCTCAGACGCCGCTCCCTGGATGAACTGCTCCCGTGGGACGTGGTGGACATTGGCCTTACGACTGAGTTCATGAAGAGAGAGTATGAGCGCGCGATGGCAGAGAGAATCACCAAACCATGTCCGGCGACTGATCCGTGCATTCGCTGCGGCGTCTGCGACCCACGTTACGTGCCGCAGGATGCGCTGGTCCAGCTGTCCTGGATGAAGCCAACCCGCATGCTTGCCGCATCGGGCTCACCGGGTGTTTAGGAGCGCGCGCTCTATTTTCCGAGGTATGCTTCGATGACATCGGGGTTGCCGACAACCTGGGACGGTGAGCCCTCAGCGATCTTTCGGCCGTGATTCAACACGATCACTCGGTCGCTTATGCTCATCACGACTTGCATCACGTGCTCGACGCCGGCCACCGACGAGATGCCGCGCTCATCCCTCAGCCGTCTTATTAGTTCGACCGCCTCTTTCGACTCGGTCGGATTGAGCCCGGACATTACTTCGTCGAGCAGTATCAGCTTCGGACCGGTCGCAAGCGAGCGCGCAAGCTCGAGCCGCTTGCGCATTCCGATCGGCAAGCCATCCGCCAGCGCATCGCCCAGCGTTGCAAGATCTGTGAACTCGATTACGTCCTGTGCTATTCTTCGCGCTTCGTCGCGGTCGCCGGTGCGCGCGAATGCTCCGACCAGTATGTTCTCGAACACGCTGAGTCCGCGAAGCGGCTTGACTACCTGAAACGTACGACCCACCCCCAGGAGCGCTGTTCTGTGGGGCTTACTCCCGACTAGATTCAAGCCGTCAAAGTTGATCTCACCACTTGTGGGTTGATAGAACCCGGTGATCAGATTGAACACCGTAGTCTTGCCTGCGCCGTTGGGACCGATGATGCTCACCGTCTCGCCGGCACTCACGGTGAAATCGAGTGAGTCAACGGCCACCAGTCCGCCGAATCGCTTTGTGAGGCCTTTCACCTCAAGCAGAAACACGTTGAGATTTCCTCTTTCCTAATCTGAACAGTCTTCGAAAGCCGCCCGTCAGCCCATCAGGCATGAACAGAATCACGATGACCAGCAGCGCGCCATAAATTAAAAGGTTCGCTTGCGCAAATTCATTTCGGAAGACTTCAGAGGATAGCTTGAGCAGCACCGCTCCGAGTACCGGGCCCGCAACGGTCCCCAAACCTCCAATGATTGCCATCAACACGATCTCAACCGACAACGCGAGCGGCAGCACTATGGTCGGGTCGACGAACAGAAAGTAGTTAGCGTAAAACGCGCCGGCAATCGCGGTGAGTGACGCGCTGATCGCAAGCGCGATGAGCTTGTATCTCGTGGAGTCGATCCCGATAGATTCGGCGGTTTCTTCATCTTCGCGTATCGCCATAAGGTAGTAACCCAGCTTTCGGCGGCTGATCCCATGACAAAGCGCGATCGTCACCCCAGCGATAATTAGAACGATATAGTAGTAGGGAAGCTTGCTCGTGCCGCTGAATATCGAAGGGCGAATCACCACGCCGACCGCGCCGCCTGTCACATCGCTCCAGTTCAACGCTACCAGCCGCATAACCTCGCCAACCGCGATCGTAGCCAGTGTGAAATAAGGCCCGCGCAGTCGAAAGCATATCCAGCCCACTAAAAGCGCGATCGGCAAAACAAGGATGGGGCCTGCAACCATCGACCACCACGGCGAAAGCGAGGTCTTGCTTGCGATGACCGCCGCCGTGTAAGCGCCGATGCCAAAAAACGCCGCGTGACCAAGCGATAGCTGACCTGCGAAACCTCCGAGGATGTTCCACGCCGAGCCGAGCGCCACATATAGCAAGACCAGTATCAAAACGTGCTGCGAATACCGCGTCTCAAAGATGAACGGCGCAGCGATCAGCAAAAGCGACAGGACCGACAGATAGATACTGGCTCTCTTCATAAAAGCATTCGTAGCAAGCAGGTCAGCGCGTTAGAATTGGATATCTCAAACTGATCTCAAATCTCAGAAGCCAATCTTAGATCTCAAATAATCTCAAATCCCAAATCTCAGATCTCAAATCATGTTTTTTTTGAAATCGGGATTCTGAATTTGCAATCGGAAATAATCTGAAATCTGAAATCTGAGTTCTTGTGCCTTCTGATTTTCAACTTTGAAATCTGAAGACCCTCAATCCAGGCTCTTTCAATTCACCATTCACTCTCACACTTTTGATTTCCCCAGAAGCCCTGAAGGCTTCAACGTCAACACCAAAAGAAAAATCACAAAACCGATCACATCCTTGTAGCCGGTCGCGACATAAACAGCGCCCAAAGACTCAGCGAGTCCGAGCACTATTCCTCCCACAAGCGCGCCGGTTACGCTTCCCATCCCGCCCAGAACGACTACGACAAACGCCTTCAGTGTGAACGGCGATCCGGCGTTTGGCTCGACTCGATAGTAGATCGGCATCAGCAGCGACCCGGCGGCTCCCGCGGCCGCCACTCCCAATCCGAACGTGAGCGCCTGAACCCGCTTGATGTTGATGCCAAGCAGGCGGGCGGCTTCAGCGTCCTGAGAAGCCGCGCGGATCTGCCGACCCGTTCCCGTTCGCACCAGAAACACATAGACGGCTGCTGTAATCACAACTGCAATCGCGAAGGCGGCCATCTGAGGCTTGCTCACCGACACGCCGCCCAGGTGAAAGGTCGCGCCTGCGTAGCTGGTAGTCATCGTCAAATAATTCGACGTGAACAGCAGCAGCGCGGTGTTGATCAGCACAATGCTGATCCCTTCAGTAAGCAGAATCTGGTTCAGCTCCGGGGCCCTCAGTACCGGAGCAATCAGCGTCTTGTGAAGGATGACGCCTCCGACGAACATGCCCGGCATCACAACCACCAGCGACAGAAACGGATCAATGTGAGAATAGGTAAACAGAAAATAGGTCGCGTACATCCCGACCATGACAAGCGCCCCGTGAGCGAAGTTCACAACCCGCATCACTCCAAAGATGATTGTGAGTCCGATCCCGATCAGCGCATAGATTCCTCCGGTCAGCAGACCACTAGCCATGGTCTGTAAAAGTTTTTCGCTGCCCGACACCAATACCGCAATGTGAGCCTCATGCGCGCCGGCCGAGCCCGATTCCGCGGCCGAGCTTCGTGCGCGCCACGGTGGCGTTGGCAGCACCGGCGGCGAAATGGCGGCGGATGGCGGCCATATCGTCGTGAACTTTCTGTTCAATACCTGGGTGATCGCTACCTGATGTTCGTTCTGCCCGACATCGTTGAAGTGGATGGGACCAAAGATCGAATCCAACTGTGAGGTCCTGATCGCATCGCGCACCGCTGTGCGCTCCGTTGAGCCCGCGCGCTCAATCGCGTCTGCGAGGATCATCAGCGACATGTAAGCCTGCACGCTGTGATAAGAGGGTTCGTAGTTAAACCGCGTCCGGAATTTGTCAGCCCACTCGCGCGAGCCGGTCCACTTCGCGTCGGGAGTCCATTGCGTCACCGAGATCGTGTACTCGGCAGTGTCGCCCGCGCCTTTCAAAAAATCAGGCAGCGAAAACCCTGCGCCGCCGGCGGTGAATACTTTTGGATTTAGATCAATCTCTTTCGACTGGCGCATCAGCAGCGTCGCATCCGCGAGGTACGACACGAACAGCACTGCGTCGGGCCCTGCGGACTTCACTCGGGTCAGCAGAGGTGTGAAATCGGTGCCGCCCTGATCGTAGGCTTCATAGGCCACAATCTCGATCCCGGCTCTGGGAGCCTGTTCCAGGGCGGCTCGGGCCACGCTTGATCCGAACTGAGTGTTCTCGTATACGACCGCCAGTTTGTGAGCATCGGCGACCTTCGTAAGAAACTCGACCAGCGTCCGTCCGTAGTCACTCGCCGACGCGCACACACGAAACACCCACTGGTAACCCTGACGCGTGATCTCGTCGGTAGTCGCGCTCGGGCAGATAAACGGGATGTGATAGCGATCGGCAACGGCGGCAGCGGGAAAAGTCGCCGAGCTCGAATAAGCTCCCATCAGCGCGACGATATCGCTACGGTCTGCGAGTTTCTCGACGGTGAGACTGGCAACTTCGGGCTTCGAGGTGTCGTCCTGATAGATTAGCTCAAGTCTCTTGCCCAGCACGCCCCTGGCCTCGAGTTCATCGAGGGCCATCTGGTAACCGTATTTCTGTGCCTGGCCGAAACGAGCCTCGGCGCCGGTGATCGAAGTAATTATGCCGACTCGAATGGAATTCTCGGCGCCTCGCTCTCCCTCACGCGAACAGCTGGCCGCGAATGCGCAGGTGGAAATCACAAAGACGGCCCAAATCCTTGCAGGATTCGTCCGCGTGTCTAAAAGGGATGTGAGCGGTCTCGTCGTCAGTCGGTAGTCCCGTCAAAAGAATTGAGTCGTGTTGAAGCGCGACGATTATAAATTCGGCTTATGCTGAAAGCAATCGAGGGTCCGAAACAACGGATCTCTATGTTGCCAGCGTTCTAGAAAGACAGTGTTATGATCAGTCAGTCAATAAAGTAGTGAGGAGAGTTTCAATCGGAATGTTCTGCCAAAGTTGTGGTAGCGCTACTGAAAAACCTGCGCGCTTCTGTCAAAAGTGTGGCGCAGAAAATCCTGTTCTACGCGAGGCGGCATTGGGTGCTCCGCCTCCGGGGTTTCCGCCGGCTGGCCAGGAGAGCGATAGGCCCAAACAAAAATCGCCAGCGCTGAAAATTATTTTCATCGGCTGCGGCTTGCTCATTTTGCTAGCGGCCGGTGGAGCGGTTGCCGTCCTCTATGGTATCAAGCACGCCTTCAAGTCTTCAGATGCCGGCAAGGCCGCAGTCCAAGCGGTAAAACAAAGCGACAACGCTCGCAAGACGCTTGGCGAAATCACAGATGTAGGGACGCCGATGGGCAGCATCTCGTCCGAAACGGGAGGCTCGGGCAATGCTTCGCTGTCTATGTCGGTTACCGGTGCGAAGGCGATCGGCACCTACTATGCGACTCTGCAACGGAGGAACGGCCAATGGTTTGTCGTTTCAGGTCGAATCGAGCTCACCGATGGTCGCTCGATCAATGTCGAAGCCAAGGCTGCCGGCCAGGCTGTTGACGTCGCAAGGAGCGCGGGTCACCAATTGAGTAACGATGCCGCGAACACCAACTCGTGGCGCGAGGTCAGATGGCACCAGCAACACTTGCGCTTCCTCCTCCCTCCCGACTGGATTGAAAAAAAGATGAGCCTGGGCGAACTCGATTTTCGAGCGGGCGAGATGTATTCGTCTACTTACCTGATAGGCAACGCCTGGATATGGGAACGCCAACTGCCGGCGGAGAATCTGCTGGCCGCGGATGCGCAAACAGCATCGGAGAGTCTCAAGAATGGAGTGATAACCGGCTATGCGGTTTTAGAAGTAGGCGGCGTGACTGGATTGCTCACGATCTCAAATGTGGGTGACAGGAGAGCGGCAACCTGGAAAGCAATTGTAGAGGCGGGGGGAGCGCAAACGTCACTGGACATTTCACTCGGCGCGCAAGTCCTGGACTTCGAGCGCCTGGAGCCGACATTCAGAGCGATCTTTGATTCAATCCGCTTCGAGTGAACCAACCCGATAACAAGTCTAACCGATCGCCTTAGCAATCTCCGGGTTTAGTCCTTCCCACTTCGCCATGTACTCGCGCCGCTCGTTCTTTAAGCGTTCTACGATCTGCGCGTACTCCTCCATCCTGCCCTGCCTCTCGTAAAGCTTGCGCGGCTGCAAAATATCCTGGCCCTCATCGTCAATTCCCGGCACTTGTTTCGCTATCTGGTAGCCGAAGTCCGGGTCTTCTTCCCACTCGATCGTTCCTTCGGCAACGCCCTTTACGATTGCCGACGAATGCTGTATTCGAACCTTCTTCGATCGCTCGTCTTCGTCACGCCCGCCGACCCGGCCGGTGTTTAGCAAGTAAACTTCCATCGGCGACGACTCGAGCAGCTCCCAGAAGCGATTGCCCTGCTGTGCATGCTTGAGAGGAAAGAACGGATTCGTGCCGGGCACACGCAGGAACTTGCCTGCTTCGGCAGCGCCTCCCGCCGACGTGCCGCGCGTCTCGCCGAGCATGAAGTAAGCGGCTGCCTGATGGCGATCGAGCTTGGCGACTCCGGGAATGATGTTGTCGTTGCGATTGAGGATCAACAGGAAGTCGGCTGATTTGACCTCGCGAGCATCCAGGGCCCCTGCGATGTCTTGCATACGCACGACCGCGCGGCCGTTCTGCGTGTAGCTGGTGTCATAGAAATCGAGCTCCCCATCGTCCTTCTGCGAAACATTTTCGAGATACGCGTGCTCGCTTGTAACCGCGTGATATATCGTCGGCTCGTCATTTTCGTTCAGAGCGAATGTCTTCGCGAAGCAACCATTCTCCGTGGCGTAGATCTTACCGCCGGGCATCAGCGCGAGGAAATCATCCTGGACTGGAGAAGAGTTGTTCTGCTTGGTGAAGGTGGTGGTCGTCTTGCCGGTGCCCGACAGCCCGATGATCAAGCCGACCTTCTTCTGGACGCCAACCGGGATGACCTTACTGCCGGCATGAAGCGCGAGCCCCCCTCTATCGTAGACCATCTGATTCCACATTCGGAGGCCGCCCTTCTTTGACTCGCCGAAGTAGTCGCTGTTAATAACGCGAGTGACCCCGTTGTCCAGATCGACCGCAATCAGCCGGTCCGCAGGGTAGCCCTTCATCTCGAGGTTCGGAGTGTAAATGATCGTCAGCCGCGGTTCGAACGCTCTCAACTCGTCTTCGGTAGCCGGGTAGTAGAGGTGCTTCTGCATTCCGGCGATGTTCGCGTTCGAGCGCTCGATGATCAGACGGGCAGCTACGCGAAAGTCGGAATCGTTTCCGATGAAGCCATCGACAAGTACCATCTCGCATCCGCGAATGTAGTCGTTCTGTATTTTCGCGACGCGGTCGTACTCTGCGCGACTGATGGTCTGCGAGTCATGCCGCTCGGGCGTGTCGGTGGCGACGTAGGTGGAAAGCTTCGAGCGCGAGTCGACACGAGTCTGAGTGTTGGTGTTGTTGTGACGTGTGACGCGAGTGTTGGGCATCTCCTCGGCGAGCCGCCGCAACTCTTCAGCGGAGGGGTTCCAGATTATCTCCTTGGGATCGACGGGAAGCGTGGCTCTGGCAGATGGCTTACTCATGAGTCCTCCGTTGTGGTTGCTTAGTTCATCAGAACAGCAAACTTCAGCAAACTGTATAATAGCCAACCGAATTACTTGGGGGCAAATGGGCCCTTAGGACGCGTTAAAGCCCGCTACAACTTGCGTCAGCGCTCACGTTCTGCCCGTGCCGCTTCGGCGAAAGCTGCCGCGGCCGGGTCGACCGGGACCAGCACATCCAGGTCTATCGCCCGAAACTTGTAACTGATCTGCCCATCCTTGTCGAAGTAGAGGCGTAGGTCGCTCTCTTGAATATTGCCCGGCGCCGCGGTTACAACCAGAGTATTGCCGATCCGCCGCGGATTGTAGATCCCGCCCGAGTCGGCTGCGATGACCACGTCAACCTCCAGATTCTCCGACGCCAGCCTGAGCCCGGACGCCAAATCGCAATGCGCGACTATCACAAGCACGTCGCACTCCTTGCGCGCTTTCAGAACGGCTCGCGTTGCGGTTTCAAATATACTGGTCACCGTGGCGTCAATAACTCCCCCGCCGGGATTGGTGGGCGCGGCCACACCGATGAACCCGATCTTGAGTTTCTTCTTTCCTCCGTAGATTCGAGGACCCGCAACCTCTTTGATCATATACGGAGCGGGCGCTACGGCGTCCGATCCGAAAACGCCGTTCGCCGAAATCAAGTTCTTGATCATCGGCAGCGTCTTAACCCGTTCACTGAAGCCATCTCGCGCGAGCAGTTTTTGCGCGTAGCGAAGGTCGTCGCGGCCAAGATTGATCACGTCGGGGGGAAACCGGCTAAAGGCGCGCGCCGTCTGCTCGTTTCTCAAATCCGCCATCGGATACCCCCCGCTCCCGAAGAAGAAGAACCCGCCTTCAACATGGATCACCGGGGTTTCTTTGAACTTCTTCTTGAACGCCTCGACGTAGCCGACGCGCCGCGCCAACCCGCCACGGGGATAGTTGCAGTCGCATAGGTCGAGGTTTCCGCGCATGTTTGCGCCGAATAAAATCGCGAGCGCCGCGCCGTCGTCGGTCCCGAGCCGTTCGTCGAGGCTCAACGTATTCTCGCCGGGTTTAGGCGGCTCCGTCTGAGTTGCGCCACAGACGGACAAGCACGCGACTGCCAGCACCGTGCAAAGTACTCTTCTCAACTTCTCTCTCCTTTGAATGAGTTGGTAGTACGGCATTTATGATCGCGACAATCTTGACAGAGTTTCGACGTGGTTGCCAACTGCCCGCCGTGCCCGTTTTGCGCCGTTACCTTCCCCGGGCGTCATGCTTGCTGATCGCCCCTGGTTCAACTAAGATGGCTCCACTTCGCCAGGCGACGCAGCTCGGACGCTGGCCTGATCAGCCCAATTGAAGGGAAGCACGCGATGAATGTTCTTCTACTCTCGATGCCCGATTCTTTCGAGCATATGCCGCCTGTCGCGGTCCGTATGCCGAACGGCGCGCTCACTTCACTGGCCGGGAACGTCGACACCCATCACCGTGTCGCCGTAGCCGACCTCGTGCTTGTTCAAGACCGCGTGCGAGAGACGGTCGAACGACTCGTCGCTGAGCACAAGCCTGATGTAGTCGGCTTGTCGGTGATGACATTTCAGCGCAAGACCGCGTTCAAGATCATCGATCTGATTCGCACGATTCGGCCCAGCGTTCGAGTGGCCGTTGGCGGTTACGATCCGAGCCTCGCCGCCGATGCTTATCAGGACAATTCATCGAGCGCCGTTGACTTCATCGTGCGCGGCGAAGGCGAGATTACATTTCGCGAACTCCTCCGTGCGATCGAGGAAGAACGCGGTTTCGATCACATCGGCGGCCTTTCGTATAGAAGCGGCGACCGCTTCTATCACACGCCGGACCGCCCGGTGAACGGACTTGAGAACGGCGAAATAAAGCTCCCCAATCGCGCTGCCCGAGTGCTGAACGGCTATACCATACTTGGCCGGCAAGTGGATGTGATCGAGACCTCGCGAGGGTGTACCTTCGATTGCAGCTTCTGTTCTATTATCGAGATGCGCGGGCGGAACTTCTTCACTTACTCGTTCGATCGCGTGATCGCCGATATTCGAGACGCGTACGATCGCGGCGCACGTGCGATCTTTATCGTAGACGACAACGTTGTCCTGAACGTGAAGCGCTTCGAAGCGCTGTGCCAGGCGATCATCGACGCGGGCCTCAACGGTATCGACTACACCGTGCAGGCAATGACATCGGCGATAGCGAATCACGGCGATACGCTTGCGCCGCTTATGCGCAGGGCGGGGTTTCGTTACGTCTTTCTGGGAATTGAGAACATCCTCGAAGACGATTTGACGTTTCTCAAGGCCAGCTCAAAGAACACCAAACGCGAGAACGGGCAAAAGGCGGGCAACGCCACGCTCAAGGCGATCGACTATATTCGCAGAAACAAGATGTATGTCGTAGGCGGCTTGATCGTGGGTAATCCCGACGACACCACCGAATCAATCCAGACCAATCTCGACTTCGCCAGGAAGTACATCGATTGGCCTTACATCCAGCACCCGACGCCTTATCCACGCACGCCGATGACCAGGGAGTTTCGGGACCGGGGGTTGATCATCAACGAACGCCTCGAAGAGTACGACGGCACTACGGCAGTGGTGAAGACGGAACACGTGTCGGCAGAGGAAGCCGAGTATATGAGATGGAGAGTCGAGCGTTGGATGAAAGTCCGGCATATGCCGGCCGCGTTTCGTCACAACCCGATGTTCGTTTTGAAGAACGCGCCGAAGATGTTCGGGCACACATTCCGAGGAAGCACGGTCAAGAACTTTCTGGGTCTTGAAGACGAACGCGAAGCGTTTGAGCGGTACCGAAAGATTCGCCGCGCCGAAAGGGCTTACATTTAGCAGACCTCTTGCGAGCTTGTACTGATGTGACGCGTCGGCAGACAATTCGGGCTGGCGTCCTGCCTCTGTCGGCATTCCCAAAAGATACCTCTGTTTGTACGAAGCCGTGTTCTCGAAGGCTGGTAAAACGCTGCGTGAGTTGAAGGGATCCGATGGCCAAGATTGGACGAAACGATCCGTGTCCGTGTGGCAACGGCAAGAAATACAAGCATTGCTGCTACAACAAAGAAGTTGAGCAATTGAACCCCAACAATCCGTGGGGAGATGACAGCGAGTGGTTCAAGATTCGCCTCACCGAAGTGCAGGTGATTTCCGGGATACTGAAGTTCGTGGCCCGTGAGTGGCCCAGTCTTGTCCAGGAGGGAGCCGAGGAGTTTTGGGGGGAATACGCAGTTGACGACGCTCTGTTCGAGTCGGTTTTCATTCCATGGCTTGTCTTCAACTGGATACCTGAACCAATCGAAAGAGGACCCTCCAAGCGAGCCTTCCCTGAACAACAGTTTGGTCTGGAATACCTCGAAGAAAACGCCGATCGAATTGACGAATATCAGGAAAGATTCATCCTCACAGCCTGCTCTCAGCCGTTAAGTTTCTTTTCAGTCACGGGCGCCGTTGCGGGAAAGAGTTTGGCGCTTCGCGACATCTTTCTAGAACGAACGTTCACGGTGAAGGAAGCGAAGGCTTCGACAACGCTCAGACGCGGCGACATCATCTTCGCTCGGGTTGTGCCGTTGGACGGCCAGGCAATCCTTCTTGGCATGGGCCCGACTGCAATTCCGCCCAGCGCACACACCCGCCTCTTGGACATTCGGGATGAAATCAAAAAGGAGATGCGCGACGAGGGGTTCGAGCTCAACCTTGAGTCTCTGCGCGAGTGGGATCAGGAGATACGAGGCATATATTTGAGCACGGCCGAGTTTTTGGCTAATCCGCCTCGCCCCGAATTGCAAAACACCGACGGGGACCCTATCAGCTTTGTGAAACTCTCCTTTGAGTTGAGATGTTCACCGCAAGAGGCATTCGACGGTCTGCGATCCCTGGCGCTGTCTCAAGAGGCCATCTTGCAAGACGCAACCTGCGACGAGCACGGGAACCTGGTTGAAGTGAGTTTCGACTGGTCGAGGAAGGGCAACAAGAAACATAAAAGTTGGGAAAACACAATTCTGGGCGCGCTTACGATCAACGGCGCCGCTCTAACGGCGGAGGTCAATTCCGAAAAGCGAGCGAAGAAGATTCAGTCCGAGATCACAAAGCGGCTTGGGAAGAAAGCTGACTTCCGAAAAGCGATCCACGAATCGATAGAAGCAAAGCTCGAAGAGATGCAGGCTCAATCGGGCAGTCCCGAATTCGAGCAGGCCCGCAAGGAGCAGGAGGAATTCGCGTCGCGCCCCGAAGTCCAGGCAATCGTGAAGGCACAATTGGAGGCCCAATGGGAAGGATGGTACAACGAGCCCGTCCCGGCGCTTC
The DNA here is from genome assembly GCA_035576605.1 of Blastocatellia bacterium. Classification (GTDB taxonomy): domain Bacteria; phylum Acidobacteriota; class Blastocatellia; order UBA7656; family UBA7656; genus Onstottus_A. The sequence goes on along the minus strand of DATLWF010000417.1, from coordinate 2,793 downwards.
AGAACAAGACGCCGCTCCAGGCCGCGCGGTCAAAGGCCGGCCGCGAGCGATTGGAGGCCCTGCTGCTCGACTTCGAGCGCAGAAACGAAGAGGTTTCACAGCCTTATCTGCGAGTCGATATAGAATCGATGCGCAAGACGCTTGGCTTGTAGGGCGATAGAGAACGTCAGGCGCCCGGGCTGCGATGGTAAAGGGAAAACCTGCTCGAAATCTGTCGCCTTCCTGGAGACATTAATAGCCGTCGCCTTGTCGGCGAAATCAAGCCCAAACGAACACCTGAAGTATGAGGCGCGCGCGACGCTGCCAGTGATGGAATCGCGCAGCGCGTTGGGCTGTGAGAAGCCGCGGCCGCAGAATTTATCCTAGTGTCCGCCTTGGCGGAAATGACGTGTCGGAAATTGACGTTGACTCGCGAAAATGGAGTCCGCTAACATCCGTGTGCGCTGAGGGTGAGGTGATATGGGCCGTTAGCTCAGGTGGTAGAGCAGCTGGCTTTTAACCAGCGGGTCGCAGGTTCGAGTCCTGCACGGCTCATTTTGAATTTAATACTGAGGGCTACCAAATTGGTAGCCTTTTCTTTCGTCTACAGTTTCATCTACACGTTAAACCAGAGCATCGTGAGACCAGGATCAAAGGAAGCCGTGTCCTTGCCCGGCCTTATGCTTACTTTCTTTCTCAAGTGGTACCGGAAGGTTTGTCTAGCGACCGATGAAGTCGCACCGTTGCGCCAAATTTAGTCCTGGAGGTCCAACTCTGATGCCCGTAAGAACTCGACGAATCTACCTCGATTTCAACGCCAGCACCCCCGTTGCGCCAGAAGTGGTCGCGGCAATGAGGAGCGTTCTCGAAGAATCATACGGCAATCCATCGAGCGGCCACTGGGCCGGAGAACCGGCGAGACATGCGGTCGAGAAAGCTCGATCGCAGGTTGCCGGGCTGTTGGGCTGCAAAGCAAACGAAATCGTATTCACTAGCGGTGGAAGTGAAGCCAACAATCACGCTCTCAAAGGGGTGTTCTTCGCAAATGGAAGGACGCATGCGCATATCATTACCACGCAGGTGGAGCATCCGGCGGTTATCAATCCCTGTCGGTTCCTCGAACGGCTCGGTGCAATGGTAACGTACCTACAAGTTGATGGCTTTGGACGTGTCGATCCTGATGATGTCCGTCGGGCCCTGCAACCGGGCACACTCCTTATTTCGGTAATGCATGCCAACAACGAAGTCGGCACCATTCAGCCAATCGAGGAGATTGCACGAATCGCGAAGGAAGCTGGCGTCCTTATGCATTGCGATGCTGCGCAATCGTTGGGCAAGATCCCTTTCACCGTTCGAGGGCTCGGGGTCGATTTGCTATCGATTGCAGGGCACAAGCTGTATGCACCTAAGGGCGTAGGCGCGCTCTATATCCGCGAGGGTGTTTCTATTGAGCCCCTGATACATGGCGCGAGCCACGAGTCCGGTCGACGAGCTGGGACAGAGAATGTTGGGTTAGACGTTGCGTTGGGAGCGGCGTGCGACCTGGCTCGAACGTGGAGCGGCATGGACTCGATTCGGGGCCTTCGGGATCTCTTCTGGGACCTCTTGCAACACAAGTTTGGAGATCGAGTAGTCCTAAACGGCCATCCCACCGAACGATTGCCCAATACACTCAACGTCAGCTTCGTGGCGCAGGTTGGGGCGGACATTTTGGAGCGCTTGCCCGGAGTGGCGGCGTCTACTGGTTCCGCGTGTCATGCCGGATCGGTGGAGTTGTCCCCAGTCCTACGGGCAATGGAAGTTCCACCAGAGATCGGAATGGGCGCTATACGGTTTAGTCTGGGCCGTACAACGACTCGAGACGAGCTCGAAGCTGTGGTAGAGGAGCTTTGAAACAGACTCGTTCAGTTTGATATCATCGGCTGCGAAACATCGGCAACGCTCGGCAAAGTGACGGTAAACGTAGTTCCTGCGCCTTCTTCGCTGTCTACTGCGACAGCTCTTACCGGGCGTCTGAGCGAAGCGTGCAGCACGCTACAGGGGCAACATTGTACAGACTAGGATCAAAGAAAGTCGTGTGCAATCAGGAGAACTTTTTCAGTAGTGAAGATTGTGACGCACTGCTGAGCAGTTCGATCCTGATGTCCGGATGGAGTTGCCGAAGCAGGCGCACCTTCCGAGCCTTGGCGCCCAGCGCGCCACAGCCTGCAACCAGCTCAACATACGCATCGAACGCAGGTATGTAGAAGTCGGGTGTGAAGCAGTCGACAAAGTTTCCTGCTTCATCCCATTCAACTGCGAAAGTGCGATGCTTGTACTGCCACGAGATTTGATGTAAATCGAGCATTCGCGCGAATTCTTCCTCCCAGCAGTTAGCAAATTCGAGTGGTTTTCGCTCGTAGCGTTTCGCGGTTTCCAGCCAGTCTGGGTAATCGAGGCTTCGTAAGGCAAGCACACCCGTCGCGGTCCTGAATGAACCAGGCCTATCCCGGAGCCCATCTTGATTCGTAGCATTCATGCGCCCTCCTAGTCCTGCCGGCACAGAGTCGCACCAACGAATAGCACTGACGGCGGTCTGTGCTTCAGGAGGTTTCGTTTCATCAATGTTCGGGTCATGTGAGTTTCGCGGTTCTGTGTTTCACCTGCTTCAGGATAGAAGAACCGTGTTAGAACGCTGTTGCGACGCCCTTACGTTTGTGTGAATTCTCAACGTTGGAGGATGTACTGGCGGATTGTTAAGACCTGCGACGCAAGTGTTAAATTTCGCGAATTCGCCCTTCCTTGCGGGCTGTGCCAACTGAATTGCATGGGCCA
>DATLWF010000416.1:0-5622 GCA_035576605.1 Blastocatellia bacterium | reverse complement strand
CGGCCGATGGTTGGTCCAAATTCTATGCGGATGCAATAAAGACCATCCAGCCGGGCGTCACTGAGATGGTCATCCACATTGCTTACGATGATGACGAGATGCGTGCCGCAACCGTAGATCATCCCGACTGGGGCGCCGCATGGCGGCAGCGCGACCTTCAATTCTTTACCGGCGATACCTTCCGGCGGTTACTTCAGGAGAATCATATTAAACTCGTCACCTGGCGCGAGATCGGGAAGGCGCAGTACCAGGAGCGGTAGCGAAACAATCGCTTCCTGCCGTCACGATCTGGTCGCAACCCTGCTCCCCAATATGATCCCGTCAACGCGTTTATTCCAAATGCTCGAAGCAATCCAGCGGAGGCTGAAATGCCACTAAACAACCGTTCGCGCCGGGATTTTCTCTCGATTGGAGGTTTTGCTGTGCTGAATGCTTTCGCCTTTCGCGGGATCGCGCGGGCGCGTCAAACAAGCCACTCTCTCACCCTCTACGTCGGCACATACACCTCTGGCAAGAGTGAAGGCATTTACATCTACAACATGAACGTGTCCAGCGGCGAGTTGAAGTATTTCAACACCGTTAAGAGAGTAATCGATCCTTCATTTCTGGCAGTCGGCCGAAAGAGACGATTCCTGTATGCGGTGAACGAACTCACGGAATTTGGCGGAAAGCCTGGCGGAGCCTTGAGTGCATTCTCGATAGATCAGAAGACGGGTGATCTAAACCTCCTGAATCAGCAACCCTCATTAGGTGGCGCGCCCTGTTATGTCATCGTGGATGCTACTGGGAGATTTGTCCTGGTCGCCAATTACACCGGAGGAAATGTCTCAGTCCTTCCGGTGCTGCCCGATGGCGGTCTGGGTACGGCAACTGACATGGTTCAGCATCAAGGATCAGGCGCAAACAAAGAACGTCAGGAAGCACCACACGCCCATTGCGTCGTCCTGGATCGTTCCAACCGATACGCCTTTGTTGCCGACCTTGGGTTAGACAAGGTAATGATCTACCACTTTGACGCGAAGGCTGGAAAGCTTAGGCCGACCAGACAGCCGTGGGCTCAACTCAGTCCGGGCGCCGGACCTCGACACTTTATTTTCCATCCCAACGGCAGATATGCCTACGTCATTAACGAGCTCGATTCGACCTTGGCTGCTTTTAGCTATGACGCAGTCAATGGAACTCTACATTCAATTCAGACCGTGTCTGCACTACCAAAAGATTTCTCGGGCAAGAATGACTGCGCGGACTTACATATCACTTCGTCTGGAAGGTTCCTGTATGGCTCAAACAGGGGCCACAATAGCATCGTAGTTTTCGCAATCAACGAGAGCACGGGCAAGCTCACATACCTTGAACATACTTCGACTCTAGGCAAAACTCCTCGTAATTTCGCAGTTGATCCAACGGGTAGGTTTCTGCTCGTAGCCAATCAGGAATCCGATACCGTCGTCACCTTGCGGATCGATACAGTAACGGGAAGACTCAAACCCACGGGCCACATGGCTGAAGTACCGACGCCCGTCTGTCTCAAGTTTCTTTAACGCCAGGTTGACCGGGCAGGCATTGCTTCATAGCGCGGTCGGATGATGTCGTCATGAATCGGGGCATACGTCACAGTATTGGGGCACGATCGTTTACTTTGAGGAGAGCAGAAGACGATTAAGCTGAGTGAGGCTTATTGCCTGATTGCGGCTTTCAGATTTCTGCAGCAGCAGGCATACCTGTTTGACAATCTCTTCGCCGCGTTCATTATCAAACGGCTTGAGAACGACGCCAAGTTGAAGCGGCTCCGCGATCGCCCCAATCCTCGCTTGCAATCGCCGCGGCAGCGTCAACTTCAGGAACATAACGCCGCAACCGGTGCTCATTTCGGACGGCGCATAAAGAGATTGAGTTTGTTCGGTCTTTTCACCGGGAGCAGGCGGTGTCTTGCGCGCAGTGTCTTGTGTCGCCTGAGCTAACTGTCCGAGCTGGCCGGCGGTTTCAGGATTCTTGGCCTCGCGCCCTTGCTGTTGCTCCCCGGCCTTTTTCTCTTCTTCTTTTGACTTCTTAGCTTCGCTGCGTCTCTCCTCTCTGGCGCTGGGCCATGGGTTCGCAGCGTTTGACATAACGCCACCTATTGTCGCCGTGACTCGATCGCTCATTTGTCTACGAGCGCCGCCTAAAGCGAAATCGCCTGAGAGTTGCAATCTTCCATTCACTATTTCAGCTTTTATAATCGTGAACGAAAAGTCTGTTGCGATGACGCCCTGCGTAACCTGTCCCTTAACTGTTCTTCCGTCCAGCTCGCCGCCGATTACTCTGAGCGGTTCAACCCTGGTTGAGGCGCCGCCCTCACTCGCGGTCGCTGTCTTCTTTTTAGCGCCTTGTTGAGCTATTGAACCCGGCGAAGAAACAAGAATCGCGAGCGCAACCGACAATGTGATCTTTCGATTCTTCATGGCTTCTTCTCCTCCGTCGTTGCCCGGCACTTTAATCGGCCTGTTGCATTTAACAGCTCACATTCGGCCTGCGCGATATTCTTCAGCGATGTAGTCACAGGCGCGAGCAGTTAATGCCATCATCGTGAGTGTTGGATTCTGATTGCCGCTCGATACATAACAGGCGCCGTCGGTCACGAAGAGATTGTTCACATCGTGGGCTTGATTGAATTTGTTGAGAACGGATTTCTTCCGATCGTTTCCCATGCGCGCGGTACCTACTTCGTGGATCAGAATGCCCGGAGTAGACCGAGGACCGTAGCTCACCTGAATGTCTTTGACGCCCGCGGCTTCGAGCATCTCTCCCGCTGTTTCTCCCATGTCACGGACCATGTCGCGCTCGTTATCGCCGAACGTCGCTTCGATATGAAGCACAGGTATACCCCACGCGTCTACTACATCCTTGTTGAGCCGGACATGGTTATCGAGCCGCGCGAGGCATTCGCCGAAGCCGCCAAGCCCAATGCCCCACGGATGGTACTCTCGCACTGTTTTCTTGAGCTCCGAGCCGAACCCGGGGATTCCTTTCGCATGCTCCCAGAGCGGTTGTCCCGCCCCTCCCTGGAAGCCATAGCCGCGGATGAATCGCCCGTGCTTAGTCGTGAGGTTGCGAAAGCGAGGTATGTAAATGCCGTTTGCGCGTCCGTCTTGTTCCAGGTGTTTCGAATCAAGCATAGGCAGGCTGCCGCTAGCCCCGCCACCACCGACGTGATCCATCAAATAATGGCCAAGCGCGCCTGAGCTATTAGCTATGCCGTTCGGATGAAGCGAAGAGGTTGAATTGAGCATGATGCGGGTCGATTCAAGCGTGCCTGCGCACAGCATGAGAACCTTGCCAAATACTTCACGATGGTTGCGAGTGACCGCGTCCACGTAATGCACGCCTTTCGCTTTGCCAGTCTGTTTGTCAACGACGATGTGGCTCACTACGGCGTGCGGGACCAACGTCATTCGCCCGGTCCGCGCTGCAGCGGGAAGCGTAGATGCAGGACTGCTGTAGTAAGACTTGGTTGTGCATCCGCGATCACAATGACCGCACCAGTGGCAAGCGGCGCGCGCGTCAGGAGTGCCCTGATGAATTGGCTTGGTCAATATTGCGCAACGTCCTATGATGACCCGGCGGTGCGAGTCGCCGAGCTTATCGACGGCTTTCTTCAACACCACTTCGCCGCAGGTCAAGCTCATAGGCGGCAGAAACTTGCTATCGGGAAGTTGCGGCAGATTTTCATAGGACCCGCTTATTCCAATGAACTCTTCGACCTTATCGTAGTAGGGAGCAAGCTCTTCGTAACTGATGGGCCAGTCGTCGCCGTAGCCATCGTGACTCGCCGCTTTGAAATCATAGTTGGAAAGCCTGTAAGTTTGTCGCCCCCACGGAATCGATCGACCGCCGACCTGGCGAGAGCGAATCCAGTAGAACGGTTTGTCGGGCGGGGTGGTGTAAGGGTTCTCGAGATCGTTGACAAAGAACTGCCGGCCATACTCATTGCATGCGTAACACTTGCTCTGGATTGGCTGCGTTCGCTGCATATCGGACTGATCGCCGAAGCCGCGAAACTTCAACTCATAAGGCCAGGTGTGCTCGGTATAGTCCTTGAGCGGGTCGAGTTTGCGGCCAGCTTCGAGCACTGCAACTGTGAGACCTTTTTGAGTCAGCTCCTTGGCGGCCCAGCCACCGGTGGCGCCCGAGCCTACAATGATTGCGTCATAGATTTCTTGCTTGGCCATGCGAGACTCCTGCTTTTAGCCGGACCGACGACGAGTGAACCGACACTTGTCGCAGGCAGTTGTTTTACTCACAAACCCATCGCCCAGCGCACCGCGCCCAGAAGGTGCTGCTGGAATCTTTCATCCTGCCAAACCTCGGGTCTATGACCTAGCGCAGTATAAAAGACGCGCCCTTTGCCATAGTTGCGCCACCACGCCACCGCGAAATCTTTATCCGTCCGATGCACTGCCGGCTTGTTGAGGTCTACCGACGTAGCGTCAAGGCTCAACAGCACATGCACACGACTGCGGGAGAAATCTTTGAACTGGTAAATCTCATCCGTTATCTTGAACGTTCTTTCGAGATGATGAGTGGCGGGATGACGCCGGTCTTCGACGTTTATGGTGACCTCTTGATGCCACGGGTGCTGATCGAAATATCCGCCGATCAATTCGCCATACTCCGGCCACTTGTAGAAAGTATCGGTTGCACTGTGAATACCGACGAATCCTTTGCCCGATCTGATGAACTCGAGGAACGCGGCTTTTTGCGCGTCCGAAATCGGAAGCTCTCCAGTCGTGTAGAAGACCACCGCATCATACGGCTTGAGTCCATCACGACTGAGCACGGAGCAGTCTTGTGTTGCCGTCACTTCGAATGCGCCTGATCGCTCGCCGATCTGCTTAAGTATCTGCTCAGACAGCGGCAGTACTTCATGCTTAAACCCGGCCGAATGCGTCAAATAAAGCACCTTACGCTTCGCGATGTTTGCAGTGGGTTCAGTCAAGGTATTTCCCAGTATAGGCAGACCTGTCCCGGTCTGGACCAGGAAGATCAGTATGGCAATTGCGACGATAAACGGAATAAGTTTTGTCATAGCCAATTTGCCGTTCGCTGAAAAGAGCCGCAACAGAGCAACGATTTTGCCATCAGATTGTCTCGAGTTTGCGATTGGACAACTTTATTCCAGCGCCGAAAAAAGTCAAGGGAAGGTCGCGTCCGGCGGTGGATTCCAGTTGTGCGAAAGCGCGCATCGTTACGGGAAGCGTAACTCCGTAGGAGTTTCCTCTCGATAGAATCGCGGACGCTGGATTCCAGTTAACTCCGTAGGAGTCTCCTCTCGATAGAATCGCGGACGCTGGATTCCACCTAACTCCGTAGGAGTTTCCTATCGATAGAATCGCGGACGCTGGATTCCACTTAACTCCGTAGGAGTTTCCTATCGATAGAAGCGTGGACGCCAAGAGTCTAGTTAACTCCGTAGGAGTCTCCTATCGATAGAATCGCGGACGCTGGATTCCAGTTAACTCCGTAGCAGTTTCCTATCGATAGAAGCGCGGACGCCAAGAGTCTAGTTAACTCCGGAGGAGTTTCCTATCGATAGAAGCGCGGACGTCAAGAGTCTAGTTAACTCCGTAGGAGTTTCCTATCGAT
>DATLWF010000415.1:0-6108 GCA_035576605.1 Blastocatellia bacterium | reverse complement strand
CGAGGTGAAGAAGGGCGAGGGCTATTCGTTTGGCGTGCTGTTCTTAGACCTGGACCGATTCAAAGTGGTAAACGACAGCCTTGGGCATCAGATCGGCGACCAGTTGCTGGTGGCCACTGCGCGCAGGCTCGAGTCATGTCTCAGGCCCGGCGACATCGTCGCACGGCTGGGAGGTGACGAGTTTGCAATAATCCTCGATCACGTCAGGCAGATTGGCGATGCAACCCAGGCGGCCGAACGAATACGCGAACGTCTTGCTACGCCTTTCAATCTGAGCGGGCACGAAGTTTTCATTTCGGCGAGCATCGGAATCGCGCTAAACCAGGCGGCTTCAGAGGGGCCTGACGAAATCCTTCGCAACGCGGACGCGGCGATGTATCGCGCGAAGGACCAGGGCCGGGGCTGCTTCGAACTCTTCGACAAGGGCATGCGCGCGCGCAACGCGGCGCTTTCGCAGTTGGAGAGCGGGCTGCGTCACGCGCTGGCGCGCGATGAGTTCAGCGTGCACTATCAGCCGATAATCTCGCTGGAGACCTGGCGAATCAGCGGGTTCGAAGCGCTGCTCAGATGGGAGCATCCGGAGCACGGGTACATTTCACCTTTGAAGTTTATTCCGGTTGCGGAAGAGACCGGGTTGATCATTGAAATTGGACAATGGGTGCTCCGAGAAGCGTGCCAGCAACTGAGAATATGGCAGGAGCAGTTTCCATCAACTCCACCGTTGAGCATCAGCGTCAATCTTTCGGGCAAGCAGTTTTCGCAGCCCGACTTGATCGAATGCATTTCGGAAATCCTGAAGGAGACCGGCCTCGACGCAAGCAGCTTGAAGATCGAAATCACCGAGAGCGCGATCAACGAGAACCTCGATGCGGCTGCCATGATGCTGAAGCGGATCAAGGCGCTCGGTATTCGGCTGTCGCTGGACGACTTTGGCACCGGATATTCGTCGCTGAGCTATCTGCACCGTTTTCCCATCGACACCCTGAAGATCGATCGCTCATTTGTTTCGAGGATCAACCTCCCCAAGAACGCTGAGATAGTCAAAACGATTTTGACGCTGGCCAGGAACCTGGGAATGGACGTGGTTGCCGAAGGCGTGGAAACTCGCGAGCAGGTGCTTCAGCTTACCGGGTTGAATTGCGAATATGTCCAGGGATATCTGCTGTCAAAGCCGATCGACGGCCGCGCAATGAAGGAATTGATAAGCGAGATCTATCATAGAGGACTTGGTCAGCAGGAGGCGGGAGCAGCGTAAGAAGACGGACCTATTTTCTATTTTCTATTTTCTATATTTTCGATTTTCAATATTTTCTATTCTCTATACTTTCTATTTTCTATTGTCAGGAGTCGTCCGAGACCAAGTCCCGCATTAATTGCAGCAGGGCCTAAGAAGACTTCACACAACGAAATCCGGTATTCGAGCCGCCGCTGTCTACTGCGCCTCGTCCCCGGCTCCCGACCAGATATCGCGAGCAGTATCGATCGCTACACAAGAACGATCCGCTCTTCTGCACGCGTTTTGGGATGCCGGGCTCCTGAGGGTCGTAGCTATCGCGTGGCCCCTGGGGATTACGGGCCACGCCATTCGCCGCCAACGTCGCAAAATAATCGGGGCGATACCAATCGGCGCACCATTGCCAGACATTGCCGCCGACGTCGTATAGGCCGAAGCCGTTTGCGGGAAAGGCCGTGACCGGCGAAGTGCGCTCATATCCGTCTTCCGCCAGGTTCTTCGTGGGAAACCGGCCTTGCCAGATGTTAGCTGCCCACGCACCGCCCGGCTTCAGATCGTTACCCCACGCGTAACGGTTGCGATCCATCCCACCGCGCGCGGCGAACTCGAATTCAGCTTCGGTCGGCAAGCGCTTCCCTTCCCACTTCGCATACGTGACTGCGTCCTCCCAAGCGATATGTACTACCGGATGTTCCTCCCGACCCTCTATAGTCGTCCCCGGACCTTCGGGATGCTTCCAACTCGCGCCCGGCACGTATCCCCACCACTGGGTTATGTCGTCAAGAGCTACATCCTTCGCGGGAGGCGAAAACACCGCCGAGCCGGCCACGAGCTTACTCGGATCCACACCGGGATAGTCTTTTGGATCAGGCTTACGTTCGGCAACTGTGAGGTAGCCGGTCGCCTTCACGAACTCTGCAAACTGAGCATTTGTTACCGGTGTTCTGTCCACCCAGAAGCCATCCACGGTAACCAGATGCACGGGCTGCGTGTCGGGCATATCACAGTCATCACAACCCATCCAAAACGTTCCACCGGGAATCCAGACCATGCCATCCGGCGCCGCCCCCGGCGGAGTTGTGCTGTTTGTGCTGACTAGCGCGGCTGATTCCGCATCAGGCTGCTTTACGCCGGACGCGTGACCGTCAGAGTGGTGAGCTGAGTGCTTATCAACTTGCGACTGGGCGAACCACTTATTCTTGCCAAGCAAAAGCGCAATTGCCGCGGTCAAAACGAGAACTAGAGCAACGGCGTACAACAGCCATGGCCTTGAGCGAGATGATGACGCGATGGATCGTTTTTTCGTTGATTGTCTCGGCTGCTTCATTGGTTCGTTGACTCTTCGACCAACAGGCGCTTGAGCTGATCGACTGAAGCATCGGGCGCAAACTCTCTTGTTCGTGCTACGAAGCCGGTCATATTCGCCACTGCGAAGCTTATTCCGTTCATGTTTCGTTCGCGCGGAACGCCCGGAATCTCGCGAGGGTATGCAGACGCAATGAACACCGGACCGTCATCCGACCGATTCACGCCGTAGCGATCACGCGCGCACTGCCAGTCTACAACAACACCGATCACCGATGGCAAACAACCGGGCAGTGAAGGCTTGCCCGACATTTCGCGCGCCGCGACAAGCACGCTTCTCTTCTCTGCTGCGCGCCCGACAGCCTGCTCGATTACTTTGCGATGCTCGATGTTTACCGTGCCCAGGCTCAAGTTGATCACATTCATCTCATTCTCGACACACCAATCGATCGCCTTGATGATGGCGTCGATGTTGGTCGTGAGCGCCCGGTCGAAGACCTTCACCGCGTAGAGTTGCGCATCCGGCGCTTTCTCTCGTATCGCGCCGGCGACCGCAGTGCCGTGACCGATGTAATCGAGGTAGTCTGTCGAACCGTCCGCGTCGCCCGACGTTATTCGCGTTCCGCCGGCGACGCCGCCAACGTGAGGGTGAGCCGGGTTCACTCCGCTGTCGATGATGCCGACTCTTACGCCTCGCCCAGGGTAGTTAGCGAAGGCCTCGCGGGGTGATGTGAGTTTCTCGCTCGTGTGCACGAGATTTGGATCCCGTTGAACAATCCGTGTGAATTCGTCAAATCAGTGAGTCCGTAGTCCGTAGTCAGTAGTCCGTAGTCATAAGTCAACTTGTCTGACGCTGAAGTGTTTCCGTCAATGAGTTCCCGACTACGGACTACGGACTACGGACTCACCAATTTAAACAGATTCACGCAGATCCTTTTCTTCCTGCGGTACGCGGGAGAACAGTGAAGCAAGCGCATTGCCGCTAACAAGCAATTCATCAGGCGTGCCCATCTCGATCACTCTTCCATTGTCGATCACGATCACCCAGTCGGCGCGCTCGATCAGCGAGAGCCGATGAGAGATTACCACAGTCGTGTGGCCCCGCATCACCGAGGCAAGCGCCACAGCGATGGTCTTTTCGGTAATCGGATCGACCGATGCTGTTGGCTCGTCCAGGACGAGAACCGCTGGATCTCTCAGAAGCGCCCGCGCTAGCGCAATGCGCTGGCGCTCGCCGGCGGAAAGGGCCTGGCCTCGCTCGCCCACCTGGGTGTCATAGCCTTCCGGCAACGATCGAATGAAAGCGTCTATCGAGGCCGATTGCGCAGCGCGAATGATCTCTTCTCGAGTCGCGTGCGGCCGGCCGTATCTTATGTTCTCGGCTACGCTTGCGTTGAACAAGAACGCCGTCTGCTCGACCAGAACAACTTCTCTCCGAAGATCGGCGAGCCGGACTTCGCGCAGATCGCGCCCATCCAGCCGAATCGAGCCGCCTTGCGGATCGTAGAATCGCAGCAACAAGTCGGCGACCGTTGATTTACCAACACCGCTTGGGCCGGCAATCGCGCAGAGCGAGCCCGCCGGGATGTTGAAGCTCACTGCGTCCAGCACTACAGTCTCGCGATCGTATTTGAGAGTCACGTTTTCGAATTCAATGTCACCTCTGACGCGGCGAAGCTCCGCGGCGTCAGGCGCCTCATTGACCTCGACCGGTGAGTCCAATATCTCGAACACGCGATTCAGCGACACTCGAGCCGTTGCTACGCTGGTGTATAACCCCATCAGATTCTGAACCGGCGCGAGCAGCCGCATGTGATATGCCATAAACGCCACCAGCGCACCGACCGTCATCACCCCGTCAATGACGAGCTTCCCTCCATAAAGGAAAACAAGCGCGGTGCTGAGAGTGAGCACCGTCCCGGGCAGTGCGCCCGCAAGGTAAGACACCATTTGCATTGATAGCAGCGCGTCGACGAAGCTCTGATTCTTCTCCCGGAATCGAGCGACTTCCGTTTCCTGAGTGTTTGAAGTCACCACCAGCCGCATTCCCATCAACGTCTCGATCAGGAAGCTGCCGATGTCCGCGCTCCGCTCACGCATTCGCTGGACGTTGCTGGTGAGCTTCGCGCGATAGTGCTTGAGCGCGATCACCGAAACCGGAATCAACAGTATGCTCAAGAAGAACAGCTTCCAATTTAGCAGGACCATTATCGCCACGCTGCCGGCCAGAAAGATGAAATTGCTGATTGCCGCAAGCAGCGTGTCGGCGGCAACGCGCTGCACTTCGCTGATGTCGTTGTTTAGGCGCGAAACGATTTCTCCGAGCCTGGTCCGGGTGTAAAAGCGCGGCGACAGCTTCTGCAGATGCTCGTAGACCGCCAGCCGCATGTCGAACAACACTCTCGCCGACACTGCGACGTAACGATAGCTACTCGCGATGTTCAAGGCGAACCCGAAAATGGTCACCACTACCATCAATGCCGCAACGGTAGTCAATGCCTGCATGTTTTTGCGAAGCAGCGCTTCGTCGATCAACAGCTTGGTTATGTAGGGTTGGGCCAGACCGAGGAGAGTCGAGACCAGGCTTAACGCGAGGACCAGCGCCAGCCTGCGCCAGTAGGGAATGATGTAAGCGAAGATTCGTCGATAGTCGTTGTTCATCTGAGCTTTGCGTCTTTGCGGGCCTTTGCGGCTTTGCGTTAGGTTTGTTTCGCGCAAAGACGCAAAGGCCCGCAGAGACGCAAAAACAGCTAACACGGTTACGGTTCAACTTTGTAGTAACACATATAACCCGAGTCGCAGTGCTCACGATCGCCGCGCAACGATTTCGCTCGTTCAATGGTGACAATCTTCTCCGAGCCCGCCCGGACCTGATCGACGATCGACCGCACCATTCGCACGCTTGCTAGCTTCTTGAAGGGCGAAGCTTCCCGGCCGACGATCTTCAGCGACTCGACTCCGATACGCTTGAAGTCGTGAATGGCGCACAGGCCACACGGCCCATAAGGCAGACCGTTTGGGGTTGAACCGCACCCGTTGCCGTTTACGTACCAGATCCATTCGCGGTAGTCGGTCAGGTTTCTGCGAAGCCGTGAATTCTGCCTGCCGGTAAGCTCGCGTCCGCCGCTGCGTTCGAAATCAGTATCCATCTCGGAGAGATTCGTGCAGAAAGCGCCAACCGTGTGATGGTGGGTCGTTGAACAAAAGCCTTCCTCGAACGCACAGCCGTCGTTCAGCATGAATACCTCGATCTCGACTTCATCGCGCGTGGCATTCACAATTCTTTCAATCTCAGGGATGGTCAGGCTTCTCGGCAGGATGATTCTACTTGGGCCGAACTGAAGAAGGAATCGAATCGCTTCAGTGTTCAGCGTCGCCGCAACCGAGCTGACGTGCAGCGCCGCATTCAACTTCGCCTGTGATAGCTGCATCAGCAGATTGATGTCAGTCACGATCAACGCATCAACTCCGGCTTCGCCATCGAGTCTCCGCGCCAATTCCATCACCCAGGACATCTGTTCCGCGGTGTAGTACGGCGCGTTGAGCGTAAGAAAAACCGGCATGCCCAT
>DATLWF010000414.1:0-26310 GCA_035576605.1 Blastocatellia bacterium | reverse complement strand
CCGCGTAACGCTCGAGGGAGTTGTCTCGAACCAGATGGACAGCCAGCTTGCGTACATGGCGGCCCGTGGGGTTCCTGGGGTGTTCTCGGTGACCAACAACCTGCGCGTCGGCAGCGGGAGTTGATCGGCGACCAGATAATGAAACATCCGCGCCACTGGCGCGTTGAAATGGTCCGAGACGTAGAAGTGTTAAGAAGTAGTGGTTAATCCTGAAGTACAAACGAGTGACAGACCCAAAAAGGCTTGTCACTCGTTTCTTGTCACTATACTCTTGCCTTTCATGGATGTGTGAGGGAGGTTTGAACAGAAATGGAGATTAATGTGAGTAGAATCAAGACAAAACTGAGCAGTACACGGATTCTTGTTTTGGCGCTGGTGCTGGCCGTCGGCTCGGGGCTTGGCTTTGAGTTGCGATCGAGCGCTTTTGCGCAGCAGGCGCAGCCGCCCTTGCCTTCGCCGCAAGATCTGTCCCGAACTTTCATCAGTGTGGCGAAACAGATTAAACCAGCCGTCGTCAACATTGACGTTGTAGAGAAGACGAAGCGATCCTCGGTACAGCTTCCGGAAGGATTTCCCCAGATTCCCGGTTTTGGGACGCCGCGACGCCAGAAAGGAACCGGGTCAGGTGTGATAATCACCGCGGACGGCTACATTCTTACCAACAATCACGTAGCCGGTGATGCAGATCAGATCAATGTCAAGCTGGCGGACGGCCGCGAACTGAAGGCGAAGGTCATTGGCAAAGATACCGAGACCGATCTCGCGGTCATTAAGATCGATGCCCAGAACCTGTCCTTCGCGAGGCTGGGCGACTCTGACAAGCTGGAGCAGGGTGAATGGGTGATCGCGCTTGGCAGTCCGTTTGGGCTTCAGCAGACAATGACCGCGGGAATAGTTTCAGCAACCGGCCGAGACCTCGGCTCCATGGGTCAGTTCACGAACTTCATCCAGACTGACGCCTCGATCAACCCCGGCAACTCCGGAGGGCCTCTCATCAACATGCAAGGTGAAGTGGTTGGCATCAATACATTGATCTTCTCGGAAACAGGAACAAGCGCCGGGATTGGCTTTGCGATCCCGTCTAATCTTGCTACGAAGGTCTATGCGCAGTTGATTAAGACGGGTAAGGTCACGCGCGGTTATCTGGGCGTAAGCCTGCGGCCAATTTCGCCCTCGCTTGCGAAGGCTGTAGGTTATAGCGGAAGTGACGGCGCCCTGGTAAACGATCTCCCCAGAGATTACAGCCCAGCTGCAAGCGCCGGGCTTCGCAGCGGTGACGTGATCGTCGAGTTTGACGGCAAGCGGGTCACATCACCGAAACAGTTGACCGAGATGGTCGCCGACACGCCAGTTGGCAAACCGACTCAGCTCAAGTACATTCGCGATGGTCGCGCCG
The DNA here is from genome assembly GCA_035576605.1 of Blastocatellia bacterium. Classification (GTDB taxonomy): domain Bacteria; phylum Acidobacteriota; class Blastocatellia; order UBA7656; family UBA7656; genus Onstottus_A. Next base: position 24,914 of record DATLWF010000414.1, on the reverse strand, counting down.
AGACAGCAACCGTCAAACTGGGCGAACGTCCCTCCAAGCTTGGCGAGAGTGGGCAGCCTGATAAAGACGATCCGGAAGAGGCCCCGGGCAAGCTCGGACTTTCGATCTCCGACGTGAACGTTGAACTGGCTCGCCAAATGAAGTTGCGGATCCCGACGGGAGTCGCAATTACCAGGGTCCAGCCGGATAGCCCGGCCGGAGAGGCAGGCCTGCAACGTGGCGACGTTATTCACCGTGTAAACCGGACGCCGATCACTAATCGTCAGGATTACTTCAGCGCGCTTGCGTCGCTCAAGGGTGAGAAGGAGATCACGCTTCAGGTCGAGCGGGACGGCCAGCTGCAGTTCGTATCCTTGACGCTGGAATAGAGTAGAGTTTTTTTAAGGTTCGGAGGGCGGTCATGATTGGCCGCCCTTTTTGTTTCCATTTGTTTGGATTCGTGCAGCTCGTCGCGCTGTTGAAAACAGACACACGTCACGTATAATTTCGCGGATGACAATCAAAACCGCGCACGCCTACCGAAGCGTCCTCGCCCTCGTTGTATCAGCAATCCTAAGCACACAAATGATCGCGCAAGAGTCAGAGAGAAACCCGAGTTACTTGTATGCGCCGCAGCTTCTCGCTGAAATGAAACGACTTCATGGTGCCGCCCTTTCGAGCGATTACGCCTACGTTCAGCTAGCTCACCTATGCAACAACATCGGCCCTCGCTTGAGCGGTTCGCCGCAAGCTCAGCAAGCCGTCCAGTACGTCGCCGCTGAGATGCGACGGCTGGGCCTGGATGTGCAGCTCGAAAAGGTGATGGTTCCTCATTGGAGGCGAGGCGCGGAGACCGCTGAGTTGGTGCAGTTCGCCGGGCAAGCGCCCGGAACGACGCAGAAGATTGTATTGACTGCTCTTGGTGGAAGCGTCGCAACCTCTGGCGAAGGCCTGACTGCGGAGGTCATCACCGTCGACAGCTTCGAACATCTCGCATCACTCGGAAGTGAAAGGGTCGCGGGCAGAATCGTTTTGTTCAACGCGCGTTTCGATAAACAAATGGCAGCTCAGGGATTCGCGCTCGATGCTTACAGCCAGGCTGTGGCCTACCGTGGTGCAGGTCCGAGCGCAGCGGCACGACTCGGCGCGGTGGCGTCACTGGTGCGCTCGGTGGGTGGAGCAGATTACCGCTTGCCTCACACCGGAGCGTTCGGCTATGCCGGCGACGCGCCGAAGATTCCCGCCGCTGCGGTTGCAGCAGAAGACGCGGACCTGATCGCTTATTTAACTGCTCAGGCTCCTGTTCGCTTACATCTGACGCTGACCCCGCGGACGTTATCTGATGTCGAGAGTTACAACGTCATTGCGGATGTCAAAGGCAGCGAGCATCCCGAGCAGGTAATTATTGTCTCCGGTCATCTGGACTCGTGGGACCTGGGCACCGGCGCGATCGATGACGGCGCAGGCGTCGCTGTAGCTATGCAAGTCGCTCAGTTGATCAAGCGACTCGGTCTTCGGCCCAAACGCACCATCCGGGTGATCGCCTGGATGAACGAAGAGAACGGTGTGATGGGCGGAAAAACCTACGCCGAAGACCACAAGCCTGAGTTCGCCAATCACCTCGCCGCTATCGAAAGCGACCTGGGCGCGGGTCATCCTATTGGGTTCACGGCCCACGTGAACTCGAAGGCTTTAGAGATGCTCCGGCCAATAGCGTCTGTGTTGCAATCTTCAGGCGCGAGTATCATAAGGCAAAGCCAGAACGCAGAGGGAGCAGACATTTCTCCGCTCGACGCCGCCGGCGTGCCGACGTTTGCTCCGATTCAGGACAATCGGACCTACTTCAACTATCATCACACGGCCGCCGATACCCTGGACAAGGTCGTTCCGCGCGAGCTGGCGGAGAACGCCGCCGTCGTGTCGGTACTTGCATACGCGATTGCGAATCTGCCTGAAGCCTTGGCGCGTTAGGCGCCCATCGTGGATCGGCGAGGCGTCTGGAAAGCAAATGATCGTTTTGATAGTCTGCCGAGGATCACATATCCAGAATATAACACCAGTGACAAGGAGATAAGCGACCATGTTTGAACATCTAACCGCGCTTGAGGCGAAGACCTCGTTTACAAGAAGGGAGTTCGTAGTCACCACGCTTGCCAGCGGATTCGCATTGGCGGTGCAGCCGGTCTCGGCGCAAACCATAACCACCGACGCAACCGGACTGATCGCGGGCGAAGTGAAGATTCCGGTTGCCGACGGGGAGATCCCCGCTTATCGAGCTATGCCCGAAAAGGGCAAGTCGTTTCCGGTTGTGCTTGTTGTGCAGGAAATCTTCGGCGTGCACGAACACATCAAAGACATGTGCCGTCGCTTCGCGAAGCTAGGCCACGTTGCGATAGCTCCCGAGCTGTACTCGCGACAGGGCGATGTCTCGAAGATCACCAACATCAACGAAATCATTTCAAAGGTCGTTGCGAAGGTGCCCGACGCACAGGTGATGTCCGATCTCGATGCGGCCGTCGTGTGGGCGCGGAAGTCGGCAAAGGGTGACGCCAACAAACTCGCAATCACCGGCTTTTGCTGGGGCGGGAGGATCGTCTGGCTCTACGCCGCCCATAACCCGCAACTCAAAGCAGGGGTCGCGTGGTACGGCAGACTAGTCGGAAGTCCGGATGAGTTACACCCAACACACCCTGTTGATATCGCCGCTCAGTTGAAAGCGCCGGTGCTTGGTCTGTATGGCGGCAAGGACACAGGCATCCCGCAAGACACCATCGAAAAAATGCGCGCAGCGATAAAGGCAGCGAGCGGCAAGTCTGAAATTGTCGTTTACCCGAACGCCGGCCACGGCTTCAATGCGGACTACCGGCCGGGCTACGACAAGGACGCGGCTCAAGACGGATTCCGGCGATTGCAAGATTGGTTCAAGAAGTACGGCGCAGCGTAAACGAAGCATGGGATTCACACTACCGTCGGGGCGAGTCGAGGATCTCGACACGCCGGACGCTCACGTCACATTCATTCGATCACAGTGGCAGGAGTTCGCCGCCTTTGCCTGGGAGAAGTATTTGAAACAAGGCCGCGGCGCCGTGGTCGTAGATTTGATGAATGCGTCGAAGTCCGGAGGCAACCTGCAAGTGCCAACTCTTTACGTCGCCGATAACAGCGAGCGGTTATCAAAGCGCGGCGGCTGGCCGAACGAAGAGATCGCGGAAGCAGTCAAGGAATACGATCCTGAGCAAGACGTGCTATTCATTTTTCTTCGGCTCGACGGCGATGTGTTTCATTACAACGCATCCGATGAACTGACTCCGCCACGTGCTTACCAGACAAAGCAAGCAAAGGATGAGAGCCGCGACGAGCGGCCCTCATCCGATGAGCCGCTCACCTCAAGTTGAATTCGACCTCGACATTGTTTAGCCAATAGACAACAGGTTGGCCGTTCTTCATCGCGGGCCTGAAGCGCATCTGATAGGCGGCTCGAATAGCCTGCTCATTCAAGCCATCGGGCAAGCCGCGCATCACGACGACCTCCTTCACCGCGCCGTTTGTATCCACTAGAATCCGGACCCGCACAACTCCCTGTACTTTGTTCTTGCGAGCCTCTTCGGTGAACAGAGGGTGGGGTTGATTCAAGAGTATCGGACGCTCATCGACGGCGGGCTGGTGAGCAGCGAGATTTGGCCGTCCCACTGCGAGATTCCTCTCACCGCCACCTGTGTTGCCGCCGCTTCCTTGTCCCACGCCGGGACCATCACCCACTCCCATCCCTCCGCGTGAGCCGGTGCCCATCCCTCCGTCAGATCCGGGCCCGGCTGAGGGTGTGAAGGTCGCCCCGTCCGGCAAGCCAGTAGGGGTTAGATCGTCGTGCTTGAATTGAATACGCGGGTCGACCATCACCTTCTCGATCATGGGCAGGGCTGGAGGCGTGAGCGAAGGCTCGGGCCTTGGAGCCATGACAAGCTGGGTGAGTGAGGAAATCGGCAGGTCTCCAATTGAAGGAGGCGTCACGGTCTTTCGACCACCGCCGCCGCCGCCTCCAGGTTTGTCCGCGCCCTCCGGCATATCGGCCTTCGGCCAGTAATAAAGAGGTATCGATATCACGACGTGCGGGTTCTCCGTAGTTTGGGCCGCTCGCGTTTTCTGGTGAGCTAGCGACCAGAAGACGAGCATTGAAATGAACGCAATCGCATAAGACAGAATCGCGATTGCTAGTCCCACTCGTAAGAGATTCTTGCGCCGTCCGCCGCCGGCATCTGCTGTGAGTGCCCCGTTGACATAAGCTCGTGGGTCCTCGCGGAACTCTCTGAAGGCTTCCCGCATTTCATCTATCAGCCGCGTGATCATACACGGGTGCTCGGGCATCGCTAGAAACGAAGCATTGGTTTGCATAAATCCTCTCCGTGATCCCGGTTTACCTCAGCACGGTTGGGCAGGCGCCGGTTAGACGTGATTGTGAGAGGGGTTGACCCTCTACCATTCTGTGTGTGCTCTTTGAATGAGGTGGGCGGGCGAACTTGCAGGCTAATGCAGGATTGTCCGACAAACTTCAGTTTGTCGCTGGTTCGTTGATTGCGCCGAACGGCGCCGCGACAAACTAAAGTTTGTCGGACAGCCTCAGAGAGGACCAGGGCGCCTATACACAGACTGTTGACGCGGTAAACAGGGGTTTCTCGGACGGCCAAACTACTTAAACTCGAGTCCGCAGTTGAGGCACTTGTTTGGGTCTTTGACCAACAGAAACAACAGTGAAAGCAGGCATGTAAACGGAGCGCCGATAACCGCTACCAGTATCGCCCACAACGGGACGGTTCCCTTGACCACGCTGGTTGAGTTGCACCGCACGCATAGCTTTGCCGGAACAACGGGCCGGGCCATTGGTTGTGGCGTCTGGTAGCTCGATTGCGGCGTCTGATAGTTCGGTGGCGCGTAGTAGTTCGATGGAGGGCTTGTTCCCGGCGCTTGCGGCGGCGGAACCGAGGGAATGTAGCCGGAGGTTGGTCCCTGGCTTTGTGGGGTCAACGGCGCCGAACAGTACCTGCAGAAGTTTGATCCCTCACGATTCTCGGCGCCGCACTTCGCACAAATCATACTCTGTTCTCTCTCGCCCGATTTACCTGAAAGCCGTGTCTTGCAGACTAATTCGTCAACGCCGTCGTGTCAATGAATGATGCGTGAAGGAATGATGCGTGATGCGTGAATCGTGATGCGTGAAACGTGATGCGTGATTCGTGATCCACGACTACCTCCCGTAACGGATCACGTTTCACGTTTTACTCATCACGCATCACGCATCACTCTTCACTTTTCAAACAGCCCCGCCGTATCCCATTTTCGGCGAGTGTCGATGATCAGCTTCGCGACTTTCTGTGTCACCTTCGCGAAGTATTCATCCGCCTTCGCTTGATCAAACTTAACGTAGCCTTGCCCTTCCTTGTACAACCCGATCGAGGAGGGCGCCGGATAAGCGGAATAGGTGCCCGGCGCTGCATTCGGCGTCGCCATCTCATCCGAGTAACGCTCTTTGTGGACGAGCTTCGGATCGATCGCTTGAATAAACGCGGTCTCGTTCCACCCTGCGTGTCCGCCGTCTTCGCCGAACACCGAAAGCGTTACATCCGAAGCATAGCTCCACCAATTGATCACCAGAGTTCGCACGCGTCTTTCCTGGCCTATCTCGGTGGCAAGCTGATTTAGCACGGCGGTCTGTGGTCCCCCGTGCCCGTTGATCACGATGATGTTGCGGAAGCCGTTCTTCGCCAGCCCGGCCAAAACGTCCCGCGCATAAGCTCGGTACGCGGCTTCGGAGATCGAAAACGCGCCAGGATAAGCGTCCATGCTGCCGGTGATGCCGTAAGGAATGATAGGCGCGATCATCGCATTCACTTCGCGCGCGATCTTGCGAGCGAGCGCCACGGGCGCAGTGATGTCCGCGCCGTTGTTGATAACGCCGTGCGGCTCCAGCGTGCCGGTTGGAAGAATGACCGTGTTGATCTTCGAGGGAACAACTTCCTTGAACTCCATCCAGTTGATGTCGCTCATCTCGCGGGTGGTGACGGCGTCAGGCGTTTGGGCGGCTGCAGAATTGCCAACGACAGCTACGAAGCAAAGAGATAGAATCACGAGAGATCTACGAGTCATTCCGGTTCCTCCTTAGCAAGAATTCGTAGTATGGAAGTCGAGTCAAGAGAACAGTACGGATGAATCACGCACCAGCAGAGTGGTTGTAAACAGCTAGCGCGAACCTTTGCTTTACCAGAAGAATCTCGCGTAACGCCCGCTTGGCTTTCTCCTGCACTTCCTGCGTATCGGCATAAGACTCGAGCAGCTCGAGCGCCCGCCGCGAGTGTGCCTCATCCTCGGCAACGTGCACCAGCAGGTAATCGACGTCATCTCGGGTCAACCCATATTTCGAACACAGACTCTCGCCGAGAGCGGCGAAGAAGACGGGCATGAAGATCTCGATGCCGACGGCGATGGCGGTCATCGACTCGATGAATGAAAGCTCGCGCGTCACCTTCAAGCAGTGAGCGATGTACTCGTCGGTCTCTTGCAGAGGCCGCGCGTCGTCGAGATCCCGGTCGGTGGCGCCGAGGCTGCGCGCCATCTTTCGTATCAACGAATAATGGTCGCGGCTGCGGACGCCCTGACCGTGCTCTTCCCAAAGGTTCTCGGCGAGAAGTTGCTGCGCGTCCCGGTGCGGACAGTTCGCATGGATGGCGCTAATGAAGCGTGTAAACTGCCGCACAAAAAGCGAAGCTTGCAGCGTCCACAGCCGGACTCCCGCGCGGCTCATCGAACCGCTTCGCACGGCGTCAAACATCGGGTCGCGAAACGAAAACTCGCGCTGAATCGCAAACAGTTCTTCGATGAACCGGCTGTGTGTGGTTGAGTTCGGAGGCTCAGGCATGTCGGTTTTAATTGTGGCTCAACCCAGTCACCTGCGAGGCAAGTGCTGATTCGACTTCGCGAGCGATAACCTCGTGACCATACCCGCTCCATCGGTGGTTGTTATGCGCGAACACCTCGCCGCCGTACTCCGCAAGCGCTTCCTGGGCGTTGACCACCGCGACGTCCAAACGCTTGCCAACTCGCAACACCATCTGATTGACCGAAGACCACAACTCGGGTGAGTGCATGACGTAGTCCTCCACCGAGTCTTCGTTGAAGCGACCTGGTCCCATCAGCACTATCCGGCACGAGCTTGCGCGCTTGCAGTCCTGCACTGCTTCCTGGACCAGGCCTTCGTACTCGCCAATCGAGATGGGCTGGCGGATAGCGAATGCCTTGTCGAGCATCGTCGCTTGCTGCGGTCCGCCGCTTCCCTTTATTCTTGCTTCAACCTTCTGCATGAACGACCGGGCTGTATCCACTAGTTCCGGCGCCATCTCGTATACGAGGTTCACCCGCCAGGCTGTAGCTGCGTACAACGCCGGCAGATTTATGAGAGCTACGTCGGGTCGCGACAGGAGCATTCTGTGCTTGAGGATGGCCTTCAATCCACTAGGGTGATAAAGGTACTTAAAGTCGAATTTGAAACTCAAATCGGGGAAGCGCAGTCGCAGCATTGAGGCCGCCAGGACCGCGAACGTCGAGGACTTGCTTACGTTTGCGTATCCGTACTGAAGACACTGACCGAGGAAGAGTACTTTGATGCTGCCGGTTCTTGTCGTCCCGTTGCGTCCTGTTACCACCCGCTGGCTCCCCTTGACCTTATGGATCCTGGAGTGTGAGAGAATATCACTATGAACGCCGCGAAATCAAAACACCGCGCCAGCCAGCGGTTCAGCCGTTTTGATTGGCTCCATCTTATGCCCCGGCGTCTCGGCTTGTGAGATTTAGAATTGCGATCTGCGAGGCGAGAACATTCGCGACCTCGCGTCCGACTACCTCGTGGCCGGTTCGGCTGAAGCGGTGATTGTTGGCGGTGAAGACTTCGCCACTGTGATCGTTCAGAGCTTCCTGGGTGTTGACAACGGCCACATTCCGTCGCTGTCCCAGCCGCAAGATCATCTGATTCACTGACGACCACAGTTCCGGGTTGTGAACTGGGTAAACCTCGTTTGTGTCTTCGTTAAATCGGCCCGGCCCCATTAGCACAAAGCGGCACGAGGTGATTCGACCGCAGTCCAACAAGGCCTCTTCCACCAGTCGTTCATACTCCTCTAGACCAAGTGGCGGCTGCACGACGAATGCCTTGTCAAACACTTTCCCTAGTCTCGCAAAGTACGCAGACGCGCCTTTGGCTCTCGCTTCGACGCTTTTCCTGAACGAACGAGCCGTGTCCACAATCTCCGGCGCGATCTGGTAGATCATATTCACTCGCCATGACGTTGCGGCGAACATCGCTGGCAAACTGATCAATACAATGTCGGGTTTCGTCACCAGTAGCCTCTGCTTCAGAAGTGCTTTCAGGCCGGTCGGGTGATGGAGGTACTTGAGATCGAATTTGAGGCTTAACGCAGGAAACTGAGCTTTGAGGATCATTGCAGCGTGGTTAGGAAAAGTTTCGTATCGACGCAGACCCTCGTAACCATACTGAAGACACTGACCGAGGAAGAGTACTTTGATGCTGCCGGTCCTTGTCGTCCCGTTACGCCCTGTTACCACCCGCTGGCTCCCCTTGACCTTATGGATCCTGCAGTGTGGAGAATATCACTATGAATGCCGCGAAATCAAAACACCGCGCCGGCCAGCTTCTCGAGCATGATCGCCGATGCCTTCTCCACGTCCGCGTGCAGTGAATTGCCGTGCGCGTCCATCGTGACAATAGCCGGAAAGTCTTTTACTCGAATATGCCACATCGCCTCGGGGATTCCGAACTCGAGCAGGTTCACATCGAGCACCTGTTCGATACAACGAGCATAGTATTGAGCCGCTCCTCCGATCGCGTTCAGATACACCGCGCCCGCTTCTTTCATTGCGTCGAGCGTGCGCTTCCCCATTCCGCCCTTGCCCATCACTGCGCGCACGCCGAAGCGCTTGATGATGTCGCCCTGATAAGGCTCTTCGCGGATGCTGGTCGTCGGACCCGCAGCGGTGATTCTGTAGCTGCCGTTGTCTTTCATCACCACCGGTCCGCAGTGATAGAGCACAGAGCCGTGGAGATCGGCTGGCGTATCGTGCTTCATCAGGTATGAGTGCACAGCGTCGCGACCCGTGTACATCTCGCCGGAGATCATCACCACGTCTCCAACCTTGAGCGCGCGAATCTGTTCTTCGTTGATCGGCGCGACCAGCGCCTTTTCGTTGCCGGTCAGCCTGAAGCCCTCGCCCGCCGCCATTCGCTTCTCGGTCTTGTGTTCGTCGCGATAGAGCCATCTCTTGATCTCACCGGTCTTCGCGTCCAGGACAACGCCGAGCCTGCGGAACGCCCAGCAGTCATACGCGACCGACACGAAGAAGCTCGCAGGAAGGCGATTGAGCGCGCCGATCTTGCACCCGATCAGAGTCACGCCCCCGCCGAATCCCATCGTCCCGATGTTCAACGTGTTCGCAGCATTCATTACGTAATCTTCAAGCGCCGCAAGCCTTGCATCCGAATTCCTTTCGTCGAGCGTTCTGAAGAGCTGCTCCTTCGCATGCTGATAACCGGACGTGCGATCGCCGCCTATGCACACGCCAATCGCGCCGGCGCTGCAGCCTTGCCCCTGAGCCTGCCACACGGCGTGAAGTATGCACTTGCGCACGCCGTCCAGATCGCGGCCCGCGCGCCCCAGATGCGGAAGCTCAGTCGGAACAGAGTACTGAATGTTCTTGTTCTCGCACCCGCCCCCTTTCAGCAGCAGCTTCACCTCGATTTCGTCGTCGTTCTCCCACTGATGGAAGTGAATGACCGGCGTGCCCGGCCCGAGGTTGTCGCCGGAGTTTACGCCGGTGATCGAATCGACCGAGTTGGGCCGCAGCTTTCCGCGACGTGTAGCTTCGGAGATGGCCTCGCGAATCTCGCGTTTCATCACGATCTGGTTTGCGGCGACCGGCGTATTTATCTCGAAGGTTGGCATGCCGGTGTCCTGACAAATCGGGCCATCGTTATCGCAGGCCATGTCGATATTTGTTGCGATCACTGAAAGTGCGGTGCCGGCGCTGGTGGCGGGATTTTCTTCGGAGACCGCTTGAGCCATGGCCGCGCGAACGTCTGGTGGAAGATTGGTTGAAGTTTCGGTAATTAGCTTGATGATACTGTCTTTGAATGAGTCCATTGCTTAACTCTCCAATGAATAGGGTGCCGACCAGTCGAGTTTATCGCCTTGCCACAAAAATCAAAAGGGAGGCTGCGACGCCTCCCTTTCAATCTTACTCACTTTACTGCGCGCATCAGTACTTCAGCACGACGGTCAGGAAGGTGAACAGCACTAGAGTCTCGATCAGCGCGAGTCCAAGCAGCAACATTGTGAATATTCTGCCGCCGGCTCCCGGATTGCGAGCCGTGCCTTCGCAAGCCGCGGCGATCGCGCGGCCGTCGCCAAGTGCGCCCCCAAAAGCGGCGATTCCGACCGCGAACGAGCCCATCGCCGGGAAGAACCACGAGCCCCCGGTGTTGTTCGCGGCGGCGGTTGCCGCCGGGGACTGGGCCATCGCAGTCGCGACAGTGAACAGCATCACCAGCGCGGACAGCACGAACAGTCTCAATTTGATCATCGTCTTTTCTCCTGAGGCCCGGAGGACCTCGACGCCGATACACTTTCATCGGCGGATTAGAGCTTCATTTCAGTTGTCCGACAAACTTCAGTTTGTCGCAGAGTCGTTGCTGCGCGCTTTGGGCCTACGACAAAATGAAGTTTGCCGGACACCCTGCGAGTGAAGCTCAGTTATCAAAGAGAAGGTGTGACAGGTTCGGCTCGAAATAATTTCCACGCGCCCGGTATACGCTTGCTCCCCTTTTCTGCAAGGCTCCAGCAGCGGCGTGCGGTCAATTCTATGAAAAGAGCCAATCCCTGATCACCTTCCGGTTACAGGTACGTATGAAGCCGAGAATGAATGACGCGTGGTACGCGGTGCGAGACGAATCTCTCTCGGATCACGTTTCACGAGTCAATTCTTCAATTCGCCTCGGCCAGCGCTTCGCTGGCGTGCGCGTGTTCTTCCGTGTCGTGCTCTTCGTGCGGCACGGTCTCCGACAGATAAACCATCGAGAGCATTATAAAAATGAAGGTCTGGACAAACGATACGAAGATGCCAAGCACAATCGTGAATATGGGAAGGATCGGCGCTATGAGATCATAGAGGAACGCGTGCGCGATCTGGCCGTCGGCGTACATATTGACGAACAGTCTCAGCGAAAGCGTGACGGGACGCACGCAGTTCGAGACGATCTCGACCACAAAGATCAACCAACCCATCGCAAAGAGCAGCGCCCCGGACAGCCCGCCGGTGAAGTGTTTCAGGTATCTCCACCCTTGTTGCCTAAAGCCGCTGCCGATGAAATACAGAAACGACGTAATCCCAAGCGCGCCGGTGACGTTGATGCTCTCGGTGGGCGCTCCAAGCCCCGGTATCTGCCCCATAAGATTGCCGATCAGAATGAACACGGCGAACGAACCGATGACCGGAAGGTAACGGTGCCCATAAGGACCGATGACCTGATCGAGCAGTCCGCGAATCTGCTCCACAATAATCTCGAGGAGTTGCTGTCCCTTTTTAGGCCGATCGACGGATAACCGACCTCGCAACATAAGCACCCCGGCGACGCAAACGATGAACAGCAGGATGGACCACACGATGTGCTCCGGGATCACCAACTCGCCCGGCGCGGGCTCGTGCCAATGCCCGCCGAACAGGCCGTAGATCGAGGGCATTATGGATCGCTCGATATTGAGCACCATCGGACCGAGGATGTGATTGGTCTGCTCGACAAGCCACGGTTCCGAGGCGTGCTCCACCGCTGCTTCGGCGTGTTCGGCGGTCGCCGCCGCGGCTTCGTGTCCCTCCTGCAGTAGCGCCAGAATAGCTGCCAGCATCAGTTATCGTTCTCCCTTGTCGTCACGCCTTTGTACGTAGCGTAAGCGGCCTCGATCATCACCGCCACCGCGGGCGCGAACAACCCCGCGAGTATCGCGACCGCCTCAAAATAACCGGTCTTGTTTGCGGCCCAGGCTACGGCTGCGATCACCAGCCACCGAACGACGAACTTGATGATCGTTCCGGGCGGCGCCTTTTGACTGCCCGCGGCCAGCACCGCTCTTAGCGATGAGTGGAGCCACTTGTAGTTTAGCAAGGCTAGCGCGCCGCCCAAAACGAGCCCAAGCATGAACTTCAAATCGGCCGTTAATGCGGCGATTACAATCGCTATGGCGACCACCGCGAAGATGTTGCGCAATACGCGGCGCTCGACGGCTTCGGGAGACTTAAGCGCGGGGGGCTGGTCGTCCGTTGTAGGCGAGGTGTCTAGGGTCAAGTTGTACGGGTCACCTTTGGCGGTCATCGCAAAGCAGCAAATCTTAGCAGTGGCTTTCAAAGCCTGTCCAGCAATCCTTTGTGCAATCAACTGCGTTTGATTGCACAGCCAAAAGGATGTAGACCAGGACTAAGTCGTTTCACATTTTGCGGGTGTCAGAGGAGATCGCGTCGTGACTGACATAAGAAAGCAGTTCTCCCTCGATTGGCTGGCGGGCAGTGAGGATAAGTCGAGCGGTAAGGAAGGTAGGTGCAGGATATATTTTCACGGCTTTGCAGGACGCATTTGTGAAACCTCTGGTCGACGGCACAGGAAGGCTCACTGACCCACGTATCCACGACCGTGTACGAAGCATAGAGCGCGCCTGAAAATGGGTTCAGGGGCGTCTCTACTTTACTTCGGAAGTTCCACTTGTGACCATGTCAGTCCTCCATCAGTAGTTCGCAGGAGTTGATCGGTGATCGGATAGTCCCAGAGTCCCGCAATGAGCCACCCATTGTTTCGATCAACAAACTTGACGATACCTGCCTTGGATGCAGCGTGAACAAAGAACCAGTGCCTTCCCCCATCGGCGCTGTGCAGCAATCGCTCGTCGCGGTAGTCCCCTTGGACAATCCAGATGTTATCGTTGCTTGCAAAGTCCGCATATCTGAGGCCCAAGGTCCTGGACGCAATGATGCGTTGCCAAGTCCGACCACCGTTCGTGGTCTTAAGGATGACCCCGTTCGGACGGTATTCTGGCCACTTATAATTAAACCCAGCAGCAATGAACCCCACGTCACGACTCACGAATCTCACTTGACGAAAGACGATTTCGCTCTGCGCTGAGCTGTTGACCTTTGCGCAGACTTCACGCCCGCGCGGCGCCCAGTGTTTACCGGCATCCTTTGTTTCGAAGGCTTGCCCGTTTTCGCCCACGATCCAACCATTGAAGCGATCTCTAAAGCTAAACGAGGACATTCTCCCGGTCGTGCTAAAGTTGTACGCTCGCCAGTTGACACCTCCGTCCTCAGTATGAAGAATTTCACCGCCCTCTTCTGCAAGTATCCAGCCCCAGTCATCGTCAACGAACTGGATCTTGGTGAGAATAGCTTTGGTGGGCGAAGGCTGCCGAAGCCAACTCCTGCCGGCGTCAGTAGTCCTCATGATGATGCCATTGTATCCTGCCGCCCATCCCACACTACTGCTTACAAAGCGTACCTCCTCTAGCGTAGTTCCATAATCTGCGCTGGCGTTAGTGACGAGTTGCCGCTCCCAGGTCGTTCCGCCATCTGACGAATACAAGATTACCGATCTTTCCACTCTGGAGTTTTCAGACTGTCCCTCCGAAACAACCAGCCTTACATCAACCCCCCCGAAGGCATCGATACCCGAGATGACAAAAGGGGCACGCTCGCTAGGGAATTCGTCGCTCGAAATCTGTGTGAGACTGGCGCCACTAACCACGAGCGACTCGGGAATCCTTCTGGTGATCGGCAGGCAGAGCAAACCCAATGCCGCCGCGACGGTCCAACCCCCCAAGCTAAAAACTCGCGTCGTTGTGGTCATAATTCGTATTTACGCAAGACTTGATTATGAAATCCTGCAACCCCACACTGGATCGTTACTGCTCTTCCGGCTTGCTTTCTTTCGGCTTCGTCAAATTGTACTTGCTATCGATCTGATACTTCTTGTACTCGCTGTACCGCCGTTCGACGCTGCGATTGAATTTCGCCAACAGCAGAACCCGTGCCGAGATGTTCGCCTCCATCGAAGAGGGCAGCCAGACCTCATCGCCGATTTTTTGCTGCTCGAAGCTGAACGCCGTCGAAGCCCCAATTGAAGCGAGCATTCCGCCGCCAATCTTGTATGAATCCGTCAGACGCGCCTCCAGCCGCGCGACTTGCCGGGCCGTCTCGTCCACCCAGATCGTGCCCGCGAGCTTGTTGACGATGTCTTCGGCGCGGTTCTTAGGCTTGAACCCCTTGCGCGGCTCAAAGTCGAACGCGATCACCTCATGACCTTGAAACATCTCGCGACGAACCGAGGTGATCTCGCTGATCCTCAGGAAGTCTTTGATCTCGACGTCGTCGTCGTCCTTCTTCTCCTTCTCGCCTTTGGCGCGCGCGCGTTCCTCTTTCTGCTCCTTCTTTTCGTGTCGCTTGACGAGGTCCTCGACTTCCTTTTGCACGCGTCTGTCTTCCTTCTCGCGCTCCGAGGCTGTCAGTTCTTTGCCGTTGATGCTCATAAGCCGCTCGACAAACATTGCGCCGACCGGGGTAACCTCGTACGCGCGGGTTTCGGTTTCTTTGACTCGCCCATCGCCGTCGTGCTTGCGCTCGATCTCTACCAGACGGCAAGTGTAGCGCTCGCGCAACTCGTCGATTTTGTCTTGATTCTCGGTGATGGCTTTCATCAGAGGCTCGAGTTCCGGCAGGGTACGCGAGCCTTCGACCTGCGGATAGCGGAAGGCCGCCAACTCGACGCCTCTGTTGTGCTCGACTCGGTCGATTGTAACTAACAACTCGCTGGCGCCTTTCCTGATCTTGAGCGAGAACGGTTCCATCACACCATCGACCGCTCGATAGTCGCCGTAGAATGTCTCTTCGGCGCCGTCGGAAGTTTCTCGCTCCCGTTTCACCGGCAGATTGGTTGAAGCGTCAAAGAAGAGTTTCACGCGAACGCTGTCTTTGATGAATTCGATCGCATTGGCTTCGTGTCCGTCGATAGTCGCCTTGCCGGCGAGTTGGGGAACTATGCGACTGCGCTGCAGGTCGTTGAGGCGGCTGTTTGAAAGCACGGCTTCGAGGCGCAGGCGTTTCGCTTCATCGCCCAACAGGGTACGCAGTCCGCGCGCATCAAGCCGCCACGCGGACTTGCCGTTGTAGCACTCGCTCAGCTTCAATCCGCCGACGTCCAGATCCAATCGAAGATTGTTTGGAGCCGAGGCCTGATAGCTGAAGCGTCCGGCAGTTCCATCGCTGCTCTTCACGCTTCCGCTCATTGTAGTGGTTTTTACATGCGCGGCGGATTTGCCGCCGGATGCTTTCTTGAAGCGGTCAACAATTTTACCTGCAGGCTGATCAGCCAGGGACTGCGCGACCAGCACGCCCAGAATCAGCGCAAGCGAAACAAGGATTCTTTTCATCTGAACCTCTGCGACGAGACTGTCGAAACGGTACACCCCGGACCGTCTCGTTGATGAGAACGAAACAACACGCGTTGCCTGCGGGTGAATTTAACCACAAGGACAGAACTCTGTGAAAACTCCGGGAATACCACCCACGGCAGTGGGTGGATCGTTCAAGCCTGGCCTACAAAGAGATCGGCCCGCCACTTTGTGTTAAATCTTCCCCTCGAGCAGCGAAGGGCGTGGAATCCCTGGACGCTCCCTGTGTAGGCTGTACCTGAACAATCCACCCACTGCCGAGATTGTGTAAAAAGTCCGGCTAGCCGCGTAGCGGTCACCTGTTTGATTGCAGCACAGTTATGAGGAATAGGTGACCGCTGCGCGGCCGCGCATTCCAACCGCCGCGTGCTATCGAGAGGTCACCGCTACGCGGTTAGCCGGACTCTTCACACAATCACTGCCGTGGGTGGTATTCCGCTGGAGTGTTCATGAAGGCGCTCTGACGAGGTCGGTATGCGCGAAAGTCTGACGCGCATGCGCTAAGGGTTCTTTGCCCTGTGACTTTGTGGCCAGGCGGCTTTATGTTTATATTCTGAACTGCCATGGACATCGAAGTCACTAGAACCTATCTCCAACTTGCGCGCCCCGAAGATCTCAATTCCGCTCGAGCAAATGACGCGCGAGTCCGAATTGACCACGTCGCCGAGTGTCCCGCGTCGTTTGGCCGCTATCTCTACGCCGAGGTCGGGCGGCTTTATCACTGGATCGACAGATTACTCTGGACCGATGATCAGATCCGCGCACACTACGCCCGCCCGGAGATAACGTTGTGGGTGATGTACAGTGAAGGCGCGCCCGCAGGATATTTCGAACTCGAGAAGCACGACGACGGCTCAATCGAGATCGCTTACTTCGGGCTGATGCAAGAGTTCCTTGGCCGGGGACTGGGCAAACATCTTTTGAGTGTCGCCGCCGAGCAAGCCTGGAGAGACGGAGCGAATCGTGTTTGGCTGCACACCTGCACACTGGATGATCCGGCGGCGCTGCCAAACTATCTGAAGCGAGGCCTGCAGCCGTTCAAGCAGGAGACCTACTTCACAACGCTCGCGCCAGACGAGGAACTGCGTGTGCGAACAGAACACTCTACCACCGGCAGTGATGTCCGCGGATGACTGAAGTTAGGTTGTGCGAGTTGCGGCCGAGTTAACGCAAACGAGGCACGACGTCTCGGCCGTAAGCCTTAACCGTCTCTTCTTCGTCGCCGCTCATCAGATAAATGTTGAACTGCGTAACGCCGATGTCCTGAAGCTCTTTGAGCTTTCGCACGTGTTCTTCGGCGGGCCCCACGATGCAGAAGCGATCGACTATCTCATCAGTCACGAACTCGGCGTTCGAGCTCCCCACTTCGGCGTGATGAAGATAGTTGTATCCTTTGCGGTCGCGGATGTACGAAGTTAACTCCTCAGGTAGTTCCTCCGGCTTGTAACGCGAGACCAGATCGACAACGTGATTCGAAACCAGAGCGGGGAACCAGCGCACTTGATCGCGGGCCTTTGCCAGATCATCCGACACCCAAACCGGAGCCGCGCTCATAACGCGAATCTCTGAAAAGTCGCGTCCGGCTTCTTCGGCTCCTTCGCGCACGAATCCAAGGCACCACTTGATCAAAGCAGGATCGGCGAATTGAAGGATCACGCCGTCGCCGATTCGGCCGGCGCAACGCAGCGCCTTCGGCCCGTAGCCCGCTATCCACGCGGGCGGCACGCCTTCATTTGCCCAGGGCATCTGAATGTCCCGGCCTTCGTATTCGATCTGTTTGCCCGAGCACAAGTCGCGTATCACGCCGACCGTTTCTTCCAGTCGCTCCAGCGTCGTCGGCTTCTTGCCCATCACTCGCCGCGAGCTGTCGCCACGGCCGATACCGAGGTCCATGCGCCCGCCTGAAATTCGATTGAGCGTCGCCAGAAGGCTGGCCGTCACGGTCGCATCCCGCACTGCGGGATTCGTCACACAGGTGCCTAATCGCATGCGCTTGGTGTTGACTGCCAGAAGCGTCATGAGCGGATACGCCTCCTGCCACAGCACGTGCGAATCGAATATCCAACCGTAACCGAAGCCGGCGGCTTCGGCTTGTTTAGACAGCGCAATCATGCGCTGGTGAGGCATGTCAGGTTTGAATGTGATTCCGAATTCGAGCATGCATTCTCCTCGGTTTGATCAGGGCAATCAGAATAGGCCGCTGATAAGATTGATTAGACGGTTTGGGGCCGATCTGATCCGTGAACAGCGGTCAGACCGGCGTCATCCGTGGTCTATTCTCTTACCAGCGCATCGTAAGTCTCGGGACGGCGGTCGCGGTAGAATTGCCACACGTTGCGCACCTCGCGAATTTGTTCGAGGTCCAGATCCGCGACGACAAGCTCGTCCGAATCGCGCGACGCCTGCGCGATGATCTTGCCGCGCGGGTTGCAGAAGTAGCTCTTTCCATAGAACTCGCCGATGTCCCAGGGCTTCTCGTGTCCCACTCGGTTGATCGCGCCAACGAAGTAGCCGTTCGCTACCGCGTGCGCCGGCTGCTCGAGCTCCCACAGATACTCAGACAGTCCCGCTACTGTAGCCGACGGGTTGAAGACTATCTCCGCGCCGTTCAGTCCGAGCGCCCGCGCGCCTTCGGGAAAGTGGCGATCATAGCAGATGTAGACGCCGATACGGGCGAACGCGGTTTCGAACGTCGGATAGCCGAGGTTCCCCGGTTTAAAGTAGTACTTCTCCCAGAAGCCAGGCTTGGTGTGCGGTATGTGGTTTTTGCGATACTTGCCCAAATACTTGCCGTCGGCATCTATCACCGCAGCGGTGTTGTAGTAGACGCCGGTGATCTCTTCTTCATAGATGGGCACGATCACAACCATGCCATGTTTCTTAGCCACTTCCTGCATCAGCTTGACGGTCGGGCCATCCGGGATCTTCTCTACGGATTCATACCAGCGAGGCTCCTGCTCGGCGCAGAAGTAAGGCGTAGTGAAGACCTCTTGCATGCAGACGATCTGAACGCCCTGGGTCGCTGCTTGTTCAATGAACGCCAGGTTCTTGACAATGTTTTCGTGCTTGATCTTCTGGATTGGTTCATCGACAGAGCAGGCGTTGGATGCTTGTATCAATCCGCACTTAACGTTCCTTGGCATGTTGACTCCAGTGGAGGGGTTCGTAGTTCGGCCTTCAGGCGGAAGTTTGTAGAATAGGTTTTCGCGGGCCGTACAAACTTCCGCCTGAAGGCCGAACTACGAACCGAGCTAGAACTTCACTTCCATATCGGTCCAGGTAGTTTGCGGCAAGCCGCCTTCCATCTCCGGATCGTATCTGTACTGTAGAGCCGTCTCGACCGCACGCCGGTCGAGGCCGTAGCCCAGCCGCCGCGTGACATAAACCCGAACTGCCTTTCCGTCCGCACCCACGAGCACTCGCAGCTTCACTGAACCACCCGCTTTCGCTCGCAGTGCGACGTCGGTGATCGCAGGCCGAACAGACTTATGAATGCCCAGCGGACGAGTGGGAGGCTTCGTGTAGCGATTGTCTCTGACGATGCCGGTGGCTCGCCGTGGCCTGCCGGTGCCGCCTTCCGTGGCCCTCGCGTGAGCCTCTGTCCTCAGGCTCTCGAGCGAGAATTGCACGGCTTGTCGAAAGGCCTGACGCTGCGAGTCGTCTATGCGAAGCAGATCCAGCGTCACCAGCGATCCCTGCAGTTGTTCTTCGGCATCCGGCTCGCCGATCTGCCCGAGCGCCCACACCGCATCGTAGCGCACGTCGAAGGACGGATCGTCTAACGCCTCGATTAGCTCGTCAACGGCTCCCTCATCTCGCATTAGCCCGAGCGCGAAGATTGCCGACGCGCGCACCTCAGCATCGGCATCACCAGTTGCGAACGAGAGCGCTTCCGTGGCTTTGCGATCCGCAATCATCCCAAGCGCGAATGCGGTCGACGCGCGAACAGAAGGTTCCGGATCGGCGAGAAGCGGAATCAACAAACCAGTAGCGGCTGGATCAGAAATTTGGCCCAGCGCAAATGCGGACGCTTCTCGCACCGCAGATTCCTTGTCCGATAACGCCTCCACTAGCGCCCGCAACGAGCCTCGCGCCCGCAACACGCCAAGCTGATTGGCCGCGTCACGACGGTCGCCCTTGTCCTTGCTCCTAAGCGCGGAGAGCAAGCCGGCCGGAGCGGCGGATGGCTTCTCCTGCGCTCGCGTAGGTGTAACTGTGATCGCAATGCAAACGAGAATGAAGACACGAGAACAGTTGCTCAACAACTTGCGGCGAGACGCAAAGCCGAACTCGCCCGAGAGCGGCGGCGGCTGGGACTGAGAGGATTGCATATAGAGAACCATAAGTTCGACGTTTAACCAGTCTTGGACCTGCCTGAAGGACAGGCGGCAATATGGTATCAGAAGAAACCGAACAAGGTAACAGTTTGAAGTGTTTCTGCGACTTAAGCCAGAGAAGCTCGACCCGCTTCAGCCCACGTCGTCATCGCTGTCGTACATCGCGCGAGCCACCTTCCACGAACCGTCCGGATCCTTCTTGAGCACCCGCATCACTTTGCCCGTGGTTCGGACCGCTTCGCCACCCTCGACAGGCTTCACGGTTCCCGAGTAGGTGCCCCACTCGAATGCCCAATCCCCCGCGATTTTGACCTCGTTGAAGGACAGGATGTAATCGGCGACTTGAAGATCGCGGCTCGCCTCGCGCAGCCTCAAGATCGAGTTGCGATTGGCGTCCTTGCCAATCAGCGGAGGTTCTCCTTGCGAAAGCGTCACTATGTCGTCCGTCCAAAGCGACGCAAGAGTATCTACGTCAAACTTCTTTGAGGCTTCCATATCCTGCTGATGAAGCGCGTTGATTGCTTTCATGTCGGCGGACATGCCGTCTTTCTTGGACGCGCATGCTGAAAGGGCCAGGGGAACCAAAACAAGCGCCAACCAAATGAAAGTGTGCTTGCGAAGACTGCGAACCGTTGTGGTCATACTCTCCTCCTCGGCGTGCGGGAGCGCGAGCCAGATTGGAAGATCACACCACAAGCGTTCACTGTATGGTATCAAAGAACTGTGATGGCCAGCTAGAAATTACGGTGTGAGGATGCTCAATCCCCCTCAGGGTCCGGGACAGGCTCCAACCGCCCGGGAGTATCGGCGACAGGCGCGCCTTTCATAAGTGCCAGGTAAACGGATCCCGAAACAAACAGCCCCACGAACCATGCATAGTCATAGAGCGGCCTCAAGGCAGGGATCAGAGCTCGCCCCTCCCCGAGCAACGGTGCGCCGCCCCACGCCAGCGCGCAGCCAAGCAGCGTCGCTGCCACAGCGCGCCAATTCCAGCCTCCGGCATAGGTGTACACGCCGCGTGTCTTGTAAAGATCTGGCAGCTCGAGCTTCTTGCGCCTTATCAGCCAGTAGTCAACGATCAACACGCCTGCTATGGATCCGAGTCCACCCGAATAGCCGCCGAGCCATTGAAAAACATACCCCGACGGATTGGCGAGCAATCGCCAGGGTTGCGCGACGATTCCCAGGATTCCCGTGATGAGTCCGCCCAGTCGAAACGTGATCAAGCGGGGAAATGCATTCGCGAAATCATTTGCCGGAGAAACAACGTTGGCGGCGATGTTCACGGACAACGTCGCGACCACAATCGTGAACATCGAGATCGCCACAACTACCGGCTGAGTAAATTGACCTACTAACTGCACCGGGTCCCAGATCGTCCTGCCAAAGATGATGGCCGAAGCAGACGTGATGATGACGCCCATTGCCGCGAAGACCACCATCGTCGCCGGTAGAGCTACGGTTTGCCCGATCGTCTGATCGCGCTGGCTCCTGCTGAAGCGGGTGAAATCGGGCATGTTCAGCGAGAGCGTGGACCAGTACCCGATCATCCCTGTGAGCGATGGTATGAATACTTTCCAGAACGCGCCGAAGCTTCCGAACTTGTCCTCGCCGTGCATGATCGCGCCCAGGCCCTTGGCTTTCCAGAGCACCCAGACCATCAACACGGTGGCCATGACAAGCACAAACGGCGCGGCCCAGTTCTCGACTTTGCGAAGCAGATCCATACCGCGATAGATAATGTAGATGTTAAGGAGCCAAAAGAGCAGGAACGAAATGTATTCGGTTGGCGAGTGTCCCGCCACAATCGCAGGAGTTTGAATCTTATCGCCGAGCAGGGTCTGCCATCCGGGCCACGCCACGCGAATCAGGGTGTGCACGGCCTCGCCACCGATCCAGGCTTGAATGCCGAACCATCCGCAAGCGACGAGCGCGCGCATGATGGCGGGCAAGTTCGACCCTGTCGTCCCGTAGCTTGCGCGCGCGAACACTGGAAAAGGAATGCCGTACTTCGTGCCCGGGTGGGAGTTGAGCAATATCGGCGCGAGCACGATGATATTTCCCAACAAGATAGTCATAAGCGCCTGCCACCAGTTCATGCCCAGGTCGATCAAGCTGGACGCGAGCATGTAAGTTGGGATGCAGTGAGCCATGCTGATCCACAACGCGGCGTAGTTATAGGTGGTCCAGTTGCGCTTGAGGATGGGAACAGGCGCGAGGTCCTTATTCCACAGCGGGCTATCGGAGACGTCTTCTTCGAGTTCGACGAAATCCGGCTTAAACAGTGTATGACCTTCAGCGGCCATGCTTTCCTCCGATGAATTGATTTGCGCATTCTAGCAGCATCATCGCTGCTATTCATCAATTTTTGGAGTGGGATTCCTATCGAGATCTGCCCTGTTGCATTCGCCTATTCCTGAGGCAACTCAGGTAATCGCCGCAGCGCGTTCACAAATCTTTGGTGATCGAATGGCTTCATATACTTCAGGATTTCAAATATCTCGGCCGCGACGACGTATCCTATGAGTTCGCGCGCCTCCTCATCCGAGTAGCCTTCATCGAGGAGCCTGTCGAATGTCTCTTTTGTTTCGGGGGGATCGAGATCCCGTAGCTGATTCTCTACAGCTTCCAGGATAGCTCGGTTGATAATGCGTTTGGCGTTGGAATCCATGATTATTGTAATGCGACGTCGCCTCTCAAGGTCAGGCACACCCGGCCCACCATTGATCGCACCCTAGCCTGGCGAAACGTCTACCAAATATACAAACCAGTTTGGTTTGCATGCCAGGCCCGGACGCTATGCTTCTGCGGTTAAAGGTTCCTGTGCGGGCGACGCATTCAGACTGACCGACGCTTTCTTTGCCTCTCAGCGCGCCACTGAGCAAGAGCTGGCATGAGCCATCTAAAGTGGAGCGAATGCCCACGAGTCGAGGTGTTCGAGGTGCGAGGCGCACGGCATCACTTGGAAGCGATTGATTCGGCCCCTCGACTGCTTGGATACCACACATACTTTGAGCCGTTGTAGTAGAGAAATCCTGGCTCCGCTCCAAGTTTCTCGCTAATGACATCTCCACGCAGCTTCGGTAACGCCGTTTTGCCGCTGTTGGCCTTCAGAAGAGTCGTCATTTGATGGGACCTGATGCCACCCGCCGTTGCGTTCTTGAGAAGATAGGTTTGCCTGGATTCGGGATTCCGCCACCCCAGAGGACCGTGGCCGTGAAGCACTACAAGCAAAACATCCGATTGTGCGACTCGGGTCGGCGCCGGGACGGGGGCCAATCGCTGGGTGGCCTTTTTTGAGTCGGGGGGGACGATCTTTTGTGGGTCCTCTAATATCCAGTTAGCAACTTCGCTGTTGATTTCTCCAAGCATACCCGCAGCCGGAGTGACGACTACAGCTACGTCTTGCGAGCCATCCCCGTTAAAATCGCCAACGGCGAAGCGATTCGTATCGACGACTACAGCATCTTTATAAATTCGAGCCACAGCGCCGCGAACCTCATCCTGAGTTGGAGGAGGAAGCTTGGCGACTGGTTCTGGCTTTACGTCGGCGGTTGGCGTCGCCGGCGGTACAACAGCTTCTGCCGGAGCTGGTTGCGCGGCCCTCGGTGGCTCGGGAGCCTTTGCGCATCCGACCGTGAGTAGCACAAGCGTTACGCCAAGTAATAGCAAGGTCTTTGCTCTGCTGAACATTTTTGAAACCTCAATCTGAGTAGAACGAGGCTCATCGAGCAATTGCCCGATGAGCCTCTGTGAATACCTCAAATAGCGTCCACTGTCGGTCTAAAGACTTTACAGTGAATTGAGGAATAGAATCAGTTGGTTCTTCTGAGTGGCGCTCAGAGCGTTGTAGTTGTTGATCACCCCATTGGCCTCTCCGTCGTGGCGCAGAATCGACTCGTTGCGGTTCAATCCCTCACCATCGTGCATGATCCGGTCACGAGTGCGCACGCCCCAAAGCGGAGGTGTGCGCAGCTTGTTTCTGGTTGACTGGCCGCCGTTCTGGACTATGCCATCGCCCGTTCCGACATTGTGAAGCAGGAAGTCGCTAAGCGGGTGAATGATCTTGTTGCCGAGAGCTGCCGGAACGATGAATGCCCCGCCGTTGATCGACGTGCCAGCCGGCGCGGTGGTGATCGAGCGCACGTGGCAGATGGCGCAGCCGATCTGGCTGAACAGGTTCGAGCCAGCCACGATGTCGGGATTTGGCGCACCGTTTGAGCCGTCTTCGGCACCCGGTCCGCGCTTCGGGGCCTTAGTGGCTCGCATGAACCTGGCGAAGGCGACGATGTCCTCGTCCGGGTCCTCGCCGCAGTTCACGGCAGGGTTGCTCGCGCACGGGGCGTTGTCGGGCACCGGGTCGAATCCCGAACCAAACCCGACGAAGGTGCCGTTGGAGGTATTCTCCACCAAATTGAAACGATTTGTTATCCCCATCTCGTTGAGGTATGCGTCGCTCGAAAACGAGAGCAGGCTTGCTTGTTGATTCTTCCAGCCGAAGCGTGCCCCTCGAAGCGCGCCGTTCGCCTCCGCCACCGGCACCTGGATGAACTGGCCGGCTATTTGGCCTCCGCTTTGGCCGGGCTGAGCGTTTGCGATGGCGGCGAGCGTGTTGCTATCTATGCACTCGACGAACCCATCGCCGAGCGTGTTCAGAGAGGTGCGGAAGGTCCTGACCTCATTACCACCGAGCACGCGCTCCTGGATCTCCGGGTTGGTTGCGCGATCATTGATTAGCGAGCCGCCCGGATGGTCGACGAAGTTAACCCCGTTGAAATGGCCCGCTCTGAGTTCGGTGATCTGGCTTATCGCGCCGGTGACGGGATTCTGATGGCATTCGGCGCACGATTGTGTGTTGTAAACAGGGCCTAACCCTTTGGCTATGTCATCACGTTCTTCAAAAACATCTTTGTCGGCGTCGAACTGGGCCTGAGTGACAAAACCATTGGTTAAGTTGTCGAAGCCCCTGGGAGCTTCGGTTGCGCCCTGACCTTCGACGGTACTCGTAAAAGCAAATGGCAAAACGAGAGCCGCCGCGAAGAGCAGCAGAACAGAA
>DATLWF010000413.1:0-3991 GCA_035576605.1 Blastocatellia bacterium | reverse complement strand
CGCCGTACATTCCGACCTTACCGTTCGACCACGGCTGCTTTGCGATCCATTCGACGGCTACGACACCATCGAATGGATCGCAAAGCAGCCGTGGTCGAACGGTAAGGTCGGAATGTACGGCGCCTCTGCCATGGGAATCACGGCGAATCTGGCCTCGATGATGAACCCGCCACACCTTGTCGCAAACTTCGTGATGGTTGCGCGCGCGAGCCTTTACAACCAGTCGGCGTTTATGGGCGGCGTCTATCGAAAGGAGCTCAACGATCCCTGGTTGAAACGCCAAAAAGCGGAATGGGTTATCGCCGAGACGATTAAGCATAGTGTCTACGATGGCTTTTTTGATCTGGCTGAAATGCCAAAGCATTGGCAAGAGATTCACGTGCCGGTCTACAACTACGGAGGCTGGTACGATATCTTTGGGCAAGGAAACATAGATAACTTTGTAGGCTTGCAATCGACGGGCGGCGGGCTCGCGGCCGGAAACCAAAAGCTGATCATGGGTCCCTGGGGCCACGGAAAGATCGAAGAGGTCAAGTACCCAACCGACTCAGTGGTTAATGCTACCGAAGAGGCGATGCGCTGGTTTGACTACTGGCTGAAAGGGAAAGACAACGGCATTATGGACGAGCCGCCAGTACGTTACTACGTGATGGGCGACGTCGGTAACAGCCAGGCGCCGGGCAACGAGTGGCGCACCGCCCTCGCCTGGCCGGTGCCCGCGAAGCCGACCTCCTATTTTCTTAGACCAGGCGGCGCGCTGAGCGAGAAAATCGCCGTCGAGCCGGAGAGCACCGACACCTACGTCTACAATCCCAGGGAACCGGTTCCCACCATTGGCGGAGCAAACCTGAGCGTCAAAAAAGGCCCGATGGACCAGCGCGCGACCGGTGACCGAAAAGACATCCTGAAGTTCGTCACACCCGTCCTCACATCACCGATCGAGGTGACCGGCCGGGTGAATGTCGAGCTGTGGGCTGAGAGTGATGCGCCGGACACCGATTGGATGGCGAAGCTGGTTGACGTGTATCCGGATGGCGCCGAGAGGCTGGTACTTGACTCGGCGGCGCGCGCGCGATTCCGCGACGGGCTCGATCACGAAGTTTTCATGAAGAAGGGCGAGGTGTACAGGTTCTCGATTGACCTGTGGTCGACGAGCATCATCTTCAACAAGGGGCACCGCATTGCGATTCATGTGACCAGCTCGAACGATCCTCGCTTCGATCCGAATCCCAACACCGGGAAACCGCTGAGGGCAGACGACGAGACCCGCGTCGCCAGGAACACGGTTCATCACGACCGGGCGCACCCGTCCCGAGTCTTGTTGCCGATCGTGCCGTCTTACAGCGGCAAGCGGCCCTGAACTTATCTGCGATTCCTGTCGTAACCAAAACGATCACACCCGGAAACAATCAGGAGGCTTTATGACAAACTGTCAGGGTTGTGGCATAGAGATTCTGAGCCAGGATCGCTTCTGTAAGAACTGTGGCGCTCCGGTCGCTGCTTCCGTCGAAGACTTGGCGGACACTCGGCCCTTCGATCCTTCTGCTCCGGTCGTAGCAACCGCCCACACCGGATCGCTCGATCCAAACAGTCCGCGCTACACACCGACCTCTTCTACCTACCCGATGCCGCAAGCGTCGGCTCCTTTGTACCAGAATCAATCGTTCATAAAGAACCTGCTTCAGCGGAAGCTCGTCTGGCTTCTGGCCCTTTTGCTGCTATTTCTTTTCATTGGTACGGGGGTCACCATTGGCAGAGAGGCGGTGCGCGCCCGCCGGGCTCACCGCGCCGAGCAGGCCAGGGAGGCCGAGCAGGCCAGGAAGTCAAAGCAGCTCAAGCAAGCCGAGATTGCTCGCCGCTCTTCTGAAGAAGCCATCCAACACGCGATGGGCTTCGTGCCTGCCAATGTCCTGGACGTGGAGTATCCCGACACTCAGGGAGTGTTTGTTACCAGCCTGACCAGCGACGATAGTCCCGCCGCTGTTGCTCGAATTCAGGCCGGCGATGTTCTGGTCGAGCTTGGCGATCAACCGGTGCGAAACAGCGGCGAACTGGCGCGCCTCTTGAGTTCGGTGAAGCCCGGCTCGGAAGTCGCGGTGAAGCTCTATCGCGATGAGGAGCTGGTACCCTCGCGCATCAGGATTGCGAGCCCAAGCCTTACGCCGTTCCAGGCGAAGACGGAACCGAGAGACCAGGGTTTTCTCGGCGTGGGAGATGTAGGCCGCCGCTGCTGCGTCGCCGGCACAAAGAGATGGGGATTAGAGATTCATCGGATAGTCGACAACAGCCCGGCTGATCTCGCCGGTCTGCAATTGGGCGACGTAATCACCGAGTTTGATAAACAGACGATTCGGACACCTAACGAACTCGCCCGCCGCATCCACGCGGTCAAGCCCCGAAGCAAAGTAAAAATGAAATTCTATCGCGGCACTAGCGAGCAATCGGTCGAACTGATTATGGGTCACGGGTGGTAGAAATCACCGCTCTACAACCACAACC
Organism: Blastocatellia bacterium; assembly: GCA_035576605.1. Taxonomy (GTDB): domain Bacteria; phylum Acidobacteriota; class Blastocatellia; order UBA7656; family UBA7656; genus Onstottus_A. The sequence continues at coordinate 1,492 of DATLWF010000413.1, read as the reverse complement.
ACGTAGTGGTTGCATGTCTATAGCCATCGGGCCCGGGCAGGTGCTCACTCCTTTAGGAGTGACATGAGTTTGCCGGCCATCGACACATGGAACTCCTGACGGAGTCCGCGCAGTCTCACGTCTCGCTCCTATAAACATGGAACTCCTGACGGAGTTCCGGCCGCAGAATTCCAGAATGTCCAAACTCTAGATCCCCCTGACTGACGACTTGACGGCTGTCATGCCCGGTCAATATCATTTGCCGGTTCAATGGTTGTCAGATTGGCTATAAGAACGATATAGATCACCGAACGGAACTCTCAGTTCAGCCGGCCGCTCACGAGGTCTGATGGGATTAACACAGCTCACTGGTGAAGTCCTCGACGAGAAATACCGCATCGAGAAAGAGCTCGGTAAAGGCGGGATGGGCTCGGTCTATTTGGCGACTCACCTGGGCACCGGACGGCCGGTCGCCGTCAAAGTGATCACTCCGCAGTTCATGATGAACGACGAGTTCGTTGAACGCTTCAAGCGCGAGGCAAAAGCTGCCGGCCGGCTGCATCATCCAAACGTAGTAAATGTAACCGACTTTGGCTTTGCCCGCGTAGACGGCGAGCGAATCGCATACCTCGTTATGGAGTACCTCGACGGCTGCACGCTCGCCGAAGTCCTGGCCGAAGAATCTCAGCTTCCAATCGACTGGGTAGTCGACATCATCGACCAAACCTCTTCGGCGGTCGAGGAGGCGCATCAACAGGGCATCATTCATCGCGACCTCAAGCCCGACAACATCTGGCTCGAGCCGAACCGGCGCGGCGGCTACACTGTGAAGGTGCTCGACTTCGGTCTCGCCAAGCTGGGTGACATTGAAGTGGGCGGCGCCGCCGAAGGTATGCCATCTGGTGCTTCCTCTTCGGCGGGCACAAGGCTGCCTTCAGGTTCGGCGACAGTGACGAACCAACCGCTCAAGACGGGCAGCTTTGAAGCTGGGACCTATGCGCAGGCGGCTGACCTTTCAGAAACCGCGACACAAATACAGCGGCCATCTGCTGAAGAAGCTTCAACTCTGATTCTTGCTAAGAGAGAGGAGATCAATAAGCCGGCCGCCGGTGAAGCAGCCACTCAGCTTTTCCAGACCGGAGCATCCGAGGCGGCGACTCAACTTCAACTCGCACGGGTGTCAGAGGAGGAGCAAACACGCGTACTGCAACAGGGTACCACCGCTGAGAACGTGGCTCGGCAGACCGTCCCGGCGGACGGGCTGACGCGAGTTGGATCGATCCTGGGTACGCCCGTATACATGTCGCCGGAGCAGTGCCGCAGTGAGCCGCTCGACGCGCGCAGCGACATATACAGCCTCGGGGTCATCGCGTATCAGATGCTCGCGGGCGAGCCACCCTTCACCGGTCAGGCTTTCGAGTTAATGAGGCTTCACATGGAAGCCCTGCCGCCGCCGCTGAAAGAAAAGCGAAAGAAGATGCCGAAGCGAATGGCGGCGATCGTGATGTCGGCG
>DATLWF010000412.1:0-8775 GCA_035576605.1 Blastocatellia bacterium | reverse complement strand
GGTCGACTCAACCGCTTCTACCTGGGCTCCCCTTACGACTTCCGCGAACGCCCCGCTTCCGACCAGTTTCCCAGCAACCGATACTGGCCGCGGCTTTTGACCACGAAATGCCGCGAATTTGATCTCCGCCGTTTGGACGCTTCTCTTGAGTCTATAATTGAAGTCTGCCGTCGCAAGGAGTCGAAACCCTAGAAACACTGAGAGCAGACCAAATGCAATTACCATTGACAGTCGACATTTCGAACTCCTTTTCATAATGAATGGAGGCAACTGTCAACTCCTCTAAGGGTGCCTTCGTGCCCGAAGGCGCTGCCGAATGACGAGACAGATGAAAGCCGTGTTGCCTATCAAATACCGCCGCCATAAACGGCGCGGCTCCTGAACGAATCGATGGAGCCACTCGAGCCCGCTTCGTCGCATCCAGCGCGGCGCCCGCCGGACAAGACCACTCAAATGATCGAAACTTCCCCCGACTCCCAGCGCGAACCGGGCTCCCGTGAGCGCAACGTTGGACGCCATCCAATGCTCTTGCTTAGGCGATCCCATCGCGACGAAGAGCAAGTCCGTGCGGCTGAGCCTTATCGCGTCGCATACCGACTGGCGCTCGGACTCGTCGAAGTAGCCGTTGCGGTACCCAGCGATTCGCAGCATAGGGTACTTGATCGTCAATTGCTCGACGGTGCCGCGTACAGACTCTTCCCGCGCGCCCAAACAGTAAATTGACAAGCCATGCTTTGCGGCGTGGTCGACCAGAAGTTCGAACAAGTCGATGCCGGTAACGCGTTGCTTCAACGGTTTACCCAGCACGCGAGAGGCCCACACGACGGACATCCCATCGGCTGTTACAAGATCGGCTTCGAGCAGCGCGCGTTTGAGTTTCTCATCACGATCTGCGGCTACGATCTTGGCTGCGTTAACCACCGCTCCGTAGTGCGATCCGCCTTCGGAGATCAGTCTGTCGATCACCGCGATGGCTTCATCTTCGCTCAGATTAGCGACGGGTATTCCGGCAATCAGAGACGGGGAGACGGGGAGACAGAGAGAAGGGGCGACAACGTTTTCCCTTCGCTCTGTCGCCCCGCCGCCCCGTCTCCTATTCGCTTCACCGGTCATACATTTCTCAGACCATCGCTGCCGTCATCGATGTTGATTCTTTCCCGAACGAGGTAGGTGGGCTTGTCCTGAGATTCGTGATAGGTGCGGACGATCATCTCCGCAAGCAGGCCCATGAAAATAAACTGAATGCCCATTGCGAACATGATCATCGAGAGGGTCGCAAGCGGCATGCGATTCAGGTGCACGCCCTCCACAATGCGGTAGTAGAGCGCGAACGCGAACGAGAAAAGTGAGATCACCAGGCACACTAATCCGGCGCTGCCGAACAAGTAAAGAGGTTTGGTCAAGTAGCTCGACAGAAACTTGATCGTGATCAGATCGAAAAAGACTTTGATGGTGCGCGAGAGCCCGTACTTGGATTCGCCCGCCGCGCGCGCATGATGAGTGACCGGTATCTCGGCGACCCGAGCGCCTGCCCATCCGGCGTAGATCGGGATGAAGCGATGCATCTCACCGTAGAGTTTGACGCCGGTCAATGCGTCGCGGCGATAGGCCTTCAAGCTGCAACCAAAATCGTGAAGCTCAACGCCGCTCAGTTTGGCCACAAGCCTGTTCGCGAGCCGTGATGGAATCTGTCGCGTTAACCATCTGTCTTTGCGGTCCTTGCGCCAACCCGACACCACGTCGTAGCCCTCGTCCAGTTTCGCAAGCAGGCGAGGGATGTCTGCCGGGTCGTTTTGAAGATCCGCGTCCATCGGGATCAGTATCTGCCCGCGAGCGTGATCGATGCCCGCGCTCATCGCGGCAGTCTGGCCATAGTTTCGCCGCAGCGAAATCACTCGAACGCGAGCGTCTCGCGCCGCAATCTCGCGCAACTTGGCAAGGCTGTGATCGGTCGAGCCGTCGTCGACGTAAATGACCTCATAGCTGCGGCCCAATCTTTCGAGAGCGTCGGTGAGCTTTAGGTTGAGTTGCTCGACGTTGTCCTGTTCGTTGTACACGGGCAGGAAGACGGAAACATCAAGCCTCGCCGGTTTGTTTGCGAGTTCCTCTACGGTTTCCAGCAGGTACTCTTTCATAGCGACCAGGCGAAGGAGCACAGATTTCAATCTCGATTGCAGATTCAGATTTCAGATTTCAGATCTGATTTCTGACAAATGATAGTAGACGCGCAGTACGAGCCGGGCAAGCGTCTATCACCCTGGCGTCTATCACCTCGCGCAAGCTGGCATCCGCGCATCAGTAGCTTCAACCTGGAAAGTAATCTCCGCAATCAGGCTGGCAGTCTACCAGACTTGACCCCGGCGGCCGCGAAGCGAACCTCCAAACGGGGTAGATACCCAGCAATCCGCGAGCGTACCCTGTTTCATCGCAACTTCTGTTTCTTGAACCAATCAACAAACCGATCAATGCCTGCTTCAATGTTGGTTTGCGGCTCGTAGCCGAGCAGGCGGCGGGCCTTGCCTACGTCGGCATAGGTAAGCGGCACATCGCCGGGCTGCAGGGGTTGATGATCAATGATTGCCCGCTTGCCAAGCGCTCGCTCGAGCAACTCGACCAGCCTCCGAAGCTCCACGGTTTGTGACTCGCCCAGATTGATCACTTCGAACTGGCTTTGATCGTACTGCATCGCGGCCCGCACTCCCGAGATGATGTCGTCGATGTACGTGTAGTCGCGCCGCGTGGTCCCGTCACCAAAGATGGGTATTGGCTGCCCTTGCGATATCAACCGCGCGAACTTGTGAATTGCCAGATCAGGCCTCTGCCGCGCGCCGTACACCGTGAAGAACCGAAGGCAGACGACTCGCAATTCGTACAGATGGCTGTACACACGACAGGCAGCTTCGGCAGCGATCTTGGTCGCTGCATAAGGAGAAATCGGATTGGCGATGGGATCCTCTTCGGCGAAAGGGACTTTGGAATTGAGTCCGTAGACCGAACTCGACGAGCCGAATATGAACTTGGGCACTCCGTTTCGTCTCGCGGCCTCGAGCAGCGTGAACGTCCCTCTCACATTGGACTCTTCGTAAGCGAGCGGGTCTTCTACCGACGGCCGGACGCCGGCGCGCGCCGCAAGATGAACCACGCAATCGAAACCGGCGCGGGCGAATAGATCGTTCATCGCTCGCGAGTCGGCGATGTCCGCTTCGACTAACTCGAAATCATCGCGTTCGAGATGGGAAGCAATGTTTGCGCGCTTGATCCTGGGGTCGTAGAAGTCGTTGAAGTCATCGACTACCGTTACGCTCGCACCGCCGTCGGCAATCAAACGGTCAACGAGATGGCTTCCGATAAACCCGGCGCCGCCTGTAACGAGAATGTCTTTCATCTTGATCGCGTTGGCTGCGTCGTCCAAACTAGCCTACATCGCAGCGAATGCCAAGAGCTAGTTACCCTCAACCAGACAAGGGTTGTCGCTAATAAGGCAATCAGCTAACCTCAGGCTCTATGAATTCCGTCGTCCCGGCGAAGGGAGCCTCGTTCGAAACCGCAACCGCGCCCGACCGGATCGTTATCACGAAACCATCTCTGGTTGCCCGTTTGCCGGCACTCGTTATGTATACTTACAACTGCTGCCCGCACGCTGATTGGCGCTGCGACGAACGAAGCGAGTCTCGACCAGGAAGGCGATGAGTCTGCGAAGCACCTTAAGACGGGTCTACGATAACAGCTCGATATCTGTGCAAACCAAGCTGCGCATGATTTACGGGCGCATCCCTGACCGATTGAAGCTCGGCAGAGAGTTTGCCGGCTACCGCGAAGAGCTTCTGCGCAACGAGCGCCGTACAAGAGAGGAACTGGACGCGATGCAGCTCGCGAAACTTCGGAAGATGATCGAGCATTGCCGGCAACGCGTCCCGTTTTACAAGAGGCTGTTTGATCGCATCGGCCTCAAAGCTGTTCACTTAAGAAGCGTTGCTGATCTCGCGAACATTCCCACGCTCGCGCGGGAGGACTTGCGCAATCATTTCGACGATCTCCGTGCGCTCAATGCATCTCAGTTTGAGCCGGAGCAGTGCGCAAGCGGCGGGGCAACAGGACAGCCGGTGAAGTTTCTGCTTGATCGAAAGGCGATTGCCCTCGAGAAAGCCTGCGTCAATCGTCACTGGCTTCGCAGCGGTTACAAAGACAGCGAGCCGTGTGTGAATCTTCGCGGTCTGCGGCTCGCTCTTAAACCGGGCGAGTATTCGCTGTTCGATAAAGGTGAGAACTGTCTGTACCTTTCGTCTTACGACCTAACCCCCAAGACTGTAGAGGCATATGCGAAGGCATTCAACGATTTTCAACCGGCGCTACTCGACTGTTACGCCTCCAGCGGAGCGCTCTTCGCGAGCCTGATCGCATCAAGCGGCTTAACGATTCAATCACCTCGAAGCATCGTATGCGCATCCGAGACGCTTTACACTCACCAGCGCGAGCGCATCGAATCAGTGTTCAGGTGCAGAGTGTGGGACTGGTACGGTCTCACCGAGTTAGTTGGCAATGCCAGCGAGTGCGAGCGACACGACGGGTATCACATAAGCATGGAACAAGGCTGCTTCGAGGTGCTCGATGAAAGCGGCCGTGCCGTAGCACCCGGGGAGGTGGGAGAAATCGTCGCCACCGGCTTGCATAATTTCTCGATGCCTCTATTGCGTTATCGCACCGGCGACCTTGCGGAGTTCACCGACGAAGTGTGTCCGTGTGGCCGCGGAAGCAGAATGATCAAATCCATCCGGGGGCGAGTATTCGAGTTCATCGAAACGCCAGGCGGCGCTCGACTGACCGCGACCGCGTTGAATGTCCACGACAACACCTGGGACAACGTGATTCAATTTCAGTACGTCCAGAAGCAACGCAACACGGTCGTGTTGCGAGTGATGAAAGGCGAAACCTACACGGAAGCTGACGAGAGGCGTATTCTGAATCGAATGGGCACTCGCTTTGGTGACGAGATTCAACTTAGAATCGAATATGTAACCGAGATACAGAAGACGCCTCGCGGGAAGACCCCGCTTATTGTGCGCGAATTGCAATGAAAGAGATTCTCAAGAACAGAGTTGCTGTATACCGAGCGGCTGAAGGGACCTACCCTTCTTCGCCTCCTTATCATCCGTCAGAACGCTATCCGGAATATCCCTTCAATGAGATTTCAGCCGAGCCGAACTTCGCGTATGAAGCGGTGCGCGGTGCGCTGCGGTTGGCGCGGCTCGACTCGGAGAAAATTGGAACCACGTCCTGGAACCCACTGGCCGATATTATTTCGGATGGTGACATGGTAGTTATCAAGCCGAACATGGTGCGCGACTTCCACGAGGATGTTCAAAGAGGTACAGAGGCGTTGATCACCCACGCTTCGGTCGTGCGAGCGGTCGTCGACTATGTCTACGTGGCACTTGGCAAGAAGGGGCGTGTTGTGATCGCGGATTCTCCGCAGAATGACGCGGACTGGGAAGTCTTGTGGCGCGAATTTCATTTTGATGAGCTGTTGGTATTCTACAAGGAAGTTGCTCCGGAGTTTGTGATTGATATCTACGACGTGCGCAAAGAAGCGGTCGTCTCTCGGAACGGCGTAGTGATTAAACGCTACGCTCGGCCTGGCGATCCGCTCGGCTACAGCACAATAAACCTGGGTGAGAGCAGTGAATTCGAAGAAGTGCCTGAGCGCTTCGGCAAGTTTTACGGATCGGAATACGACGTTTCGGAGACCAACGTGCATCACCGGAACGCCAGGCACGAATACAACATCGCGAACACATTCCTGAAGGCTGATGTGATCATCAACGTGCCCAAGCTCAAGACTCACAAGAAGAGCGGTATCACCGCCTGGATTAAGAGCGTCATTGGAATCTGCGGCGACAAGAACTGGCTGCCTCATCACACGCAGGGAACTCCAGGCGCCGGTGGCGATCAGTTTGCGGAAGACAGTCTCAAACGGAAGACCGAGCGCCGGCTCACCGCCGGACTCAAGAGCGCAGTGATGCGGACCGGGACAGCAGGAGCGTTTGTGGGCGGCGTGCTGCGTCGATCGGGGACTTATGTGTTCGGCGATACAAACAAGGACGCAATACGCTCAGGCAACTGGCATGGAAATGACACGATTTGGCGTACAGTGCTCGATCTTCACAAATGCTGGATTCATTCCGACAAAAGCGGCGTGCTCAAGTCTACTCCGCAACGTAGGTTTATTTGCATCATCGATGCTGTCGTAGCCGGCGAGGGAAACGGGCCGCTCGCCCCTGAGCCGAAACCCGCAGGCGTGTGTATCATCGGGTTTGATCCCATCGTGACCGACACGACGTGCGCGGTGCTGATGGGTTTCGATCCTGATAAGCTGCCGATCTTAACGCGGGCAAAGACGGCGAAGCGATTTTTGCTGGAAGATGTCGCGCGCGAAGATATAGAAGTGACCAGCAACGTCGAATCCTGGAACGGCGCGGTGACGGAGATATCCGACACACTTCGGTTCAAGCCTCATTTTGGTTGGAAGGGACATATCGAACGGTCCAGATGAATCAACCCAATGCGTCTTGGCGGGACTTGGCGTCTTGGCGCGAACCCCTCTATACGAACCCCAGAATGTTTCGCGCAAAGACGCCAAGTCCCGCCAAGACGCAGAAATCAACGCAAGAAAACATCTGCCGCAATTGTCACTAATAAGATCACGCTTACAAATGCGTTGGTGGTGAAGAACGCAGCGTTCAGCCGCGAGAGGTCGTTCGCTTTAACGATGCTGTGCTGATAGATCAGCAGCGCGCCAGTTGCCATCACTCCAATCAAGCCCATCCATCCGAGATGCGCATTCAAGAAAAACACTACGAGCGACGCGAACATCATCGCGTGTATGCCGCGGGCTATCCATAGCGCGGCGCTGATCCCAAATCGACGCGGAATCGAGTGAAGCCCGCTCTGCCTGTCGAAATCATAGTCCTGACACGCGTACAAAACATCGAAGCCGGCGGTCCACAGCAGCACGGATAGCGACAGCAACACCGGAACCAGCGTCAGCCTCCCCTGGATCGCAATCCACGCACCAGACGGAGCGATTGCCAGGCACCAGCCGAGAATCAAGTGTGAAAGAAAAGTGAAACGCTTGGTGTATGAATAGAGCAAAACAGATCCAAGCGCGATCGGTGAAAGTATGAGCGTCAGTCGATTGAGCTGCGACGCCGCCATCAGGAAAAGTGCGGAAGCGACGATTGCAAAAACGGCCGCGAACCTCAAATCGAGAAGCCCCGCCGGCAAGGCTCGAGTAGCAGTGCGTGGATTCGCGGCATCGATAGCGCGATCTGCAATTCGATTGAACGTCATCGCGGCCGAGCGAGCGCCAACCATTGCAAGCGTGATCCACGAAAGCTTCGATATCCAGAAGCTCGCCGTCTGTGGCGGAAGGTCACGCGCTGCAAGCGCTGCTCCCAAAAACGCGAAGGGCAACGCGAACAGCGTGTGCTCGATCTTGATCATCTCGAGCGTGATTTTTAGCCGCCGCGCTATAGTCATATCGATGAATCAACATGTCCGACAAACTTCAGTTTGTCGTCTTCGTCCGGCTGTCATCCAAGGCGAAAACTGAAGTTTGTCGGACTTCCTGGCGACCTGCTAATGAGAACTCAGATTGGTCTGCTTATGTCTCCCTGCCAGACCGTCTCCTGCGAATGCACCAGCCCCAGATGATCCATCACTCGATAGATGAAATGGTCTACCATTTCGATGATGTTAGCCGGCCGGTGATAGAAGGCTGGCATCGCAGGGACGATCATCGCGCCCGCCTGCCGGAGTCTCAACATGTTCTCCAGTTGGATCGTCGAAAGCGGCGTCTCGCGAGGCACGATCACCAGCCTGCGTCCTTCTTTCAAGCAGACGTCGGCCGCGCGATGCAGAAGGTTGCGGCACGAACCCGAGGCCAACACCCCAAGCGTCGAAGATGAACACGGAATGATGACCATCGCATCGACCGGATACGAGCCGGAAGCTATCGCGGCTCCAATGTCTCCGGGATGAAAGACGATTGTTTTAGTCGAAGGCCGGCCGATCATCTCCGCGACGATCTGTTCGGTGTCGGCGGTTGCGGTGACGTCGAGCTCGTCGCTGATGACGCGCCGCCCCGGTCCGCTGATCACCAGGTTGATTTGGCGGACCTCAGGACTGTCTTCAAGTTGCACCAGGAGCCGCTGGGCGTAAATCGCTCCACTCGCGCCGCTGATTCCTACGGTTATCGTTTTCACCACTTCGTATTGTAGCCACCGGCCGTGGCCTGAGCAATGAACGAGGAGCGGTGACTCCTCGAAGAAGAAAACACAGTTTCTGTTCAAGTAAACAAGGACCTCACTACGGACCTCACTACGATTTCAAGAAAAGCCTACTTCGTGCAAAATGCAGGATCCAACGAAGGAACTGCTCCGCACACATATTGATGTGTAGATTTAAGCGCTGTTGAACTAGAATCCCTTCCCGGTGACGTCGTCGTAGGAGTGTTCCTATTATGAGCAGATGCCGCTTTGCAAAGGCGCCGGTTCTTCTTCGCATCTTTTTGTTGATAGTCTGCTGCCTGACCATCACTGCGCGCGCCGAGCGTCTGCCAATCAAGACGTACACCACCGCCGACGGTCTCGCCCATAACGATGTCAATCGGATCGTTCGTGACTCGCGCGGGTTCCTCTGGTTCTGCACCTTCGAAGGTCTGTCCCGGTTTGACGGCTACACGTTCACAACTCTCGGCGTCGACCAGGGCTTACCAAG
>DATLWF010000411.1:0-13175 GCA_035576605.1 Blastocatellia bacterium | reverse complement strand
CGCGGCTAAGGTACGCGTTGTGAGCGGAGACAAGGTGGAGATTGAGAACCTCAGCTTCGCCCCGATCCGGCTCCTGGGCGTCCGCCAACTGTGACGGGCATCACCTATCCGGAGTCAGCGGAACCAGGAAGCGAAAGATCGTTTCTGAATCATTCGTCGACTCTGGTTCAGTTCTTGAAGCGGACCGCTTGAAGATATCTCCGCGAATCTACGCGAACCAATGCGAATTCTTGTCGCGCTGGTTCGCGTAGACTTGCAGATGGCGTATGTAAGAGTCACCCAGGCAGCACGGAGTAAAGTCTATGCTACGCGTCGTACATCGCGGCGATCAGACAGCCGCGAGCGGTCGCGGTCAGAGGGTCTTCCGCAATGCGAATCTCGGATATCTCGAGCGGGAACCCGTCGCGGTCAACCGCCTGCCGGAACTTGTCGAGGAATCCCTTAGGCTTGGCAGTGCCGCCGCTCAGCACAATCGCTATCGGCTTGTCGATCCTCGGCAGGTTCTTTTGCTCGGCCAGCGCGCCGCGCAACGACTCCACCAGTGACAGGATTACGTCTTCGTAGTAGATGTGAAGCGCGCTCTCGTATTTGTTCTGTGGCGGGCGGGACAAATCGAGACTCTCTTCCTTGATCAGCCGAATCCGGGTCGGCAATTCGCCGGTCACGTTTGCGACATTGCGGTCGATGTAGTCGCCGGCTTTGTTCATGCTGAAGGTCATCACCGGAATCGACATGAAAGCGAGCGCGACGTTGCACATTCCGCCGCCGCAGCTTATACCGATGCCGGTGAAGTTTTCCTTCTCCAGCTCCGCGAACACCACCGCGAGTCCTTCGTTGATGCCCTTCGAGTTGTAACCCATCGAGTTTAGCAAGTCGCGGAGCATCGCTTCGTGATAAACCAGATTAGGCGACCCATCCTTGAGCATCGCGCCAGGCACGCTGAAGCGCATCGTCTCGCCGTTCTTGGTCTTGCGCACCAGTTGCTGAATGATGGCCTGCATCACCGACATCGAGTATTCCTCGGCCGGGTTCAGCGTTCCGCCATTCATCGGCCTGCGCACTTCGGTGTTAAAGACGTTCGCAAAGCGCGCGGCTTCGTTGCCGTAGACTTGCAACGTTGAGCCCCCGTTCAATTGATAGCTGACCTTATTCTGCTTCAGGATGTTCTCGGTGAACTTCGAGTAAGGAACAGCAATAAACGCGTTGAGTTCAGCCTTGGCTTTGACGCGGTCGGCCGCGCCGCTGGCTAACACCAGGCGGCTGGTTCCCACGTCCAGACCCAGGGCCGCACCCTCGGCTGGCGTCGACTGGCTATCATTGGTTTCCCTTTCGTTCTTCTTATCCATGTTGCCTCCAAAGTTTTTCGTGTTGATGAGCTTGAGGGGCTCACTGTTAAGGCTGGCGACAGCCTTTCGGGTTGCTTTCAATCTGACGGCCCTGCCTGCGGGAATCGGAATCGGGGAGCCACCAGCAACGGACGCAGGCAGGAAACCGTGCCGTTTTGGTGCTAACTTCAAGCGGCCGAGGCCGGGTATGTGAATGACACTGTCGGCGCCGAGCTCGCGCTTGATCATGTCGAGCGCGGCGTCGACGCCGCGACCGGCCTCACGTTGCGTCAATCCGCTTCGCCTCACCGCCTCTTTTATTAGATCTGTCTTGTTCATATCCGATTCGTGAAACGTGATGAGTGATCCGTGAAACGTGATGAGTGATGGGTGAAACGTGATGCGTGAAACGTGATTCGCTTGCTGATATGCGTATCTAGTCACGGTTCACGTTTCACGTTTCACGTATCACTTCTCCAGCGCGCGCTGCCGCGAGTAAACGCGCCCGAACACTCGTGAGAGCGCCTGTCGCTCTTTCTCAACACTGAAGCCGTTCTTCTCAGCGGCTTCTCGCAGCGCGGCGTCGGCTTTCTCCAAGCCCGGCCACTTGCCGCCCGCCGCCGCGACGTAAGCCTGGTCGTAGCCGAATCCCAATCGCGAAATCGCCGCAAGCTCGGTTTCATACTTGTTGCTGAGTCCCAGCGCTTCGAACGGGAACTCCGACACCCAATCGGTGTGATATCCCATCAGCCTATTCGACGGGTTCACGCTCACCAATCCGTGGGTCACACAATTGGCATCATCGATTCCGTACCTGGAACGCAGCACCGCCGTTAACACCCGCGCAGCGTAGATCTGTGCTTCGTTAATTCCTTCGGCGCCCATCGTTGGCCCGCGCCCTTCAAAACAGATGCCCACGAAGCTAGCGCTCAGATTGACGTAGACGCTGCGGCCGTCGCTCCAGACCGAATTACCGGCATGGTTGGCCGCAAACTCGTCGCGCACGACTCTGTAGGTCCGCCCGAACCTGTCGATCACATAGTTGTACAGTCTGTGTTCGTGTGTATATTCAAGCAACGCCCGCGACAAATTCTTCAGCGACGAGTTGTAACGATCGGCGAACGGCAGCAGGTCGCTTTCTGAGACGTGATAAATAATTCCTACCGGACGTGAAAGCACTTCGCCTTGACCAGAATTTTCCGCTAGCGCTTCAAGATCGAATCGGTAGAAGCTGCGTCTCGCGCCTACAGTTTCGAACTCGGTCAGCACTCGAGCGCCGTTGCTGTAGAACTCGTAGCCCTCACCTTGTTCAGCAAGCCAGATATTTTCGAGCGTCAGCCCCGCTCCGGAGGCAATGGCCGCAACCGCCTCGCCGCCGTTCGAGCCTGAGGCCACTGGTTGATTCTTCGCGGAGATGTCTTTCGCCTCGGTCGAAACCGACAGGCTGCTCACAATCCTCGACACGGCATAAACCAGACTCGCTCCTGCGAAGATCGCGACCGCGATGCACATCGAGTACAGCGCATACCGAATTCGATACATCAGCGACGCCAGCCTTATCCCCAGCGGCGCGGGTTGACCAAGCGGCAGTACTTTTGACAGCTCGACGATAATCATTGCCCGATCCGGAAGCGATCCCACAAACGGCAACCGCTTCCACGAGTTGCGCGGCGGATCAACGTGCAGCGCATTTTTCAGAAACTTCAGTCGCAGCACCGGCGACTCGATGTATCTCGAGTACCGGTCGACGAGTCTCGTGTATCTGAGATTCCGCGGATGAAATTCCTGCATCGCTAAAGAATCCTCAGACTGGTACATCAGGGCTGGTCGTACTGGCACACAATCAACTGCAGCGCGAGTCCGGCGCCCCGGGCACGTTGCTGCGCTTCACTTGCAAACCTCTGTGCCTCCTCCTGGGCGTTGAATCTGCCAACGCGAACTCGGAACCATCTGCCGCGGCGGGCAAGTTCGGCCGGCACCACGTATGAGGGCAGACCTGTTCGTTTCAGCTTCTCCGCGAATTCATCTGCGCCGACCTGGGTTGGGAACGCGGCAGCTTGCAGTGAAAATCGGCCTTGAGCGTTACCGCTTTCTTTCGCAGTCACCAGTTCACGAGCGATCGCCTCGGCCGGCTGTGCGGCCGCGCTCGCTGGCGGCTCCGAGAGAGTTGGCGCCACGCGCTTGCTAGCATCCGAATCGGCAGAACCGCCCACAGTAGCGCTAAGCTCGACCGCTGACGCTTGTGCAGCCCTACCAGGGTCGGTCGCTGGGCGGCGCTCCGGACCGGACGGACGATAGATCAGAAGGTAGAACCCGACCGCGCAAGCGAACAAGACCATTGCCGCGATCGGACCCCTCAGTTTTCTAAGTGATTTTCGTTGGTTCGGTCCCACCAGCACCGGCCACTCGCTCTGAGAGTAGTCCCAGGCCGGAAGCGGATCTTCCCAGGGATCGGCAGGAGATGCTTCGCCAATCGACCTCGGCTCTTCGCTTCGATCTTCGACTACGATTGCTCCGGTGGAATCTGAATCTGACTTGGCGTAATCGTGATGAGTTCCAGGTTCCGTGAACCTGATCGATGGCTCTTCGAACAACCCCTCACCGTGATCCGACGATCCATTTCTGGAAACATCAGACAAGTCCGCACCGATCATGATGGCCGGATATTCGTCTTCAATGAATTCGAACCTCAAGTCGGCACGCGACTCGGACGCGATCGGATGCTGCGCCTCTTGCTCGGACGCCATCGGATGCTCTACCTCTGGCTCGGACGCCATCTGATGCTCTACGTCTTGCTCGGACGCCATCGGATGCTGCGCCTCTTGCTCGAACCTCGGTGCGACGGTCGCGATATCTTCTAAGAATGTGGGCGCGGCGACGTGCGGTTGATCCAATACCGAAGCCACGGCGTGAACTTGCACAACCGCGGCACCCTGAGGGACCCCGTCCGCTGAGGCCGCAACGATCGGGTCTGCACCACGAAAAGCCACCAGAACTATCGTCTGACATTCCTCACAAAGACGAGTGTCTAGCGTGTGCCCGGCTGAGCTTGTGGGCAACTGGCGCATGCACAAAGGACAACATTGAAGTGCCATTTCGAACTACCTCAGTTTTCAAGATCGGAGGCGAAGAGCCGGTGAGGCTTAGACCCGTTTGGGGGACGAGTCTTTGAGTAATAAAGCCGCCGTCTCTTTGGGGGCAGCGTCAATCCTGGGACAGGAGCTCAAATCGAGGCGATTATTGCACACGCCCCATGCCTTTACAAGAGTTTATTCTTCAAGCTAACAATGCCTTAATTGGGGAATGAATGCGGCTCCGGGGCTGAATCGGAATTCACGAAACACGAGATATCGTCTTCAAGATCGCGATGTACGCCTCAATCTCTTCGCGATCCTCATCGTCGAGGCTGAGGAACTCAACTCCCAGCCCCAGGCCCTTTCTGACGTAGGCCACTCGGGACACGGCTATCACTCTATGCTTATTGTTTGGCAGCTCGAAGCGGACCACCATTCTTGTTCCAGCACGGATTGGCT
This sequence comes from Blastocatellia bacterium, assembly GCA_035576605.1. Taxonomy (GTDB): domain Bacteria; phylum Acidobacteriota; class Blastocatellia; order UBA7656; family UBA7656; genus Onstottus_A. The sequence goes on along the minus strand of DATLWF010000411.1, from coordinate 8,317 downwards.
CCTCGGTGCTGATGAACAGACCGCCAGTGCTGATATTGGCCATGTGTTTTCTAACTCGAGACGGACCGCTACTGCTATTTGTGAGCTCAAATTCAACCTGGGCGCTAATGGGGGCACGCTCGAAACGTCGTCGTTCAAGTTGAGCGGAACTTCTCATGTGTCTCCTTCTTGCGCCTGTGTCTGCCCTGGGTGAGTACACTGCGCCTGCTTAATTCGATGGCCCTAGGGGGTTGTTGCCGCTGGCATCCACGCGCCGCAACGATCGGGCTTTTGGGCTCTTAACCTTTACACAGGTTGGCTCCGATTGACAAGGCCGAGGCGACCCAGCGCTCGCGTCTGCCGCAAGATTTCTAGCCTTTGATGGTCCTTGCGCAGTCTAAAAACGTTGAAGGTGCGTGTGTTGACTGAGGTGGGACCATATGTGAGAATGACGCTGCAACTCCCGGCACTTACATCCTCAGCCGCACTTGACCGGAGTGATTTATGAGCAGTAGACGGATTGGCAATTATCAGATCACGGATTACGTAGGCAGCGGCGGGTTTGGCTCGGTCTTTAAGGCCGAAGACATCAACACACCGGGCCGCGTGGTTGCCATAAAAGAGCTTCACAAGAAGCACACGCGCAATCAAGTCATCAAGCAGCGCTTCTTTCAAGAGGCCGTCGCAATGGCCCGGCTTGACCATCCGAATCTGCCGCGTCTGTACACCTTCGGCGAAGACAATGGCTCTTACTATCTGGTGATGGAGTTCATCTCGGGCAAGCTGCTCAGCGACGAAATACACGAACACGGCCCGATGCCTCCCGACCGCGCCGTCACCGTACTCACGCAGGTGCTGGACGCGGTTAGCTACGCGCATCGCAACGGGATCATTCATCGCGACCTGAAGCCCGACAACATAATTCTTGTTGGGGACGGGGGCTCGCTCAGGATCAAAGTGCTCGACTTCGGAATCGCGCGGATGATCGGAGGCGAGAGCCTGACGCTTGCCGGCGAGGGCTTCGGCACACCCACCTACATGGCCCCCGAGCGCATGAGCGGGGCCGCCGGCGACGACCCGCGTATGGATCTTTACGCCGCGGGAATAATCCTATTCGAGATGCTGACAGGTAAAGCGCCCTTCGAATCGAAAGCCAGCGATCCGGCGTTGTATTGGATCGAGATGCGCGAGTTGCATCAACGCGAACCGCTGCCGGCGCTTGGCCCGGTCGGCGTTCCGGGAGAAGTCGAGCGGATTGCGCTGCGTGCAACCGCCAAAGAATTGGACGATCGTTATCAGTCTGCCGACGAAATGCTCGAAGATCTCAAGAAACTTGGCGCCAGGAGCGCAGACGCAGCGACTGTCGTCCTCAGCAGTTCGCGGCTTCTTTTGAGTACTACACCGGGCAATGCCGAGGTTTATGTCGACGATGTGCTGCGGGGCACGTCGGACGCGATCAAAGGAAAGATACTCGTTGACGGGCTGAGGGCAGGCTTGCACAGCGTGCGCGTTTTGAAGGAAGGATTCAACGAATATCGAATCAACGTCGCGCTCGAAGAGGGACGGCAGACAGACCTGCAAGTCGCCATACCAGCGCGCACAACTGTAGCAATGCCGCAAGCCGAGAACACAGCGGCGGGCGGACTCGACACCCTAAGGTTCCAAGGCGGGGACGAGATCAAGACTGCCGTGCTTGTGGTGGAAAGCCTTCCCATCGGCACGACCTTATTCGTTGGATCCGAAGCGGTCGCTCACGCCGGTGAGGATGGCCGCGCCACCGTGAGCCTCAAGCCCGGCGCATACGAGATTCGAGCGACAACGCCGTCGGGCGCGACCGCAACGCGAGCTGTATCGGTTACCACTCAAGATACCGGAGCGCTCAAGACGATCACTCTCCAGTTGCCGCAAGCGACGGTAACGGGTGCGGCACTGGGTGCCTCGCGGCCTGAACAGTCGCGAAGGGGAAAACAAATGGCCGCCGCCGCAGTGGTGATCCTGTTGTTGGCGCTCGCCGCTGCAGCTTACTTTGTTTTGCGAGGCCCGTCTCGCGCTCACACCGATGCCGCTCAGAATATGGCTTCGACCACTCTTCCGCCCTCGCCGGAATCTTCTTCGGCGAAACAGCCTGATGCTCAAACCGACAAGCAACAGGCCAGCGAAGATAACCAGCAGACTAGCGAAGACAAGAACAAAGCGGCTGATGTGCGGCGGCAAGCTGATCAGGAGGCTGCGGCTATAGAGGCTCAGAAGAAAGCGGCGGAAACAAAGAACAAGGCTGATAAGAAAGGCACCTCATCACAACAGCCGGCCCCGCCTGTCGCCGTCCAACCGCCGCCAGTCGCAGCCCCACCACCAGCGGCCGATACGCCCCAGCCTGCGGGCCGCGAAGGATGCGTGCTGGTCACCGTCTTAGACGCAGATGGCATCCCGGCGAGTGGTGTCAAAGTCGGCTTGATCGATGAATCCGAAGGCGGCGGACCTTCCGCCCGCTTAGGAGGATTCACGGGTCCCAAGGGCCACTGGCAGCGTTGCGGTCTGACGCCCGGTCACTCCGTCCGCGTGGCGGTGCTGGGACCTCTCGGCGGAATGCTCAATTCCGAGGCAGCCATCGTCGGCGGGTCGAGGACCTTCATCACCCTTCATCTCCAGAGAAAAATGGATGACGCGCCCCAAGGCATGCCTGACAGAAAGCGACCCTTTCGACGGAGACCCTAGATCACCGCATCCCGACGGACTACGGATTCTCATCCTTCCCCTTCGGGCCTCGGTCCGACCGATCTGCTTTTGCTCCTGATGACCCTTATCTGGGGATCGAACTTCACCGCGATAAAGTACTCTCTCGAAGACCTGCTCCCTCTCAGCTTCAATGCACTTCGATTCACGCTGGCTTCAATAGTCCTGTTGATCGTCGCCCTCCTGTCCCGTGACGGCTTTAAGCTCGCGCCGGGTGATGGATGGCGTCTGTTTTTGCTGGGTCTGCTCGGAAACACTTTCTATCAGACGCTGTTCATAACCGGCATGGCTCACACACGAGCCGGCAACGCAGCGCTGATTCTCGCTACGACGCCGCTGTTCACCGCCATGCTAAGTCGAATTCGAAAACATGAGTATTTCAAGGCGAGCGGGGTGGGCGGCTTGCTCCTGGCGCTTGCTGGAATTGTGATGATCGTCATCGGAGGGCGCGGCGAAGTTTCCGTCGGCGAAACCGTGTTAGGCGACTCGTTACTCCTGGCTACCACGGTGTGCTGGTCTTTATACACTGTCGGCTCGAAACAGTTGGTGCACAAGTACGGATCGATGAAGGCCACCAGTGTAATGATTACCAGCGGGACTCCGTTGCTGTTGCTGGTGTGTGCGCCATCGCTCCTTAGGCAGGACTGGTCGCGAGTTCGTCCGATCGCATGGGCCGGAGTCGTTTACAGCGGGTTGTTCGCCATTGCGCTGGCGTACCTCATCTGGAGCTATGGGGTTCGAAGAATCGGTTCGACTCGGACGGCGATCTATTCAAACATCACACCGATCGTCGCGCTGCTGGTCGCCTGGCTTGCGCTCGGCGAGAAGCCGACGCTTGGACAACTGGCCGGCGCGGTCGTGATCTTTGCAGGCATCTACCTCGTGCGCCACGGAATGATTGCCATCGCCCCGACCGAAGCCATCGAAGAGGAGTTCGAAGAAGCCGCGCTCGGACCCGGAAAAAACTAATCGATCAGCCACTAACGAAACGAAAGCCCAACACGAAACTGAAACAGATGCGGACTGTCGCTCGAGAACACGTGGTCGCGGAACTCGAAGCGCAAGCCGACGTGGTCCTTCATCCAATAGTGCACGCCGCCGCCGAAGTTTCCGCCGTGACTTACGCCGCTGCGAAAGGCGGCCGAGTAGCCCCCGGTCACAAACGGGACCAATTTCGAACTCCTGTTGAAGTGGTAAGAAGCGTCACCAGAGAAGAGTCCGACGCCGTCACCGGCCGACCGAAACGGCGCCAGGTAACCGACCTCCGCGCCTAATCCAAACCCCTTGTACGCCAGCCCTTCGCCGCCGGCGCCCATCTGGAAAAACCCGTTTGAAAAATCGCCCGAACTGGCTCCGGCGCCGCCAAACACGTAACCCCACGCTTTGCGTTCCTTTGAACCTTGCGCGAGGGCTATTCCTTGAATCACCATCAGAAATATGACTGCCAATATCATCTTTCGCATTACTGTCTCCTTGCTTTCTTGATTACTTTCAACCGGTGCGCCCCTGTTCAGAGCAACAGGTATTCCAGTCCAGTCGAGCGCGAATTTGATGCAGTTTAAGATGCTTATCGCTCGTATGTTCAGAGCTTATGCGCAGCAGAAAACGGCGGATGTCAAGGAATTACTGCGCCGGCTTGAAGGTGCGTGGTTCAGGTTTCGATTTACATCTCTCAGCCGCCGAATTACAATGACCGCGCTTTTCAGCTGTTCAATCTCAGGCACAAGACAAAGAAATGGAAGATCACAAGCCACAGACGCTTGTTGAACTGCTCAAGCAAGCAGTCGCGGCCGGCGCTGATAGAGAGGCCCTGCGGTATAAGCAAGAAAAGGCATGGGTCGGCATGACATCCGAGCGATTGCTCGAACGCGTCCGCAATGTGGCGCTCGGACTCTATCGCCTCGGAATTCGTAAGGGCGACCGCATTGCGATTCTTGCCGAGAGCGGACCGCTGTGGTCCATAACGGACTACGCCGTCCTATCGAACGGCGCGGTCAATGTTCCAATCTATCCGACGCAGCCCACCCATCAGGTTGAATACATTTTGCGCGAGTCGGAACCTAAGCTTCTATTCGTCTCGACCGCGCGCCAGATGCGAAGGGTGAATGATGCACTCAAAAAATTCCCCGACCTCCGCATTGTTCCATTCCAACCGATTGCTGACGGCGAAAACCTCATCTCGTTCGACTCTGTTGAAGAAGAAGGTGCGCGGCTTGCGGCCGAGCAGCCCGAGTTGTACGACGCGATCTCATCCGACGTGCACGCTGGGGACCTGGCCTCGATCATCTACACCTCGGGGACGACGGGCGAGCCGAAGGGAGTGATGCTCACCCATTCAAACGTCACCTTCAACGCGCTTGCCTCAGGCACGTTCCTCCGAATAGAGCCTGGCGGTGTGATGCTCTCGTTTCTGCCCTTATCGCACATATTCGAGCGTATGGTCCTGTACCTGTGCCTGCACCGCGGAGTGCAGATCAACTACGCGACCGGGATCGAGACTGTGGCTGCGGATATACAGGAAGTGCGGCCTACGTTGATGTCGACCGTGCCTCGATTGCTGGAGAAGATCTACGCGCGAATGCAGAAGAACGCAGCTGACGGCGGAGGTTTGAAGAAGAGAATCTTCGACTGGTCACTGGGAGTCGCGCGGCGCTCGGCGCAGTTGTCGACCAGGGGCGCACCTCTACCGCCGTTGTTGCAGCTTCAGCGCGAGATCGCCGACCAAGTCGTGTTCGCGAAGCTTCGCCAAGCGGTCGGGGGAAAAATAAGACGCATGGTGTCGGGAGGCGCGGCGCTTCCGTCTGAACTCGCGCTCGTGTTCACTGGCGCGGGAATTCCGTTGCTTCAAGGATACGGTTTGACCGAGACTTCACCGGTGATCGCCGTCAACACGCTGGAGCACAATCGAATCGGATCGGTGGGACGCCCGCTGCCCGGACTCGACATAAAGATCGCGGAGGATGGCGAGATCCTCACGCGCGGGCCTCACGTGTTTCAAGGCTACTTCAACAAACCCGCGGACACTGTTGCCGCATTCACAGACGAACCGGCGGAAAGCGAGCGCTGGTTCAAGACCGGTGACATCGGTCTCTTCGACCCGGACGGCTTCCTGTTCATCACTGATCGCAAGAAAGATCTGATCAAGACTTCAGGCGGCAAATACGTCGCTCCTCAAATGATTGAAGGGATGATCAATCAAAGCGAGTTCGTCGAACAGGCAGTCATCGTTGGAGACAAGCGGAAATACGTCTCGGCACTGATAGTGCCCGACTTCGAACGCCTGCGCGCGTGGGCGAAAGAACAAGGGGTTGGTACTACCGACAAACGCGAACTGATCGCCGACCGTCGCGTAGTCGATATGATCAAAGCAGACGTGAACCGTTTGACTCGCGAGCTTGCGGATTATGAGAAGGTGAAGCGAATCGGACTGCTAGCTGAAGAGTTCAGCATCGATGGCGGCGAGCTAACACCGACGCTAAAAGTGAAGCGGCGTGTGGTTGAAGAGAAGTATGGCGAGTTGATCGAATCCCTGTATTCCGGTGGTGAGTGATGCACATAGAAGACTCACAGCGCCAAGACGCGCTCGCGCAGGCGTCGTCTTCCAGGAGAATCCTTCGCCGCTTCGGCCAACGCTTCTACTTCCTTGAGCTGTCGCATTATCTCAGCGTCTAGCTCCGCCTGGTGATCATAGTAGTAGCTAGAGCGGCGTGAATCTGTGCGAGAGAAAGCGTCGGATGCTGAAAGTGAATCTCTTCAGGGCTCCATCCATACGCAACCCTGTCGAGAACCACTTCGATGACTTTCGTATTAGCGTCGGTGATCCACGCGACACCGCGCTCATCAATCTCAATATGTGTGGTCGCAACGCTCGACATCGAATTCCCCGGGTCCCAAGTTGAAGCACAATGTATCGGCTTGCCGATCAAAGCGATGAGGTGGAGGTTCCATGAGGCTACGACTGCCTCACAAACTTATAACCGAACCCGTGAATGGTCACGATTGACTTCGGATGCCATGGGTCCTCTTCGATCTTTTGCCGCAATGACGATATGTGAACGTCAACCGTGCGTGTCGTCGTGAGACTGTTATAACCCCAAACTTCGTTGAGCAGCTCGTCGCGCGAAATTGTCGCGCCCGAATGCTCGATCAGATAGCGAAGCAGTTTGAACTCCCGGGCAGAGATGTTCACGGCTTTCTTATCTCGGGTCACTATTGTTCGACGAAAGTCCACGCATACTGATCCAAACTGAAAGACTGCGTGGGCAGTCCGTCCATCGAGCGACCGCGCTGCCGACGATCGCCCGGCCTCCACCAGCGCTGAAGACGGTGCGGACCGCCGCAACAACGCTTCGATGCGCGCCAGAAGCTCCATCATCGCAAACGGCTTAGTCAGGTAGTCATCAGCTCCCAGCTTCAGTCCGACTACTCGATCGACTACCTGTCCGCGCGCGGTCAACATGATGATCGGCGTGTTGATTCCCCGCTGCCGAAGGTCGCGGCATACATCGAAGCCATTCCTCCGCGGCAGCATCAGATCGAGTACGATGAGGTCGAAAGGCTCTCTGAGCCCCAGCGCCAGTCCTTCCTCGCCATCGTTAGCGCTCTCGACCTCATAGCCCTCGCTGCTGAATCGCTGAGTGAGGGCCATAACCAAACCGGGCTCATCTTCTATGACCAGTAGTCGCGTCATTCCTTCAGTCAGGCCTTGTTGAGGTTCCCGTTTGCGGCAGGCAGACTCAGCGTGAAGGAACTTCCTTCGCCGAGAACGCTGGACACAGCGATCGTGCCGCCGTGAGCTTCGACGATGTTCTTCACCAGGCTCAGCCCGAGTCCGTTGCCATGGACCTGAGCGGCAACGACTTCTCGCCCTCTATAAAAGGGCTCGAAAATGTGCGGCAAGTCCGACTCTGGAATGCCGATGCCCCGATCCGCAATTGTGATCTCGATCCTCTGAGTATGGTTCGTCGCGCGAGCGTTCGCCTTGATCCCAATCCAATGACCGGCGCCGCAGTACTTGACCGCGTTGTCGATGATGTTTCTCACGGCGCTGGCGAGCGCAGCGGGATCGGCCAGCACCGGCGGCAGGTTCGGCTCTATTTCTCTTTCAATCTTCCAGTCTTGCTGCGACTCTAAGGAAGGATTTCCGGCCAGCGCCTTTTCGATCAGATCACCTAAATCGACCGGTTGGGGCTGATAGAGGGTCTTACCTCGTGAGGCGCCGGCAAACTCAAGCACTTGCTCGACCATACCCGCCAGCCGCCGAACGGCGTTGCGAATGACGACACCGCATTGCTCGATTTGCTGTTTGTCGGTGATCAATCCGTCGGCGAGGTTCTCGCTTACCGCGTGAATCACCGCGAGTGGAGTGCGAAACTCGTGTGAAACGCCCGCTACAAAATCAATCTGTTTGCGCGCCAGCCGCTGCGCGCGCCTCGAGATGATAATGATGATGATCGTGCTGAGCGCCAGCAACGATAGAATCCCAAAGCTGACGACCAGGTTACGCCCGCGAGCCTGAGCGACCGCCGCGTCCAGCGAGCCGGCTCGGTGGTTGATGACTACTTGCCAACGCGGTCCGTGGTTGAATTCGGCAGAACCCGTACCC
>DATLWF010000410.1:0-2801 GCA_035576605.1 Blastocatellia bacterium | reverse complement strand
AAGTGAGCGACAAAGGCACGAGTTGGCTTGCCCCCCTGATGTTCGGACTCGCGCTTCAGTTCACAGGCAGCTATCGGGTGGCGATTCTTTCACTGGTCGTCTTCTTTATCGCAGGACTGGTGCTGCTGGCGAAAGTAAATGTCCGCAAGGCAGCGATCGAAGCCGGCAACGAAGCTCCGGCAAAGGCGTAGGCTGGTCACCGATCAGCGACCCTTGTACATCAGAAACGGGAATTGAAAATTGAGAATTGCAAATTGAAAATTTCAAATTGGCCGGACACTTTGAGGACTCCCACAATTTTCAATTTTCAATTTTCAATTCCCAATCCTCGATCCTCTGGTTCTTAGCCTTTCGTCGTCAATCTACAATCTCCGCCAGAAGCTTCTCGTCATAGTACAAGCGTATCGGAAGATGCACTCTCCCGCTCAGCGAGTAGTTCTCTTTTACGCGGGCTCCGGGCGCGATGCGGCGATCGAGGGGACCGGTGGGAGTTCTCGGGTCGTATGGCGGAGCCGTTCTGTACGAGCTATGCCTCGAGCCCATGACGTTGACCTGGACATTTTCTTTGTCGACTAGCGAGAGTCGTTGTGGCGAAAACGTCTCAAACCCGGTCGAGACGTTTTCTACTGTTACCTCGATGCTTCCGCTGCCGAGTTTCAAAAAGCTCCCTCTGAGTCTGGTTATCCTGATCTTCAACGGTCCCGCCGCAATTGGAGTCTTTTCGAGATCTGAGACCTTTATTCGCGCGGATTGGTCATCCGCGACTGCGCATAGTGGAATGAGCAGAGCGAGACCTAGAGCAAACAGGCTTGAACGCATGGGCTTCGCCTCCGATTACATATCCTGAAATCTTGGTTCGTAGGTTTTTGAACGATGCGGCTCAGCGACTTTGCGATGCTTCGCATTGCTTCCTGCGTTGCTTGATTCGAATCGGCGTCGCAAAGAAATCGACCTTCTCACGAAGCCGGTTCGCGAGATAGCGGTCGCAGGAGAAATGCACTTTAGCTCTTGGACTGTGAGACGGTGTGAAGAACGCGAGGTTTGTTCGGGAAGTCGCTTCCCGCGTCAAAGGACCTTAGGCCGCCGTCGCTAATCCGGGGCTTGATCTGACGCCATAGCCGGAGTTCCCGTGCAGGCCGGCATCAATAATGACGAAGGTCTTGAATACGCGGTCCCAATAGAAGGCGTCCACACCAGGCGAGGTGCGTTCAAGCGGTGAGTTCACGGTTAGCAGTTTCCCCGGCAATTCCTCCGCCGAGCTGTGGGTTATTTGCAGGTTCCTTCCGACTGCTAATGCTTGCTTGACCTCGTCGGATTTGAAGCCCGTCTGCTCGATTATTTTGGCCGTAGTCACAGCAGTCAACGAGTCCGGTGATGTTCGGTCGGCAGACTCGGTAATCGAGAATTCGCCGCTGGAAGCTGTCGCTGCTCGAACGAAGCGCGGCGCAATCAAAGCCTCCGGGTCAATCACGTACTGTCTGAGCCACGAAAGGCCGGTGTCTGCGTTGATCTCCAGGGCGCCACTCTTAACGTCGGAAGCCGTAATCGTGAAGTCACCCTCGGCTTCCAGAAACCAGAACTTCAACTTATTCGGAGTGCCGACCAGTTGAAGCCGTGGCTTTAATATCCCGAAGAAGACAGTGTGTTCGGGAATGCCGGGCGCAGGTGTGCCCGATGTCAATGATTCGTTCTGCGAAGGTCGTGGGAGCAGCGTCACGGCATCCTTGACCTGGGTGCTTTGCGTCTGTTGTATGGACGTATTGCTGAGCACTCCCTCTTCATCTTCGGGAACCCTGGCCTTGAACAAGAGGTCAGGCCGCTCGACTACCCCAAGTCGCAGAGACGTGCTATAGGCCGTCTCAATAGTCCAGAACGCGCTGCTAGTGGTGCCGAGCGGCGCGCTGAAGTAAGTGATCATAAGCGCGTCGAGCACGATTTCGCCTGACTCTTTGACGCCCGCCAGAGCGTCTTTTGCTCCGATCGCCAATGCCGTGCCAAGCGTCCCGAACGCGGCACTCCGAATGAAAAGCCTGCGAGAGATCGTTTGACGCGTATGCTGGCTTCCCTCCAGCTGAGTGACAATACTGCTGTCTTTAATCTTCGCTTCCGGATGGATTGACATGATCTAACTCCGTCGAAGTGGATGGTTGACAATCGACGATCGAAACCGGCGTCCTTGGCGAACCTTTCACTGCGTTATCAAGCGCTGTGCCAAATGTCTGGCGGGCTGAAGGAAGTTAATTGTAAGAGCAGGCTCGAAGGCGGTATTTGTCAGTTGTTCGCACCCCGGGGATCGGAAACCATGTGTATCAGTTTCCTACGTGCGATGAAGTTTTTACCTGCTCGCTGGGTGCGTCGCAGTGTCTGCGCCTGTTTGGAGCGCGATTGATCGAGTGTGCCAAAGGTGCACTATGTAGTCATTCTGCGGTCAAGGCTAAGCGTGCTAAGACTCGCCTTTCTTTCTACGTTGCTTGATCCGAATCGGCGTCGCGAAGAACCCGAACTCCTCACGAAGCCGGTTTATTAGATAGCGCTCGTAGGAGAAATGCAGCTTCGCTTTTGGGCTGCGAGACGATGTGAAAACCACAAAGGTCGGCCGACCGGCGCCGGCTTGCGTCATGTAGAGGACGCGCAACGGATATTTGGACGGGGTAGTTGCTCGGGGCTGTTCGAGGTTCCGCTCAAAGAAACGGTTCAGCTCTGAAGTCGAAACGCGCTTGTGGCGTTCCTGGTGAGCGTGCCGTGCGAGCTCGAGCAGTTTCGTCACCCGCAGACCGCTTTTCGCTGAGATGAACACAATC
>DATLWF010000409.1:0-6060 GCA_035576605.1 Blastocatellia bacterium | reverse complement strand
ACGCGAATCTCGCAGGAACTTCATGACACTCTGTTACAAGGTGTCATCAGCGCTTCTATGCAACTTCATGTGGCGGTTGATCGCGTGCCGGAGGACTTGCCGGCGAAGGCATCGCTGACTCATGTTCTGCAGGTCATGGGGCAGGTCCTCGACGAGGGCCGCGGCGCACTACTGCGTCTAAGCTCGTCTGGAAGCGGTGATTGTCAAGATATCGAACAGGCATTTTCTAGTATCAGGAACGAATTCGACGCGCACCAGCTTATTGATTTTCGCGTGATTGTTGAAGGCCGGCCGCGTCCGTTGCATCCGATCATCCGCGATGAAGTCTACCGTATCGGTCGCCAGGTGTTGGTCAACGACTTCCGCCACTCGCACGCAAAACTCATCGAGGTCGAGGTGCAATACAGAACCCGACGCATGCATATCATAATTCGCCATGATGCTTGCGGGATCGATCCACAGGAACTACGCTTCGCCGGTGAGGACTACCGAGGACTCGCTGCGTTGCGGAGGCGCGCTGAGTTAATTGGCGCGCGACTCAGAGTGCGAAGTCACGGCGCTAATGGATCGGAGGTTCAGTTGTCAGTCCCGGCAGATATCGCTTTCCAAAGGGAACCTAATAGTACGAGTTTGTTACGGTGGCTAGCGAGATGGCACGAAAGAAGCGGACAAACATCCAGGGAGGAGAATAAATGAGCGAACAGCCGAACATCCGCGTCTTCAGCGTTGACGATCATCCCTTGCTCCGCGAGGGCATCGCAGCCATCATCAACAATCAGCCGGACATGCAAATGGTTGCTCAAGCGGCGACCGGCAGCGAAGCCATTCAGATGTTCCGGCAGCACCTACCGGACGTGACCCTCCTGGACTTGAGACTTCCCGATATGAGTGGCATCGATGTGTTGATTGCTATACGGTCGGAATTCCCCGAGGCTCGGGTCGTCATGCTGACTACATTCGAAGGCGACGTAGATATACGGCGTGCGCTCGAGGCGGGCGCGCGCGGCTATGTGCTAAAGAACATGCCGCCGAAAGATCTCGTGGAGGCGATCCGTCAGGTTAACAAAGGACGCAAGCGTATCCCGGCGGAGGTTGCGGCCCATTTAGCTGAGTACGTCGGCGAGGATGACCTGACCGAGCGCGAGGTGGACGTTCTCCGGCACGTCGCCAGCGGGAATCGCAATCGCGAGATCGGCGAACGGCTTTTCATCTCCGAAGAGACGGTCAAAGTCCACATCAAGCACATAATGGAGAAGCTGGGCGCCAGTGATCGGACGCAGGCGGTAGCCATAGCTGTACGCCGGGGCATTATCCAGTTATGAGCGGTGTAAACGGACGTCCTGAGTTTCAGCAATGGCTCTTTTCCCCACATGTTTCGAAGGTGTGAAAAAATCTGCCGCATCCACCCCGCCAGGGGTGGAATGTTTATAGATGGTATTGGGGACCCGCACCCCGCCAGGGGTGCGATGTCATACTTCGAGATTGGGCTAATTCGTTCAGACTCGCGAGCTTTTCTAATCGCAGTAGGACATTTCACTCCTGGCGGGGTGCGACTCCCCTAACGTCCACTTCTATAAACATTCCACGCCTGACGGGGTGGGTGCTTTCTTCACGTTCTTTCCTATCTGGAAAGCTGGTTTAGGATTGCTGCTATACCACGTAAGTGTTACGTCCCACACAGCCAAGATGGGTAGTCAAAAATCAACTATCTAGTGATGTCTTGTCCGCAGGAATACCGCATACTTCAGCCTGACAAGGAACAATTCGAAGTCTAGCCGGGACATGTAGATCGACGCCAACCCGAAGGAAGGAACCGCAATGAACAACGATGTTGAACGATTTTCAAGCGCGATGGCTGGAAAGACGCTGTCTGGCGGAGAGGTTCTCCGGCATTTCGCGCGTGATGAAGGGAACCGGGGATTCGAGTTCGGCACGGAGGGGCCGAGTTTTACCGAGACTCAGGAATCACGATGGTCCCCTGAGAAAACCCGCGTCGAGGCACAACGGCTATCGGATCGGCTGCAGAAAGAGAACTTCCTCCTGCGGGAGGAGATTGACAAGGCCTCAATGTTCGAGGAAATCGTGGGCACTTCGCCGGCCCTCCGGACGGTGCTGTCGTACGCGTCCAAGGTCGCCCCAACAAACTCAACGGTGCTGATTACCGGTGAGACTGGCACCGGAAAGGAGCTCGTCGCACGAGCGATCCACAGACGATCGCCTCGAGCCTCCCGGGCTTTCGTCAGCGTAAACTGCGCGGCAATTCCTTCGTCACTGATCAGCTCGGAACTGTTCGGCCACGAGAAGGGGGCGTTTACTGGAGCAATCCAACGACGACAAGGCCGCTTCGAATTGGCCGACGGCGGGACTATTTTTCTTGATGAGGTCGGCGAGTTGCCGGCTGAGATTCAGGTTTCGCTGTTGCGCGTATTGCAGGAGCATGAGTTCGAGCGATTAGGCGGTACCCGGCCAATCCACACCAACGTCCGGGTTGTTGCAGCGACCAATCGCGACCTTGAATCCGCTATTGAGGACAACACGTTCCGATCGGACCTGTTTTACCGGCTTAACGTGTTTCCGTTGGAGATGCCGGCGCTGCGCGACCGTCGGGAGGACATCCCCCTCCTTATCGAGTACTTCACACACCGGCTCGCCAAGCGCGCCGGCAAGAAGATTAATACGATCAGGAAAGAGACATTGAACCTGCTTCAGTCGTATGACTGGCCAGGCAACGTTAGAGAGCTTCAGAACGTGGTGGAGCGCGCGATCATTGTTTCGGAGTCAGACTCGCTGGACATTGATGAGCGGTGGTTCCCCGTCCCGGCGAGACAAGGTCTTACCGCAGTACCGCCACGACCCGCTCTGGTGGCTCGCGAGAAAGACGCTATTGAAGACGCACTGACGGCCAGTAAGGGTCGAGTGTCTGGACGATTCGGTGCTGCCGCAAGCCTGGGTATTCCTTCCTCGACGCTGGAATCGAAAATCAAGACGCTGGATATCGACAAGCGCCGCTTCCAAATCGCACGCGACCGATAGCGCTTTACAACAGTAATTCAACTTTCAGCCAAAACCCTGAAGCAGTCTTCTCGCGAACATCGCAAGACATCTGCCAGCGCCAAATCGTCAGTCGAAGATGGATCAGCGTCTGCTTCGGTTCAAGGTCTTGTGAGCTTCGCATACTCCGCTTTGGCTTGCTGGTAAATAGGAATATCGGGGTCCGCGTCCTTCCAGAGCGTTAAGAAGTCTTCATACGATTTGCGCGCCGCGGCTTTGTCGCCCATCAATTTCTGCGCCCTGCCCAACTGCAAATGTGACAGTGCCCCGTGTACATCTCTTCCCACCAGGCCCGGATGATCGAGCAGCTTCTGAAACTCCGCTGCTGCCTGCTGGCCGTCGCCTAGCTGAAGGTACGCGAGGCCGCGGATGTAAGCCGGGTAAAGGGACTGGAAAGAATCGGGATATGCTAAATCGTACTTCACCGCGGGCTGCAGGATTTCGACGGCGCTAGCCGGATGTTTTTCAATCAATTTAATCGCTGCGCGAATCGTCGGAAGGTAGTAATACTGGATTGCCGTATCCAGGGGATATTCCTGATCGAGCGCATCGGCCAGTTTCTGCGCCTCCTCGACGTCCCCGGCTCGCGCAAGAGCGAGGGCCAGATATATTTGATCATGGCGCTTCTGAAGGCTCTTGAAAGCTTGTGCTGCCAGGCTCCTGGCTCGCTCTGAGTTTCCGACTTCGGCCTCTTGCACACTCCAATAGATGCCTATCCACGGGATAGTTCCTGCCTTGGTGGCTATGTTTATGGCTTGTTGCCACAACAAGCGAGAGTTGCCGAAGTGGCCATAGTTACATTCCACTGCTGCCCTTCCCGAAAGGAAGCGATCAGCATCAGGCTTGCCGGCGGCCCAACTCCATTGCTCCTCCATTGCGGCCTTATGATGTTGCAGGAAGGCTAGCAGGGCGCGGTGCAAGCGCAAGTCGGCGCTATCGAAGTTGCGCGAGTCCGCGTCATCGAACGCGGTCTTTGCTTCATTCAGTCGCTCTGCACTTATGCTACGAAGTACCAGGTCATAGTAGGTGTACGGACTTGGAAGCAGGCGAGCCGCCTCGCGGGCTTCGTCGGCGGCCCGGTCGGGTTGTCCCAATTTGGCAAGGTAAGAAGCGAGGTTGGTGTGGGCAACGGCATCCCGGGGAAAAGTCTGCACCGCTTGCAACGCGACGAGACAGGCCTTCTCAATCTCTCCAGTTACACTCTCGTAGTACCGACACTCCGCACGTAAGCGGTTCGGTTCGGTCATCCGGTTGCGCAGTTCATAGGCTTTCTTGAGCGCGCCCATCGCTAACTGGCGTTCGCTACGATTGTCATACGCAGCCGCAATAGCCTGATAGGCCAGCGCGAAGTCTGGATCCAATTCAATTGCGTGCTGGTAATAAGGAATCGCTCCAGGGACGTCGCCCGCGATGTGATGTTTGTAGCCTGTCCGTCCCGCTTGCAACGCATCGAGCGACGAACTCGTCGCTTCCTCTAAAGGCTTGTTGAACCGTGCGACGGACGCGGGGGGCTCGCCCAGCTTGCGCCTTAGTTGTGCCGCCAGGTTGCCCAGAACGTTCACGATCTCGTTTCGACTCGCCGCGTGTTCCCTGAGTCGCGCGACAGGCGTTCCCGACTGGCCGTCAATAGCATTCAGCTCGATGTAGAAGCGGTTACCCGCATCCGCGATGGAACTGGCTATCACCATTTTGCTGTTCGTGCGTAGACAGAGTTGACTGGCTACTTCCGGTGTCAGCTTGGTAGTCATAGGAAGGTTGAGTTGCCTTAAGGTTGCGAAAATCTTGGCCGGGGCCAGTACATTGAGATATGGCGTTTGCTCCAAGCTGTCACGCAAAGCTGCGTTTAGGGTATCGTCAAATACCGGATCGCCGGTCTGATTGCTGATGTCAGCCAGGACAATCGTGTCGCTATCGGAAAGAGTCACCCGGTTGCGGTAGCTCTGGTAAAACCAGAACGCGGCAGCTAAAACAAACAGTAAACCGGCAGCGGCGAGCCACCTTCGCGCGCGTCGCCTGGCCGGCTGTAACTCCTTTCTGACGCGCTCGATATCCCTACGCATCTCGGCGACGGACTGATAACGCCGCGAGCGGTCCTTCTCCAGCGCCTTCTTGATTACGACATCCAGTTTGCGCGGGACCGAATGGTTCAGATCGTGCGCCGGGGTTGGTGTTTGACTTAGGATTTCATCGTTGACCTCGGCAATGGTCTCGCCATCGAATGCGCGCCGGCCGGCAACCATCTCGTACAGGACCAGCCCGAAGGAAAAGAGGTCGGTTCGGGCATCCAACCTTTCCTTGCGCACTTGCTCGGGAGACATGTAAGCGGCGGTGCCCGCCGTAGTCCCGGTGCGGGTCAAATCTGCTTGTAATCGGGCCGGATGCGCATCGTTCTTTTCGCTGGGGGCTTGTCCTTTACCAGTAAGAGGATGGGTCACTGGTGAGTCTTCGGCACATTCTTTTTCTTCAAGTGCCTGGCCCGCGACCAACTTCGCCAGGCCAAAATCCAGAATTTTTGCAATGCCTTCTTTAGTCAGGAAGATGTTCGCCGGCTTGATGTCGCGATGAATGATGTCCTTGTCATGAGCAGCCTGTAACCCGTTGCAAATTTGAATAGCGATGTCCAACAGTGCAGCGATTGCGTTTGCGTTTTGCTTTTCCTTATTCACGCGACGGAGCAGGGTGTCTCCCTCCAGCAGTTCCATGGCGATGAAAGGCTTGCCTTCATACTCTTCAATTTCGTAGATCGTGCAGATGTTGGGATGGTTCAGCGCCGACGCTGTTTGCGCTTCTCTTTCAAAACGCTGAAGGGCAATCGGATCACCTGCCAGCTCCTCCGGCAGAAATTTAAGCGCTACGAGGCGGCTGAGCTTGAGGTCTTCAGCCTTGTAAACCATCCCCATGCCGCCGCCCCCGATGACCTCGAGTACGCGATAATGGGAGACCTTCTTACCGATTAGGCCGCCGGATTCAACCAAAGCAGGCGGGCTCGCAGCATCGCCGAGCTGAACC
>DATLWF010000408.1:0-5122 GCA_035576605.1 Blastocatellia bacterium | reverse complement strand
GTTTTGGGGTGACCGAGTCATAGAACTGATCGGCTTCGCGCTTGCGCTCGTCGAACACGGCATCGAACTTGCTGTTGCAAGGATCGCTGTTTGCCGGAGGAATCTCGAGATCCGTGAGCCGCAGCTTGATGGCCTTTGTCTCGCCAGGACCGAGGGTCAACGGATAATGAGCGGCCGCTTTCGTTCCGATCTTCGCAGCATTCACGGCATCCTTCGCTCCCTGAACGATGTATTCGTTGATCCCGTCCTTCGCGAACCGCGTTCCATTCTCGGAGTTGTAGAGTCGCCTCGTGTTGGTCTCGTTTTCGGTGAACAGCAACTCGGGCATACCGTTACAGAACAGCCATCGATGGCCGTATGCAGGCTGGCAGAGCTGAATTGCCGTTGCATTGCGAACGTCTTTGATCTGTCGAAGACTCGGGCGGACCTCGCCGTCTCGCCACGACCATGTGTTGCGGAACCAGATAGTCGGCAAGAGGTGCAAATCGGCGGGCTCGGGTCCTCGGTTGGTGACGTTGATGCGAATTAGAATGTCTTCGGGGGTCGCCTTCGCGTATTCGATCTCGACATCGAAATATCGGTCCTCATCGAAGATGCCGGTGTCCATCAGCTCGAACTCAGGCGCGTCCTTGCCGCGGCGTCGATTCTCCTCGACAAGCTGGGCGTATGGGAATTCAGCTTGGGGGTACTTGTACAGATACTTCATGTAGGAGTGAGTCGGCGTTGAGTCGAGATAGAAGTAGTATTCTTTTACGTCTTCACCGTGATTGCCTTGGGAGCCGGTCAAGCCGAATATGCGTTCTTTCAATATCGAGTCGCGGCCGTTCCATAACGCCACCGCAAAGCAGATGAGTTGATGACGATCCGAGATTCCGCCGATGCCGTCTTCACCCCAGCGATAAGCTTTCGAACGAGCGTGATCGTGCGACAGGAAATCCCACGCCGTGCCGTCGGGGCTATAGTCTTCGCGGACGGTTCCCCAGGCGCGCTCGCTGAGGTACGGACCCCATCGCTTCCAGTGGGCTCGCCGCTCGCGTGATTGTTGCAGTCTGATTTCTTCCCTGGTCATTATCGAAACCTCTCTCCTGGGAGCACAGGCATGCTTGAGGAGCGGGGTACTAACTGAGCAGTTGCTTGCGTTCTCGATCGAGAAACCAAAGTGGAGAAAAGCTGAGACGCACGAGATCACTTTCGCAGGGCGGTCATCTTCGCACGCGCCTGTAATAGTTCTGGGAGCTCAAGATCGGCGCCACGCCATAGCTCTTCAGCCCTCGCGAACTCTCGTTCTGCTGCTGACTTCTCTCGCTTCTGCTCGGCGACAAGCGCCATCGCATAATGAGAGCCGGCGTACGCCGCATCGTGTTCGAGCATTTGTTTCGCGGTGTATTCCGCCAGTTCCCAATCGCCTGCCTCGCGGGCCGCTTGCGCGATCGACTCCAGTCTGAAAAGCGCTTGGCTCCAGGCGTCCGGTCCGAGCAATGCTCGAAGCTTGCGCTCCACCTCTTTGAACAAAGCGCCGCCTTCTTCGGTCTTGCCTTCACGCAGCAGGATTTCTGCTCGGAGCGCTTCAAGCTCAGGCTCGACCGGCGGTTGAATTCCACCGGCGGAACCACCTCCGACAGTGCCCGGGGCATCCCTCATTTGCTTTTCCGCTTCAGCAAGCTCTCCCTTTGCTTCCGCCATTCTGTTCATCGAGAGCAAGACCTGGCCGGCAATCAGATGACCTGTTGCGCGCGTCCTTGGGTACTTACCCGTGATCAACGTGTTCGCAGCCGCGAGCGCTTCTTGTTTGCGGCCTCTTCCAAGCAAGAACCTCGGCCATTCTTTCTTGGCAAACTCGAGGCCTACGTTAACCGAGCGGATCTCGAACGCCTGCTTCATCAATTGCTCGGCTGTTTTCATCTGCCCGATGTATTGGTATGAAGTCGAAAGCAGATCCAGGTTGTGTTGATGATGCCAGTCGTAATCAGACGGAATGTTTTCAGCGCTGTAGTAGGTGTTCTCCAGATCGTCGGCCTTCCGGAACTCCGCTATCGCTTCAGTGATGCGGCCTACGCGGCGAAGGTCGTGTCCGTACATGTGACGCGCGTGCGGAATCTCGTACGCGAGTCGCGCATAAGCTTCGCCATGCTTCAGCGCGGGTTCCATCTGTCCGATGTTTTCATAGGAGTGAATCAAATAGTGATGCGCAGCGAAGTTGTCAGGCGATATTGCGAACACCTTCTCATAGAAGACCGTCGCGGCGGCGCCTCCGCGTTGCCCTCGCCCCGCCGCTGTAGGCTCCTCCGCGTTGCCACGCAACAGCAATAACTCCGCATCATTGGCGTCGATCGACAGCGCGTCGTCTATCGCCTTCTTGTACGCGAGGTGTTTGGCGGAGCTATTGAGGTCGCTCAGCGCCTCGAGTTGGTTTGCGCGAATCGCGATCCGCCGCTGTTCTCGGGGGCTCGCTGCTGCAGCCAGCGATTGCGCCTTTTCAAGCGACTCCCGCGCGGCGTTCAGATCGTCGAGACCGGAATAAGCGCGACTGAGCCCGACATAAGCCATCGCGAGTTTCCCGTCGTGCCTCAGAGCTTGATTGAACGAACGCGCCGCTTCCACCCACACATAAGAGTGAAGGTAGGCAAGCCCCTGATCGTAGAACGCCTGCGCCTCCCTGGATGAGGTGGTCACAGTTTCGTGCACCGTTCCCGTTCCCTTGCGAATCGGCAGCGGGCGTTCAAGTATCGAGCGCGGGACGTAGCCAACGGATTCGTGATGCGCGTGCGGATCTTCTTGCGCAGTCGCGGGTCTGAGGCCGAGTGCAACCACGCAAACAAGAAAGAACAGCCAGGCGCCAAGACGGTAGCTCATAAGGTACTCCCCTTTGATCAGGACAAACGAGTGTCGAGAGACGCAATGATACGCCGAGCTTGCCAGCGCTTCAATCAAGTGAAGCACGCAGGTGGATCCGCAAAGACTCGGCATTCGATTAGCAGGCTTTTGAAATGTTGTGTAGATCGGAAAATTTCTGAAAGCCGCGCTTGATCCTTGCGCGGGCTCCGTCTGGCATTTGCACGAAGTGATTTCGAGAGGAAGTTCAGTCGTTGAGGAAACGCTTTATCGCTCTTCCCGCCTGTCTTATCCGGTGCTCGTTTTCGACCAGCGCGAAT
Source organism: Blastocatellia bacterium (assembly GCA_035576605.1). GTDB lineage: Bacteria > Acidobacteriota > Blastocatellia > UBA7656 > UBA7656 > Onstottus_A. The sequence continues at coordinate 1,970 of DATLWF010000408.1, read as the reverse complement.
CGGATATGTTCGTCGCCGGAAGCTCCAAAGCCGATTCCCGGCGACGTACCCACACGCGCGCGCGCCAGAAGAAGTTTTGCGAACTCGAGCGAGCCCGCCGAGCGAAATCGCTCGGGTATTCGCGCCCAAACAAACATTGTCCCGCGAGGTTTTTCAACCGGCCACCCAGCGCGGCCCAAAGACTCGACGAGCACATCGCGCCGTTTGCTGTACTGTTCGGCGATCTGGCTCACGTACCGCTCACACTCGTTGAGCGCAATTATCGCCGCTATTTGAATCGGCTGAAAGATGCCGTAATCCATGTAGCTCTTAAGCCGAGCAAGCGCCGCAAGCGCCTCAGCGTTACCGACACAAAAGCCAACGCGCCACCCGGCCATGCTGTAGCTCTTCGACAGCGAAAAAATCTCGACGGCCACCTCCTTCGCGCCTTTCACCTGGAGTATGCTGGGCGCAACGTAACCGTCAAATACCAGGTCGGCGTAGGCAAAGTCGTGTATCACAAACACGCCGAATCGTCGGGCCAGCTTGATCACTTCCTCGAAGAACTCTATCTCCACGCACTGTCCGGTAGGGTTGTTCGGGAAGGAGATTGTGATCAGCTTGGGGCGATGGGCCTCGATGACGGCCGGCAGTCTGTTCAGCAGATCGCCCGCGCTCGCTGCCGCAACCTGCACAAGCTGTCCGCCGGCGATAATGACCGAGTGCGTATGAATCGGATAAGCGGGCTCCGCCACGAGTGCCGTTTCTCCAGGGGCGAGCAAGGTCATTACAAGATGCGCGAGAGCATCTTTAGCCCCGATCGTCACCACTGCTTCGGATTGCGGATCCAGACTGACGCCCCATTTTCGAGAGTAACGCCGGCAGATCGCCTCTCTCAGCTTTGCGATGCCGCGCGAAGCCGAGTAGTGATGATTGCGAGGATTGCGCGCAGCTTCTATCAGTTTGTTCACAATGGGCTCAGGGGTAGGCAGGTCGGGATTGCCCATGCCCAGGTCCACTATGTCCTCCCCTCTCGCCCTGGCAGCCGCCTTCAACTCGTTAACCACGTTGAAAACATAAGGCGGTAGCTTGCTGCTCAGATAAAAACGGCTGTCCACTCGGCCCCTTCGCCTCCGGTTGAAATTCACTAGTCGTAGAGATCATAACGATCATAAAGGCAATGGCAAGCGCGGTGGCCAACCTATGTCTCATCTAAGGCGCAGCGTCTAAATGTCGAAGTACAGCGCAAATTCCCATGGGTGTGGTCGCAGACGAATTGCGTCGACTTCATTCTTTCGCTTGTAGTCGATCCAGGTGCTTATCAGGTCGGGCGTAAACACGTCGCCCTTCAGCAAGAACCCGTGGTCCACCTCCAGGGCATCCAGCACTTCCTCGAGTGAGCCAGGCAGTTGCTTGATCTCGGCTGCTTCTTCGGGCGGCAGTTCGTACAGGTCCTTCTCCAGCGGCTTGCCCGGATCTATCTTGTTGGCAATGCCGTCCAGACCCGCCATTACGCACGCCGCGAACGACAGGTATGGGTTGCAAGTAGGGTCCGGGGTTCTGAACTCGATGCGCTTCGCCTTCTCCGACTTCGAGTACATCGGGATGCGGATCGCCGCCGAGCGGTTTCGCTTGCTGTACGCAAGGTTTATGGGAGCCTCGTAGCCGGGCACCAGCCGCCGGTAAGAGTTGGTGGTCGGGGCGATGAGCGCGCATAGCGCCGGCGCGTGCTTGAGTATGCCTCCGATGTAATACAGGCACGCCTGGGAAAGGTCGGCGTATCCGCCCTTCTCGTAAAAGAGGTTCTTTCCTTCCTTCCACAGCGACTGGTGAGTGTGCATGCCTGATCCGTTATCCTGGAAGAGCGGCTTCGGCATGAACGTCGCGGTCTTGCCATGCTTTTGCGCGGTGTTTTTTGCGCAGTACTTGTACCACAGGACGCTGTCGGCCATCTTGGTCAACGTGTTGAAGCGCATATCGACCTCGGTCTG
>DATLWF010000407.1:0-3783 GCA_035576605.1 Blastocatellia bacterium | reverse complement strand
CGTGCGGCAGGCGAGATTTAGGCTGAGTATGAACGATCCACCAACGCAGAGATTGTGTGAAAAGACCGGCTAACCGCGTAGCGGTGACCTCTCGATAGCACGGCGCGCATTAACAACTGCGGGCCGCGTAGCGGTCACCTGTTTGATTGCAGCACACCTATGAGGAATAGGTGACCGCTACGCGGCCGCGAATTCCAACCGCCGCGTGCTATCGAGAGGTCACCGCTACGCGGTTAGCCGGATTTTTTTCCACTATCTCGTGACGAGGTGGGTATGCGCGAAAACGTGACGCGCACCCCGCGCGGCCGAATCTCTGGACACCTGAAAAGCGCATCTGTTAGTTTAGACCCGGTGTGCTCCCGTAGCTCAGTTGCATAGAGCGTCCGCCTCCTAAGCGGAAGGTCGCGCGTTGGAATCGCGCCGGGGGCACCATTCAAACTTCTGCAATAACCCCGATGCCTGCCGATGTTCTCAGCGAAGTTGGATCGGTTCGGACGCTTGAACAGGCGATGCTCTGGGCGGTCGGGCGAACGCCGCCCGCCGAGTTGCTGAACGTAGTTACTCAAGATGAATTCACCCACGACGTCGTCATTCGGGTATCGCCGGAAGTATTCCTGGTGTTTGACACAACATGACTTGGCGCGGTGAGGGCGGTCGCTCTCCTGAATCACGCACCTGACGCGGACGAATTGCTCGAGCGCCGTGTCGCTGGTGGCTGGGTCCCCACTCCAACCCGAATGCGCGACGGCGATGTAGTATTGGGACACGCAGCGTGTCTCGTAGATCAGACGACAAGAGATCACTGATTTTGGTAAACAGGGAGAAGCAATGGAAGTAGCAATTCTGATTTTCGACCGATTGACTGCGCTTGATGCGGTCGGACCCTACGAAGTGCTGCGCTCCATGCCTGGCGCGACGGTGAAGTTCGTTGCTAAGGAGGCAGGTCCAAAACGAACGGATGCGGGCAGCTTAGCCCTCCTTGCCGACTACTCGCTCGAAGAGGTCAGTTCCCCGGACATAATCGTGGTGCCGGGAGGTCCTGGGCAGATGGCGTTGATGGATGACCAACCGGTGTTGAACTGGATCCGGCAAGCTCATGAACATTCACGCTGGACGACTTCGGTCTGCACCGGGTCGTTGATCCTCGCGGCCGCAGGCTTGCTCAAAGGGTTACGCGCGACGACGCATTGGCTCGCGTATGATATGTTGCGTTCGCTGGGCGCCGAAGTTGTCTCAGAACGCGTGGTGATTGAAGGCAGGATCATCACAGCAGCGGGAGTCTCGGCAGGCATCGATATGGCCCTGACACTGGTTGCGCGGGAAGCCGGCGAAGCGGTCGCGCAAGCGATTCAACTCGGCATCGAGTATGACCCGCAACCGCCTTTCAACGCCGGATCACCGGCTAAAGCACCGGCCGAAGTTGTGGAGCGCCTTCGCAGTCGCAGCCGATTCATCATGCAAGGCCAGGCGCTTTAGGATTCAGATAGCGAGGGTGGGCATCGTCGGATCGGCAGATGCCGAGGACGGCCCGACTGTCTGAGTTGCAACTGAACAGGAATGAGAATGTCGAACGAACTATTCAATCTAAGCGACAAGGTGGCAATCGTCACCGGTTCAACCAAGGGCATCGGACGCTCGATCGCCGAGGCGCTCGCCCGTGCGGGCGCGAAGGTTGTCATCTCGAGCCGGAAGGCCGACAATTGCGAAGAGGTCGCCGGCGCCGTAAAGAGTGAAGGGTTGGAGGCGACCGCTATCCCTTGCCACATCGGCAAGCGAGACGACGTCGAGCGTCTCGTCTCGGAAACCAGGAAGCGCTACGGCAAGATCGACGTCCTGGTGTGCAACGCCGCGGTCAATCCGTATTACGGCCCGCTGTCCGGCCTGACCGATGATGCGTTCACCAAAGTCATCGACTCAAACGTCCGCAGCAATCTCTGGCTTTGCAATCTCGCGATTCCCGACATGGCCGAGCGAAGGGACGGCAGCGTGATCATAGTTTCGAGCATAGGTGGGCTCAGGGGGTCGCTGCAACTCGGCATCTACGCCATCTCGAAGGCTGCCGATTTTCAACTGGCGCGGAATCTTGCTGTGGAATGGGGTCCGAAAAACATTCGAGTCAACTGTATCGCGCCGGGACTCGTCCGGACCGACTTCGCCCGCGCGCTGTGGGAGAACCCCGAGATGTTGGCCAAATCCGAGGCAATGACTCCGCTCCGCCGCATTGGAGAGCCGGATGACATCGCCGGGGCTGCTGTTTTCCTGGCATCGCGCGCGGCCAGTTGGATGACCGGCCAGGTGATTGTTATCGACGGCGGCGTAACCATCGGTGCGGGATAAATACCTGGAACGGCGGTCAAGTTGACGGTGGTGTCCTAAAGTTTTAGGACACTCTTAAGTTGACAGCTCGGTCCTGGCATGTTCATACTTATTGCAAGCTGGACGCAGGGTGTGCGAGTCCTCCGAACTCAGAACGAACAACGGAGGAACGCACAGAATGGATAGCAAAAAGGCAATCAGCACCCTCAACGACCTCATAGAAACCTGTCGAGACGGGCAGAACGGCTTCAAAGAGGCTGCCGAAAACGTCAAGAGCCCGGATCTCAAGACCTTCCTCAACCAGATAGCAGCGGAGCGAGCGCAGTTTGTAAACCAGCTACAACTGGAAGTCCGCACGCTGGGCGGCGACCCCCAGAAGAGTGGATCCGCAACAGCAGCGATGCATCGCGCGTGGATAGACATAAAGGGTACGCTCACCGGGAAGGACGATCACTCGATCTTAAGTGAATGCGAACGCGGCGAAGACTCGGCCGTGGAGGCTTACAAAGACGCGCTCAAGCTGGATCCACCGCCGAACATTCGATCAACCATCGAGCGCCAATTCCAAAGCATCAAGCTAGTCCACGATCGCGTCAAACAGATGCGCGATTCGAAGGCGGCCGCCCAACGCCGTTAGCTCGATACCATTTTGGGGCGGCCTCCGTGGCCGCCCCAGACCGTCTCTCGTGCGATCCGGGAAGCCACACCGGCCCGCCGTGCAAGCTCTCTTGCCTGGCATTAAATCCCATCCAGTCACACCCTTTTGTCGTCCGCTAAGCCAACCCGTCCTTGAGTTCGAGCGCGCAGTGGCTCAGAATTCGGCGAATGATCGACCGCGCTCCGTCCGCTAGCCAATCGATCCGTTCGGAATCGACCCGGCGATTGCTCACACTGATTCCTGCTTCCTCGATAGTCATCTCCAGCATGATCGGCACGGGTATCTTCACCACAACCGGTTTGATGGTCGCGATGGGAGCCGGCGGCGGAGACATTCTGCTTGCCTGGTTGCTTGGCGGCATCGTCGCTCTCTGCGGCGCGCTGTGTTATGGCGAGATCGGAGCCAACCTCCCGGGCTCGGGTGGTGAATATTACTACTTGAGCCGGCTCCTTCATCCATCGCTCGGCGTGATCTCCGGATGGGTATCGTTAGTCGTAGGCTTTGCCGCGCCGATCGCGGCTTCGGCGATGGCGATGCACCTCTACGTTGCGCGCATCGTTCCCGGCTGGCCCGTGCGCTCGATGGCTGTGCTCACGATCCTCGTCTTGTCAATCTTGCACTCGTTTGACGTCAGGTTAGGCGGACGGGTCCAATCCGGCCTTATTGCTGTCCAGGTGATCTTACTTCTGGGCTTCATTATTGGCGCTTTGCTTCGCTCGAATCAAAGCGCCGGGCGTTTCACGCAATTCAACCCTTCGTTCTGGTCGTCTTCCGCGTTCGCGGTGGTGCTGATCTTTGTGTCGTTCGCA
>DATLWF010000406.1:0-11463 GCA_035576605.1 Blastocatellia bacterium | reverse complement strand
GCGTTACCTCACGGTAGTGCTTTGTTCGGTCCAGTCGTTCGGCATCGCATACTGGCTGCAGAACCAGGTGACTGGCACCGGATCGCTGGTGCGCAGCCCGGGTGTTGGCTTTATCGCGATGACGATGCTGACGCTTGCTACCGGCACCACGTTTATCATGTGGCTCGGCGAACAAATAACCGAGCGCGGGGTTGGCAACGGAATAAGCTTGATAATCTTCGCCGGGATCGTACTCAGGTTGCCATCTGCGACTCAGATTATGTATGAGAAATTGACCAGCGGCGGAACTGGTACGGCGTTGGGCGTGATCGCGCTGCTGCTCGCTATGGTGTTCGTTATCGCGGGCATAGTTTTTGTCGAGCGGGGGTTTCGAAAGGTGCCCATCAACCACGCGCGGCGAATGGTTGGCCGCCAGTCGATACCGCAGCAACAGACTCATATGCCGCTGAAGGTAAACATGGGCGGCGTCATCCCGGTGATCTTTGCGTCCTCGATCCTGGCTTTCCCGCAGACAATTCTTGGTTTTATCGGCACCGATCCGACCCAGACGACCGGATGGCGCGCCTGGCTTGCACGGGTTGCTGTGGAGATGGGCGGGCAAGGACATCCGTTGCACTATCTCATATATGCCACGGCGATAATCTTCTTCACGTTTTTTTACGTTTCAATCATCTTCAACACTGACGAAGTTGCGAACAATCTTCGAAAGAACGGCGCGTTCATACCGGGCATTCGACCGGGCAAACGGACGGCAGATCACCTGAATGAGATACTCACGCGGCTGACTACGGTTGGCGCTATATACCTGGCGGCGGTTGCGTTGTTACCGCAGTTTTTGCTTCAAGGTTTTCAATTCCAGTATCTCCCGTTGATTGGACCGTCCATTGATAACGTGCTCCGCTCCAACCCATTGACGTCGTGGTTGACGACCGGTATAGGCGTAAACTTCTTTTTCGGGGGAACCAGCTTGCTGATCGTAATCGGTGTAGCGATGGACACAATGAATCAGATCGAGTCTCAACTGATCATGCGCCACTACGATGGATTCCTTGGTCCGCGTGGGCGCCGCATGCGTGGGCGCCGTAGTTACTAAGACTGATATGCCTGACATCACCGTCTTGATGGGACCGCAGGGCGCTGGTAAGGGTACTCAGGCGCATCTGCTCGCCGAACGACTCAAGCTCCCTTTGGTTGCTACGGGAGATATTCTGCGCGAGATGGCGCACAGCGATGAGCCGCTCGGCCTGCAGGTTCGGAGGGTGCAGGCGGCCGGCCAGCTTGTTTCAGACGACATCCTCGCCGAAGTTGTGAAGACTCGTTTGAGCCGATCTGATTGCGAAGGTGGTTGCGTACTCGATGGTTTTCCGAGGACGCTTCCGCAAGTGAAGCTGCTGGAAAAGATCGCGAAACCCCTCGGGCATCGGATCACCGTCATAAGCATCGAGGTGCCGCGAGAGTTGCTATTCAAACGGTTGGCTGGCCGGCAAACATGCAGCGCCTGCGGGGCAATATACAACATTTACTTCAAGCCAAGTAAACATGAAGGCATTTGTGATCTGGACGACCAAAAGTTGTTCACCAGATCGGACGACAACGAAGAGGCAATAGCTCAACGGCTCGCGCTTTATGACGAGAAGACGCGGCCGCTGCTTGACTACTATGCCGAGTCGGGCCGCTTGTATAAGGTTGACGGGACAGGGGCTCCCGAAGACGTATTTCGGCGAATCGTAAGCATATTGGGGAGGCAGGCAGCCTTTGACGCGAGTTGACTCCAGCCTCGCGACTGAACGGCACCTTCTTATGATCATTCGCAAATCCAGGACAGAAATCGAAAGGATGCGAGCTTCGGGGCTCATCGTCGCCCAGGTATTGGGGCGATTAGCGGAGATGGTCGCGCCGGGCATAACAACTCGTGATCTGGATCACGAAGCGGAGCGAATGATTGTGGGCGCCGGCGCATATCCGACGTTCAAGGGATATCACGGGTACCCCAGTTCGATTTGCGCTTCGATAAACGATGAGGTCGTCCACGGAATTCCGAGCAAGCGCAAACTGCGAGACGGCGACATCGTTGGCATTGATTGCGGCGCCACCTACATGGGATATGTAGGGGATGCGGCCGTTACCGTTCCGGTGGGGAACGTCAGCGATGCGGTGAAGCGCCTGCTCGACGCGACACAGCGCTCGCTCTACAAGGCCATTGAGAAATGCCGGGTCGGTAACAGGCTCGGCGATGTATGCAACGCAGTGCAGTCGTACGTCGAGCCGCTCGGTTACTCAGTCGTCAAGAACTACTGCGGACACGGCGTGGGACGTGCAATGCACGAAGAGCCGCAGGTGCCGAATTACGGCAAGCCGGGAACGGGCCCCGTCCTGCGTGAAGGATGGGTGATTGCGATTGAGCCGATGATCAATCTGGGGCACGAGGACGTGAAAGTGCTCTCCGACGGCTGGACCGTGATAACACTTGATGGCCAGCCCTCGGCGCATTTCGAGCACACGGTTGCAATTACTGAGGACGGTCCGCAGATACTGACGCTGCGGGATGAAGCAGCAGCGGTGGTGGAAGTAGCATAGACCGGTTTACGAGCGAGTCGAAAACAAATGCGCGCAGATTAAAGTCTCTGCTACGCATGAGCGGGTTGCCGGTTGCGGCTGCCGATGCTAGAATAACCGTTTGTCATTCCTGGCGTTTTCCCGGCATAGCAGCCACGTCACGGCAAGGAAGAGCAAGAATGAAAGTTAGAGCATCAGTAAAAAAAATGTGCGACAACTGCAAGGTCATTCACCGCCGTGGGGTGGTTAGGGTGATTTGCACCAACCCGAAGCATAAACAGCGGCAAGGGTAGACTAAGCGAACGGGCTTCGCGTTCGAAGCAAACGGAGGCAGAATGGCACGCATTGCAGGTGTGGACCTGCCAGCTAACAAGAGAGCTGAAATCGGTCTGACTTACATCTACGGCATCGGGCGATCTCGTGCGAACAAGATATTGGGAGAAGCGGGCGTCAATGTCGATACGCGGATTCGCGAACTGACTGAGGAGGAAATCAATCGGATTCGCACTGTGATCGACCAGCAAGGCGGGGTCGAGGGTGATCTACGCAAGCAAATTCAGATGGACATCAAGCGAATGATGGACATCGGGTGTTATCGGGGCTTGCGTCACCGCAGAGGGCTACCGGTTCGCGGGCAACGGACACACACGAATGCGCGTACCCGCAAAGGGCCGCGCCGCATGACCGTAGCCAAGAAGAAGGCGGCAGGTAAGAAGTAAGGAGTGATTCGTGAAACGAGATCCGTGAGCACGGAACTCATTTCACGCATCGCGCATCACGCATCCGCGTCACGAGGACTATGGCAAAAGCTCAAACTAAGGCCGGCAAGAAGAAGACATTCAAACGCAAAGAGCGGCGGTTAGTGCCGCAGGGAATCGTTCATATTCAGGCGAGCTTCAACAACACTCTGGTTTCGATCACAGACCTGGAAGGTAACCTGATCAGCCAGTCGTCGTCCGGCGCGCTTGGCTTTCACGGGTCACGCAAGGGCACTCCATTCGCTGCGCAACAGGCCGGCATTCGCGCCGCTCAACAAGCCCGCGAGCTTGGGATGAATTCCTGCGAGGTGAGGGTTAAGGGTCCGGGGTCCGGCCGCGAGTCGGCTGTGCGAGCTATTCAATCGGCGGGGATCGAAGTTCGCCTTATTCGGGACGTAACTCCGATTCCGCACAATGGCTGCCGTCCACCAAAACGGCGGAGAGTTTGAGTCTGGTTTCGAATGGGCCTGGGGCTTGTTGTCAGCCCCGAGGCGATCGTGGTTCAGACGCAGGGCGGATCGATTCCGCTGCGGTGCTATGGAGACACCGGCGTCTTAAAGGAAGAAGGGCGAAAGAAACTAAGTTTTGAGTTTCAGGTTGCTGGTTTCTGGTTCGGTGTTCAAAGAGCAGAAACTCGAAACCATAAACCAGAAACCAATTCACGCCTGTAAACTTTTGCTTGTCGATAAGCGGTGACCGGAGTCAGCGCTTTCGGAAAGTAGACGGAGGAGCAGAACTTGGCAAGATATCGAGGCCCGGTGTGCAGATTGTGCCGCCGGGAAGGAATGAAACTTTTTTTGAAAGGCGAGCGGTGCTATAAGCCGACTTGCCCCATCGAGAAGCGCGGTACTCAGCCGCCTGGCCAACACGGTCGCAACATGCGACGTGCCAAACAGCTCGTCGGCTACGGCGAGCAACTACGCGAAAAACAGAAGGTCAAACGCATATACGGCATGTTGGAGCGTCAGTTTCGGCTGTATTTCCAGAGGGCCATGCGAATGAAGGGCGTGACGGGTGAGAACCTGCTCGCGCTGTTGGAACGCCGTTTGGACAATGTCGTCTATCGCCTGGGCTACGCGACCTCGCGGGCGCAGGCACGCCAGTTCGTCACCCACGGACATGTCCTGGTCAATGGACGCAAGGTTGATATTCCAAGCTTCCAGGTGAAGGTCGGAGACGAGATCTCGGTGCGAGAAGGAAGCCGCTCGAACATTCACATTCAGAGCGCGTTTCAAACTGCATCGGGTCGCGGGCGGCCAACCTGGCTCGAGGTCGTCTCGCCCGATGATATGCGCGGCCGCGTCATTGCTCTCCCACGCCGCGAAGACATAGGTCAGAACATTAACGAACAGCTTATTGTCGAACTCTATTCGAAGTAATGAAGCTGGAGGTGAGAGGCCGCGCGGACGAGGCGTTAGCCGTTACCAGAGGCCGGCCTTGAACCTCAGCCTTTCTTGAGAGGAAGCGATGGACGGAACAGAAACTCAATTCATGATTGGCTTTCAGAGGCCAAAGCGCCTCGCGTGCGAAACCGAAACAGCTACCGGCCGTTATGCCAAGTTCTTCGCTCAACCATTTGAGCGGGGCTTCGGAACGACGATCGGAAACTGTTTGCGGCGCGCTCTGCTCTCGTCGATCGAGGGCGCAGCCATAACGGCTGTCAAGATTGAGGGCGTGCTGCATGAATTCTCATCGATACCGGGGGTTGTGGAGGACGCGACCGATATCATACTCAACCTCAAACGAATCCCGTTCAAGTTGCACGGGGCGGGGCCAAAGACGCTTCGCGTCGAACGCAGCGTGCCCGGCGAGATGCTATCGGGCGAGATTGAAACTGACGCCGAGGTCGAGATTCTCGATCCGAACGTGCATATCGCGACGATCTCGGAGGGCGGCTCGCTGGTCATCGAGATGCGGTTGAAACGAGGTCGAGGTTACGTGTCCGCCGAGCGCAACTTTGATGAGGACCTTGCCGTTGGATATATTCCGATTGACTCGGTTCACTCGCCGGTTAAGAAGGTTAATTACACGGTCGAATCTGCGCGGTTGGGACAGGACACCGACTATGACAAGCTGACGATGGAAGTGTGGACCAACGGCTCGGTCAAGCCGGAGAACGCAGTAGGACTCGCGGCGAAGTTGATCAAAGACCATATGCAGATCTTCATCAGCTTCGAGGAAGAGCCCGAGCTTGCCGAGGCTGACAGCGAAGAAGCCGCCCGCATGACCTTCAACGAGAACCTTGATCGATCTGTTGACGAGCTGGAGTTGTCGGTTCGCTCTTACAACTGCTTGAAGAACGCCGACATTCGAACTATCCGAGAGCTCGTGCAGAAATCCGAGCCCGACATGCTCAAGACCAAGAATTTCGGCCGAAAATCCCTGAACGAGATCAAAGAGATTCTCTCCTCGATGGGATTACACCTTGGAATGAAGTTCGATGAGCAAGGAAGGCTCGTCGATGAGGCCGGCGCCTGACAAATGGTGGCCCTTGAATAATGAGCAGCGTGTGTCTTGCGCCTCTCGTTATTATGCATTGTTTTTGCTTTTAGGGATTCGATATGCGACATAGAGTTGCTCATAGAAAACTGGGGCGCAAAACGGAGCATCGTTTGGCATTGCTGCGTAACCTTTGCACTTCGCTGATTACTCACGAGCGGCTGATAACCACGCTCCCAAAAGCAAAAGAGCTAAGGCCCTTTGCTGAACGCGCCATTACGCTTGGCAAGCGCGCGCTTGCGTCTGATGCCCCGGAGAGCGCGCTTCATAATCGGAGGTTGGCGGCCGCTTATTTCTTCACCGGGAACACAAACCGGGTGCCTGATGGTGGGTACAAGCGGCCCCAGGCCCCGCGCACTGCCGGCGTGGCAGCGCTCGACAAGCTCTTCGACGAAGTAGCCTCGCGGTTCGCGGAGAGGCCCGGCGGTTACACACGAATCTTGAAACTTGGAACACGCAGGGGCGATGGCGCTGAGATGGCGTTGATCGAGTTGCTCGGGAGCGAGACCAAACAAGTACACGAAGACGAGAAGAAGGAAGAGAAGAAAAAAGGGCGGCGGTTCTTTGGGCGTCGCAAGAAGGCTGAATTGAAGGAAGGCGTGCCGCAAGAGCAGCCTATTAAGAAAAAAGGAGCTTCTGCCAAGTCGGAAAAAAAGAAAGAAGCGAAGCCGGCAGAGCGGCCTGTGAAGAAAAAGGGAGCATCTACTAAAGCTTCAAAGAGGAAGGAAACGAGCGAGTAGCCTGACCCGACTGCCGGTTACCTGATGTAAGCCTCAGCCGCCGGCGGTTGAGGCTTTCGCGCATATTGGTCTCGCAAAGATTGGCTTCTGATTCCTCTTCTCTTGTTACAATGGATCTGGGACAATCGCGACCGCAACCCTGACTGGGCCTTTAGATCGAGGAGGCAAGGATGAATCTGAAGGAAATCAAAGACCTGATCGAGCTCGTAAATGATAAGGGATTCGCGGAGTTCGAGATCGAACGACAAGGCTTCCGCCTTCGCATCAGTCGCTTCAAAGAATCCAGCCCGCAGATCGTACAGCCTGCTCCCGCGCCGATCATTATTTCTTCGGCTATTCCCGCTGCGGCGGAGGTCGTGTCCAAGGGTGCGCAGCGAGGCCTGATTGAGGCGCAGGCGTCTTCGTCCGGATCAAGCATGGCCTCTGATAACGAGGGCGTTGAAGCCGCCGCTGCCCAACCAGAGCTGCACATCATAAAGTCACCGATCGTTGGAACGTTTTATAACGCGCCCTCACCAGATTCGAAGCCGTTTGTGAGAGTAGGAGATCACATCGCGCCGGACTCTGTTGTGTGCATCATCGAAGCAATGAAGCTGATGAACGAGATTCAAGCCGAGGTGAGCGGCGAGATTGCCAGGATCTATGTCGAGAATGGACAACCGGTAGAGTACGGTCAGTCCCTGTTCGGGATTAAGACCTAGATAGTCCATAGTCCGTAGCGTGTTGTTGTTGCGAAAAATGACTATGTACTACGGACTACGGACTACGAACTACGGACCACCGACTATGTTCAAAAAGATCCTCATAGCAAATCGAGGCGAGATCGCGACGCGGATCATTTGGGCGTGCAGGGAGCTTGGCGTTCGCACAGTCGCCGTTCACTCGGAAGCTGACCGCGACTCTCTTCACGTGCGCTTTGCGGACGAATCCATCTGCATTGGTCCCCCGCCCTCGGCGAAGAGTTATCTGAACATTCCGGCGGTCATATCTGCGGCTGAAATAACCAACGTCGATGCCATTCATCCAGGCTATGGGTTCCTTGCCGAGAACGCCTACTTCGCTGAAGTGTGCGAAGCCTGCAACATCAAGTTCATCGGACCCAACGCCGCCACCATCCAGTTGATGGGCGACAAAGCTGAGGCTCGCGTGGCGATGAAAGCCGCCGGTATTCCAATAACGCCTGGATTCGAGGGCGTGATCGAGGACGAAGAAGAGGCCGCGCGAGTCGCGGCCACCATCGGTTACCCGGTAATCATCAAGGCAACGGCTGGTGGCGGCGGCCGCGGGATGCGCATAGTTCACGACCGCGCGGGCCTTCTCGCGGCGCTGCCTGCTGCACAGCAAGAGGCTCAACTCGCGTTCAGCAATCCGGCGGTATACATCGAAAAGTACATCGAGACAGCTCGACATATAGAGATTCAAATCCTCGGCGATCAGCACGGCAATCTGGTTCACCTTGGCGAGCGCGAGTGCTCGATTCAGCGCAGACATCAAAAACTGATCGAAGAATCGCCATCGCCGGCCCTCACCCCCGAAATACGCCGCAAGATGGGAGAGTTAGCCGTGCGCGCGTGTCGAGAAATTGGCTACGTCAACGCGGGCACGATGGAATTCTTACTGGACCAGGACAACAACTTCTACTTCATGGAAATGAACACGCGCATCCAGGTTGAGCATCCGGTGACCGAGCTCGTAACAAACACCGATTTGGTCCGCGAACAGATACTGATTGCTGCGGGAGAGCGGCTAGAGTTCGATCAGGATGATATTGTGTTTAGCGGTCATGCAATTGAATGCCGAATCAACGCCGAATCTCCGGTCACCCATGTACCCTCGCCAGGTCTGATCACGGCGATGAACCTGCCTGGCGGACCCGGCGTGCGGGTCGACACGGCGGCGTATCCTGGTTGGGTTGTCCCTCCGTACTACGATTCTCTTATCGCAAAACTGATCGTTCATCACCGCACTCGGGATATGGCCATCGCACGAATGCAGCGGGCACTTGAGGCGTACATTGTTGAGGGAATCGAAACGTCTGTGGCGCTGCATCAGCGCATACTGTCTGAGCCCGACTTTGTGGCCGGAAATCTCTCCACCAGATTCATGGAGCGCTTCAGCAAGACCCACGTTGAGGATAAAGCCGAATCTCAGCAAGCGGCGCAGGGGGCTGGTGAATAGTGCGCACGAGGCCCGGCGTAGCATAGACTTTAGTCTGTGTTGGTTTTGTCGGCCTGCACATTACCTCGCACAGACTAAAGTTATGCCGCTCGCGAAGGCATAAAATCAGTCAATGGCTTTCCTGCTTCCGAAGATCTATCCAATCACCGACACTCTCATCAGCAGATTATCACACGCCGAACAGATTGAACTGTTGGCCGCTGGAGGCGCATCACTGATTCAGTTGCGAGAGAAGCGCGCTTCGCCGCGCGAGTTCTACGACGCAGCGCTCGAAGCAGTGTCGAGGGCCCGCAGACTTGGCGTTCGGATCATAATCAACGACCGCGTCGACATCGCGATAGCCGTCAAGGCCGATGGGGTGCACCTCGGACAGGATGACCTGCCGCCTGACAAAGCGAGGGCCCTGATGGGAGCGAGCCGCATCATCGGCTTCTCGACTCATTCCCTAGAGCAGGCTCTGGCAGCCGATTTGGCGCCTGTCGACTACGTGGCGATCGGACCCGTTCGTCAGACTTCGACGAAAGAGCGCCCGGACCCGATCGTTGGGCTTGAAACCGTCCGCGAAATACGGCGACGCATATCAAAGCCGCTTGTCGCCATCGGAGGCATCACGCTCGACCGGGCTCGGTCGATCCTCGAAGCCGGAGCCGACAGCGTTGCGGTGATCGCCGATCTTCTCTCAGCAAGAGATGTCGCCGAGCGCACGCGTGCCTTCCTCGACCTGCTTCGGTGAGGCCGCGGCGAAGCTTGGCCGCGATTGCGGCCAGGCCTTTGTTACGCGTCGGCGCCTCAGGAGAGATACGGCTGTGATGGTCAGTCAGATCCGAAACGCGGACAGGTTAGGGTAGGTTAGCGCGCCGAAGCCGATGAAGCGAATGCTTGACGCGGGGCGCACAGAGATCGCCTTGAGGTTCGTCACGAGGCAGGGCCGCCGCGCCGGCGACGGCCCCGCGATGAAACCGTTTGACTACTTGAAGGCACCCTGTATCGGGACGTCGATTACGGGAACATCGGGGTCGTTAGTCTCGATGTGAACTTTACCGTTGAACGCGCCCGGCTTGATCTTCGTAGGGTCCAGTGTGATCCTGATTTTGTAGACCTGGTCTTCAGTTTCCGTGATCAATTCAAGCTTGATGAAGGGAAGAGTCGAATTGTAGCTCTTGACTTTGAGCCCCTGCTCTCTGACCTTTCGCACGAAGATCATCGGCCAATTGATTGTTGTCAGGTCGGTAGCGACCGCCAGGGTGGGCATTATGATCGACGCCGGTGATACGAATACTTTTGCGTAAACCGTCAGGTCCAACTCAATTGCAACCTCGGGCTGGGCGGTGCTATCGGTAACGACCTTTACGGTTTGTACATAGTGCCCGGGCTTGAGCGCGGGATTGCTTGCGACGATCAACTGGTATCTCTTGCCATCCTGGATGGTGCCGAGCGTCGCGGTAAAATCAGTGCCGCCAGGTATGACCTTGTTTAGGTGGACAAGCGTCGGCTGAGGATTGTAGAGGTACAAAGTGTTTGAGGAGCTGCTTCCGGTCAGCGCGCTGGTGATCCACCGGTCGCCTGGCTCGACGGTAAACACAGCCTTGGGGTTCAACGCCGGAGTAGGCGGAGGGGCACCCGGCACCGAATCCGACTTGAACCGCGCACGGAGGATCAGACTGAAATTGGGAGTCTTGGGGTCGTTGGTCGACACGCTTGCCGACTTTGCTACTTCACCGGTATATCCCTCGGTGTGCTCAACCGCCAGCTCGATTTTTCCCTCCTTACCAGGAGGCACGACTTTGTCAAAGTCGCCTTTCGTGCATCCTCAGCCAGGGGCGACGTTATTGATCAACAAGTCCGCTTTACCCCGGTTCTTGACGATGAAAGCATAGCGAAGCGGCGTGCCTGCCTTTACTTCACCGAAGTCGTGTGTAAGCGATTCGATCACCAGTAGCGGCGCGTCGGCGGTCGAAGTACCGGCGTTCGGCTGAATTGGCGAGTGCTTCTCCTGCGCCGCGACTGTCATTACGAGTAGCGTCACAAGCGCGAGCGCTGAGATCATTCTACAAAGCTTCATAAGGGGAATTCTCCAACAATCAGAAGTCGTCGTACCGGGAGAGTCTATCAGATGAGGTGTATGATGTCACAGTATTTCTCAGAACCCGCCCCCCTGCGTCGAGCGTTCCTGTTTGAAATGCGGAACTCTGAACTCTGAACATCCGGCCTGGTATGTTATTGTAAACGCCGATGAGGGTGATTCCACTAGGCACGAGCTCGGGCAAGCCAACTCTGAAGCGCAACGTGAGCGCGCTCGCCGTCGCCCGCGAGGCAGAATGGCTGCTGTTTGATTGCGGCGAAGGGACCCAGATGCAGATCACCCGAGCCGGTCTGAGCCCCAGCCGTCTTTCGGCGGTGTTTATCACTCATCTACATGGCGACCACTTCAATGGGTTGCCGGGACTTCTTTCGACGATGGGGCTCGATCGGCGCACTCGAGGCCTGGGACTAACCGGACCGCAGGGAATCCGCGAGTATCTGAACTTGCTCGAGCGGTTAAGAGTGGCGTTCCTGACTTATCCAGTCGAGTTAAGGCAGTTTAGCTCGCTTGCCGAATCTACAGTTGTATATGAAACAGCGGAATACTCGGTTAGCGCCCTGGCTTTGGATCACAGGTTGTTCGCGCTCGGATATCGCATTGACGAGCGGCCACGGCCTGGCCGCTTTAATGTGGAACAAGCGCGCAAGCT
>DATLWF010000405.1:0-10219 GCA_035576605.1 Blastocatellia bacterium | reverse complement strand
ATGGTCCGATACGGGATTCGAAGGCGCGTCACGATACCTGCAACGAGTCTGGCGAATCGCTCACAAGTGGCAGAGCCGGATTGCCGGGGCTCCGGGCGGATCAATCAACCAACGCGATCTTCGGGACCATCAGCGCAAGCTGCGTCGCCGTACGCATCAGATCGTACGGGCGGTAACCGAGAACTTTGAAGAGCGGTTGCACTTGAACACCTGCATCTCGTCGCTGATGGAGCTGACGAACGAGATCCACGCTTTCGATCAAGCCGTCGAAAAAACCGCAGCCGCCGGCGAGCGGGATACCGATGTCGCTCGCGAAGCATTCCTGGCCTTGGTACCGATGCTCGCTCCCTTCGCCCCCCACATAGCTGAAGAACTGTGGGAGAGCTTCGGCCATTCGGAGAGCGTGTCACGAGCGCAGTGGCCGGAGTTCAGCGCCGAGATTGCGCGTGAAGAAGAGATTGAAGTTGCAGTGCAGGTTAACGGCAAGCTCCGCAGCCGCATCTTCGCCGGCGCCGACGCAAGCGATGATGAGCTGCGTGAGGCGGCGCTTGCCGATGACAAAATAAAGGCAGCCACCGACGGACGCGACGTCGCAAAGGTGATTGTCATCCCAGGAAAGCTCGTCAACGTTGTCGTACGTTAAGTTGTTAACTTCTCGTTTGATCCGTCGCTAGCACTGCCTAAATCACCGGAAGTGACCGAACCGGATTAGTCAATGTGACGGAAACGAGATTTGCGGCCTCAGCTTAGGTCCGCTTGATCCCCAAAAACAAAGAGCGAACGCAGCAACAGATCGAAAGGACGCGTTCGAGTTCTAAGTGCCGTCGCTACGGGCGCTAGGACGATTCGGTCATTGCTTATTACGGGAAGCATGCGTTTTGACTCGAATCCAACAAAGGCGCTGGCACGGGTATTGTCATTGAGACCGCCGAGCGGGTTAAGAAGTCAATAGGATCAAAATTTATGGGCAAAGCAATAAAAACGGTTAACGCCCCTGTCACAGAGGGATTCCTCCTGTCAGACATTCGTCGCACTGGCTCTTCGTTCAGGATGTTGAGAGCCAGCAGGATGACGACTAAGGGTGTCCTTAGTCTGCTGACAGCAGCGATCCTTGTGTTCTCGTTCCTGATGGCGGGTCTTCCAACCGGAGCGCGGTCGGTGTCGGCGAATTCAAGAACGCGGCGAAGCAATATGTCGCCGGACCTGGAAAGAGCGATCGTGAATTCTCCTTTCGGCACGGTGCGAGTCATTGTCGACACGAAGTCGTCATCCAATAGCAGCACCTTCGCCAGGCTCGCGACAAAGATCGGCGCAATGGGCGGAGTTGTTTTCCGAAGCTTAAATCACAACAAGTCGATGTCGATCCAGATCCCCGCAAGTGCGGTCGCCGCTCTTGCCGCCGATAACGCCGTAAAATACCTGTCTCTTGACAGAAAGACTGTGGTGACCGGCCATCTCGAAACGACCAGTGGGGCGGCGGACGCAAGAAACTACGGCACCCCAGATACGGGCACAATCGACGGTCACGGCATCGGCATCGCAATCCTTGATTCGGGCGTCTATGCCGCTCATCATGCGTTTAACAGCAGAGTAGTGGCCAGTATCGATTTCACCGGAGAAGGAAGGACAGACGACCCCTACGGCCACGGCACACATGTGGCTTCCATGGCTGCCGGAAACGGACACGTTTCAAGCGGAGCGTACACTGGCATAGCGCCCCTGGCGAATATCATCAACGTGAGGGTGCTCGATTCCCTGGGTCGCGGGTCTGCATCCAATTCAATTGCGGGCATTGACTGGTGCATCGCGAACAAAGACCTTTACAACATCCGCGTACTCAACATGAGCCTTGGCACCGTCGCGGTGGATTCTTATGTGGACGATCCTCTTTGCCAGGCGGTCAGACGAGCTTACGACGCCGGTCTGGTCGTGTGCGCGGCTGCGGGTAATTCGGGCAAAGACGCTAACGGAGCCAAAGTTTACGGCAGCATTCATTCTCCAGGCATAGAGCCATCGGCGATCACCGTCGGAGCGGCGAACACGTTTGGAACAGATGAGCGAAGCGATGATGGAGTTGCAACCTACAGCTCTCGCGGTCCGACTCGCGGCTACTATACCGACGGCGACGGCGTAAAGCACTACGACAATCTCATCAAGCCCGATCTTATCGCGCCAGGCAATAAGATAATTGAAGCAGAGTCTCCAAACAACGCTCTGGTGACCGGCAACCCTTCGCTTGATTCGGTAGTCACCGCCAACACGAATCACAAGATGATGAAGATGAGTGGCACGTCGATGGCGACGCCCGCGGTGGCGGGTGCTGTTGCTCTCTTATTCCAGAGAAACCCGAATCTCACTCCTAACCTCGTCAAAGCGATCCTCGAGTACACCGCACAACCACTCGCCGGACTCAGCAACTACGAGCAAGGGGCAGGTGAGATGAACCTGGAAGGCGCAGTCCGGCTCGCGAGCCTGGTGCGCACCGATCTGGCAGGGCTAACCCTGGGAGATGCTCTCCTCATCGACGCATCGCCAACTGCCTCTTCGACAATCGCAGGCGAAACATTTAATTGGGGCGGCGGAATTCTCCAGAAGTTTAATTTCGTCTACGGGCCTGCTCTGTTAACCACGTATCAAGGCATCTATGCCAGCGGAGTACTCCTCTCGGACGGCACCATAGTGTCGAACGGAGTGCTGCTGTCAGACGGAGTGCTGCTCTCGGACGGAGTGTTGCTGTCAGACGGAGTGCTGCTCTCGGACGGAGTGCTGCTGTCAGACGGAGTGCTGCTCACAGACGGAGTACTGCTGTCAGACGGAGTACTGTTGTCCGACGGCGTGTTGCTGTCAGATGGAGTGCTGTTATCCGACTCCATACTTGCAGACTCACTACCGGGGTCCGTCGCGCAATCTTTGGCTATGTCTGCCCTGGGCGGGGACCTGACCGCAGGTATGTCGGCCGCGCCAGACACAGACCCGATTCACTGACCGGATTAAAGAATTCTCTAAAGGTTAAATTGGGAGATAGGAAAATGTACCCTCTGACCAACTTACTTGAGAACAAAGTGATTCCGGCAGTCTTTCGGACACGCGCCGGTGAGTCTGTGATCGTGAAAAGGCTGACGGCCGAAGACGAAGCTGAAGTGCTGGAGTTCCTTAACGAGCGACCAACGCTCACGTTCGGAATGGCAGGATTCATCCGACGTAACGGCATCGTGAGCCCGCACAATCAAGGCAAGTTCTACGCGTGCCGCAACGAACACGGTGAACTAACGGGTGTCGCCTTGATCGGCCGTTATATACTGCTCGAGACACGCTCGGATGGTGCTAGCAAGGCGTTCGCTCACCTCGCGCAAGACTGCCGAAATGCTCATATGCTACTCGGCGAACAAGGCGAGGTCGAGACTTTCTGGAGGTATTATGCGGACGGGGGACAATCACCGCGTCTGTACGGCCGGGAGTATCTGTTCGAGCAGCGATGTCCAGTCGAGCTGAAACAAGAGATGGCGGGCCTGAGGCTGGCCACGATGGATGAGCTCGATCTCATCGTACCAGCACACGCTCAAATTGCCTATGATGAGAGCGGGATAGACCCACTGCTGGTCGACGCCAAAGGCTTTCGCGAGCGGTGTGCGCGTCGCATCGAAATGGGGCAGAGCTGGGTGTTGGTAGAAAACGGAAGACTGCTGTTCAAGGCCGAAGTGGTGACTGACACACCCGAAACAATCTACCTGGAGGGCATCTGGGTTGATCCTCTCGAACGCGGGAAAGGGATCGGATCGCGATGCATGTCGCAGCTTAGCCGAAGCTTTCTAAAGCGATCGAGCTCGGTTTGCGTTCTGGTAAACGAGAAGTTTAAGAGCGCGCAAGCCTTCTACAAGAAAGCCGGCTTCAAGTTCATCAGTCACTACGACACGATATTCTTGAAGCAGCAGGTGCACTGATAATCTATGGGTCTTCGTCATGCCAGTGCCGATAGCCATCCTCTCCTTCCTGGATTGAGTTAGTATTCCTCCCACTGTCCAAACAGCGCCCGCCGGGTCGTCAGGTTTGCAGCGACTCCACAAAGTCATGAGCTTGAGACACTGAACCAAACGCTTTTTCGTATCGGTCAACAACGGCGATTGTCGGTATGCTTCCGCCATTTTGACCGAAGTACAAATCCGGCTTTCTGAGGCTGAGAGTATCCAGGCTTCGCGCTGGCGAATAATGGGCGAACGAAGCCAGCCCCAATGATTGAGCGTTAAGTTGTTGCGAATGGGGATCTTAGTACGCCACCAGCTCGAACTAGTCTCCGATTTAGACCAAAAGTTACAAGTCACGGGCCATTGGGCAGTCGGTTCGCCTCGCTGGCACAGCTATTGACTACTGTACACAGCGGGGATCCATCTCAGATCAGAACGGGAATCTGCACCAGTGATCAAGCCCCTAAATAAGAAGGCGAAGGAAGAGGAAGTAGTGCTTAGATGATGAGCACCGCAAAAAACAACGCAGGGGGTAAAAGTCTCGATCATAAAAATCGAGATCGCTTCATAAAGCCCTATATGCGAACGATCGCCGCCGCAGGTGCGGCAGCTCTGCTCTTCTCAGTGCTTGGCCTGCGCTTGTCAGAACTCGGACTGCCATTTCTTCTTCTGGTGGTTGTGACTGTGTCCCTGGGCTCTCGAATAGTCGTCCGATTCTTTCGGTTTGATTCGTGTATTTCCATTTCTGACATTTTCATCTTTCTGGCGTTGCTCCTGTTTGATGGAGAGGCTGCTGTACTTCTGGCTGCCCTTGAAGGGCTCTTTTCGTCGCTGCGTATTACCAGGAAGCCGTTGACGATGGCTTTCAACTCGGGGAGTATGGCGCTCTCGACATTTCTGACTGTTTGGACGTTGCGTTTCTTCTTCGGATCCATCCTTGATTTATCGAGCGGGCGTTTCTCTTCAAGATTAATCACAGCTACCTGCACGATGGCGTTCGTTCAGTACATTGTCAACTCTGGACTCGTAGCGATCGCCGGATCGCTCAAGGCTAATCGCGCGATCTGGTCCACCTACAAACAACATTATGTCTGGACCTCATTGACATACTTCGCCGGCGCATTGGCCGCCGCACTCACAGTCAAACTAATTGCCGTTGTTGGTTTCTACGGCTTTATAGCTATGATGCCGATCGTTGCAGTCCTTTACTTCACATATGTAACCTATGTGAAGAACGTAGAGTCGTCGACATCACAAGCGGAACAGGCTAAGCGGCATCTCGCAGAAATGCAGGAAAGCGAAGAGCGCTTTCGCAGCGCCTTTGACCATGCTCCGATCGGAATGGCGCTCGTAGCACCTGACGGCGGGTGGTTGCAGGTCAATCAGTGCTTGTGCGACATAGCCGGATACTCAGAGAACGAGTTCAAGGGGATGACATTCCAGGCGATTACCCATCCGGATGAACTTGGCGATTTCCTCGCCCGTTTGAAAGAGGTGG
Source organism: Blastocatellia bacterium (assembly GCA_035576605.1). Classification (GTDB taxonomy): domain Bacteria; phylum Acidobacteriota; class Blastocatellia; order UBA7656; family UBA7656; genus Onstottus_A. Next base: position 4,759 of record DATLWF010000405.1, on the reverse strand, counting down.
TCGATGGTAAGGTTCTGACCCATCAGATGGAGAAGCGTTATCTGCATAAGCTCGGGCACGAAGTTTGGGTTCTGGTCGGCGTATCGTTGATCCGCGATTCAGAAAGCAAGGCGCTGCATCTGATATTCCAGATTCAGGACATAACCCACCGAAAGCGCGCCGAGCAGCAGTTGGTACACGAAGCCTTCCACGATGGGCTAACCGGGCTGCCCAACCGCGCGTGGTTTATGGAGCAGCTGCAAGTGTCACTCGACCTTGTTCATTCGCGGAAGGACCGGCTCTTCGCCGTGCTGTTCCTTGACCTGGATCGATTCAAGCTGATCAACGACAGCATCGGCCATATGGTTGGCGACCAGTTGCTGATTGGGATCGCGAACCGCCTGAGTCGCTGCGTCAGACCGGGAGACAAGGTGGCGCGCCTGGGCGGAGACGAATTCACCATCCTGCTTGACGATATCCGCAGTGCTTCAGAGGCGGTTGAGGTCGCGGACCGAATCCAAAAACACGTGTCGCAACCCTTCAATGTCGGGGGGTATGAGACGTTTACGACTGTCAGCATTGGAATAGCGTTTTCAAATCCAGACTATCTGCTCCCGGAGGATTTTTTGCGCGATGCCGATACGGCCATGTACCAGGCCAAGTCGCTCGGTAAGGCACGGTACGTTATATTCGATAAAGGCATGCACGCCCGTGCCGTCAACCTTCTGCAACTCGAGACCGACCTCCGCCGCGCGATCGATAGAGACGAATTCTTCATTGAGTACCAACCCATAGTGGAACTCGAGAGCGGCCGGCTGACCGGGTTCGAGGCGCTGGTTCGCTGGCAGCATCCCGATCGCGGGTCGATCCTGCCCGATCGATTCATAGCGGTCGCGGAAGAAACTGGATTCATCGTTCCGATCGGCCATTGGGTACTTCTGCAGGCTTGCCTCCAAATGCAGCGCTGGAATGAAAAACACTCGCCTGCGATTCCATTGTCCATCAGCGTAAACCTTTCCGCGCGCCAGTTCGCGCAGTCAAATCTGCTCGAGCAAATCACGCAGATTCTGGATGTAACCGGACTGGATCCGCGCTTGCTGAAGCTTGAGATAACGGAGAGCGTCGTGATGGAGAGTGTCGAAAGCGCGGCGGGGACGCTTGAAAAACTCCGCGCTCTAGGGGTGGAGCTCAGCATCGATGACTTTGGCACCGGCTACTCTTCGCTGAGCTACTTGCACCGGCTGCCCATAGATACTTTGAAGATCGACCGCTCTTTCGTCAGCCACATGACCGAAAACAATGAGAACAAAGAGATCGTGCGCACGATCATAATGCTCGCCAAGACCCTGGGAATGGGCGTGATTGCTGAAGGCGTGGAAACCAAAGAGCAGGCGGCGTCATTGCGCGAGCTTGGGTGTCACAGCGTTCAAGGTTATCTGGTGGCTAGACCGCTCGATGCGGAATCAACGGACCGCCTGATTCTCAGCGCACTCGCGAAATGGGAGGAAAGCGTCCTCCACCGTCAGGAGCTCTACGAGCCAGAGATATTCGAGACACTTGCCAGTGCCTACCCGATGTAGACTAAGACTCCTTTAAAGCCCGTCGGCAGGGGTAAGAGTCTGCCTCTGAACATCAAAACAATCGCTGTGCTTATCCTTCAAACTCGAGTCCTCAAGTAGAATCGAGTCTGCACCCGCGTCTACGTTATCGTGGCTATAACGCAATGCTACGGCGCGCAGCGTTGTCGAGAACGCTCTCTGCCATCATCAGCCGGGCGACGTGCATCCGAGTCATCAAATAGACCGAACTAGTTCCATTAGCTTGACCGGAGGTTGGATCAAGCGTCTGCCTAACTGTTCCAGGTATTGGTGGCCAAAAAGTGGTTCTTGCGTCGCCTGAGACAGGTTGAGGGCGGATTCCCGGAGTCTCCTTAAGTCTCGGCTGCTCAGACAATTGCCTCATCGGAAGCTCGCTATACAGTAGTCGTTTTTCGCCCAATTGATGGTGCTTTCTAAACTTGGACTTTCGGTTGTGACCCTCTGGCACGGCTATTGACAATGATATCGCCGAGCGGGGTTCAGAAGGCACAGATCAAATATGAGCAAATCAACGAAAACGATAAAAGCGCCTCTCACGGAAGGTTTTCTCCTTTCAGACATCCGTCCTCATACTGCCCCAGCATTCGGGAAGTTGAGAGCGCACAGCTTGAAAGCCACCAAGAGCGTTCTTGCGCTCCTCACGGCAGCATTCCTGATGACGTCATTTCTGCCGGGGTTTTCATCGGGGGTGCGGTCCGTTCTCGCCGAATCAAATTCGCAGGGCCGCAGGATCTCGGCGGACCTGGCGGAAGCAGTTAGTAATTCTCCCTATGGCGTGGTTCGAGTGATCGTGGACACGAAGTCCTCAGCGAACAGCACCGCCTACAGCCGGCTGATGGCAAGAATCGGCACTATGGGCGGGATTGTGATGAGGAGTCTGAATAGCGGGAAAACGGCAGCAGTTGAGATTCCTGCGAGTGCGATATCCGCCTTGGCAGACGATAACGCAGTCAAGTACATATCTCTCGACCGAAACACACAAGTGACCGGTCACGTCGAGACGACGACGGGCGCTTCTCTGGTCAGGAACTACGGCACTACCAGTACCGGAACCATTGACGGACATGGGATCGGTATCGCAGTTCTCGATTCGGGCATCTACTCCGCTCATCACTCTTTCAAGGAAGGCAGGGTAGTTGCCTCGGTAGACTTCACAGGTGAGGGAAGGACGGACGATCCTTACGGCCACGGCTCGTTCGTGGCTTCTGTTGCTGCCGGAAATGGTAACGTATCGCTCGGCGCTTATACAGGAGTTGCTCCCGGCGCGAACCTAATCAATGTTCGCGTGCTTAACTCACTGGGCGCGGGCTCTACCTCGAATGCAATCGCGGGTATTGACTGGTGCATCGCCCACAAGGCCGCCTACAACATTCGAGTGCTGAACCTGAGCTTTGGCGCAACTGCGGTTGATTCCTACGTCAACGATCCTCTGTGTCAGGCAGTCAGGCGAGCGTTCAATGCTGGCCTGGTCGTATGCGTGGCTGCAGGCAATCTGGGCAAGGATTTGTCTGGAAATAAGATCTTCGGGGCAATCCACTCTCCTGGGATAGAGCCATCCGCGATTACTGTCGGAGCGGCAAACACCTTCGGCACAGACAGCCGCGCCGATGACGTTGTGGCGAGCTACAGCTCTCGCGGGCCGACTCGCGGTTACTACACAGATAATCTGGGGGTGAAGCATTTCGATAATCTTGTCAAGCCTGACCTCATAGCACCGGGAAACAAGATCCTGGACTGCAAGGCTCCAGGCAACGAAATTGTGACCACTAACCCCGCGCTTGATGCGAACGTTAGCGCATCTATTTATCGGGATATGATGTACATGAGCGGGACCTCAATGGCGACGCCCGCGGTAGCCGGAGCGGCGGCGCTCTTAATACAGAGAAATCCGAATCTGACACCAAACCTCGTAAAAGCCATTCTCGAGTACACCGCGAAACCTCTCTCCGGTTTCAGCAACTACGAACAGGGAGCAGGCGAGCTGAATGTCGAAGGCGGTGTAAGGCTCGCAGGACTAATACGGACCGATCTAGTCGGCCGCACGCGGGGCGATAGTTTGCTTACCGGCGCGGCGCCGACGCAAACAACGACGATTGCGGGAAATTCTTTTTCGTGGGGCGGCGGGGTCCTGCAGAAGTGGAACTTCGTTTACGGAAGCAATCTGATCTTGAAGTATCAAGCCGTCTACGGTGCGGGCGTCCTCCTGTCGGATGGCGTGCTGCTGTCGGACGGAGTGCTGTTGTCGGACGGAGTGCTGTTGTCGGACGGAGTGCTGTTGTCGGACGGAGTGCTGCTGTCGGACGGAGTGCTGCTGTCGGATGGGGTGCTGTTGACGGATGGAGTGCTATTGTCGGACGGAGTGCTGCTGTCGGACGGAGTCCTTCTGTCTGACGGGGTATTGTTGTCCGATTGCTATTTAATTTCTATGTTGTCTTCATCGGCTCAATCCACGTTGGCTCAAGCTGCGATCGCCGGAGAAGAGACCGACGCTATGGAGCCCGTTATTGATCTAGACCCGCCCCTATTTTAAACGACAGGTTTAGGGGTAGAGTGTCGGATCTCGCTGCGACGGCGAGGTTAAGGTAGGGAGTGTTGACTTAGAGAGTTAGGAAAAATCCTAAGGAAAACGCAATGTATACTCTGACTGAAATCAGCGCAAGAAGAATGGATGCGCCGGCGTTCCTGATCACAGAGGCTGAACCCTTGATGATCGAAGAACTCGGAGCCGACCAGGAAGGCGAAGTGATCGCGTTCCTGGGCGAGCGCCCTGGTCACACCTTCGGGATGACCGGCTTCATCCGCAGCAACGGGCTGGTCAGTTCCCACAATCTCGGCAGCTTCTACGCTTGCCGCGATAAGGCCGGGCAGCTTCAAGGCGTCGCCTTGATCGGCCGCTACATCCTATTCGAGACACGCTCGGATGCCGCCATCGAGGCCTTCGCTCACCTCGCGCAAGACTGCCGAAATGCTCATATGCTGCTCGGCGAACAAGGCGAGGTCGAGACTTTCTGGAGGTATTATGCGGACGGGGGACAAACACCGCGTGTGTACGGTCGGGAGTATCTGTTCGAGCAGCGATGTCCAGTCGAGCTGAAACAAGAGGTGGCGGGCCTGAGGCTGGCCACGATGGATGAGCTCGATCTGATCGTACCAGCACACGCTCAAATTGCCTATGATGAGAG
>DATLWF010000404.1:0-15630 GCA_035576605.1 Blastocatellia bacterium | reverse complement strand
CGAGGTGATAGACACGGGCATGGGAATCCGTCCCGAATTCCTCCCGTTTATCTTTGAAAGATTCACCCAGGCCCACGAGGGAATAGACCGGCGCTTCGGGGGGTTGGGGCTGGGGCTTGCGATCACAAGGGCGATTGTCGAGCTGCACGGCGGAAGGATAACCGCTCACAGTGACGGTCCTGGCCTTGGAAGCAGGTTCACGGTCAAGCTGCCAATCACCACCAGCCGATCGATGGATGAAGAGGAGGATTACTCCGAGCCTGACGCAGACGAGCTCGAGATTCACGATCTGCGGTTGAGGGTGCTGGTAATCGAAGACTCGCTCGACACGCTCGATATGTTGAAACTCTGGCTCAGCTCAGTCGGCTGCGAAGTATTGATCGCCGCCGATGCGAGAGAAGGCGTGAGATTAGCCACCGAACAGCCGCCGCCGGACCTGATCATCTCGGATATCGGGATGCCTGAAGTAGATGGATACGAGTTGATGCGGACGTTGCGCAAGACTCCGGGTGTGGAGCATGTGCCTGCGATTGCGCTCACGGGTTACGCGCGAGAAGAGGATCGTGAGCTTGCGATCGCCGCCGGATACAACGCGCACATTTCGAAGCCTGCCAACATGGCGCGCTTGCTGCATTTGATTAAGAAGCTGGCGAGACGATAAAGATTCGTTCAGTTTCAGGCTCGTCCGCGTCGAAGACGCGCCCGTAAGCGTAAGAGAGTTGTTACCTGCTCGGGCTGCGTTGCCGGTAAACCCGCACCAACGAATCATCATCAAGCGAAGCAAGCATCTCGCGGCAGGTTGTTCTCAGGACAGGGTGCACAAGCCCAGGAGCGATCTCGCATAGCGGCTCGAGCACAAAGCGGCGCAAGTGCATTCGTGGGTGAGGCACGAAGACGTCAGTTCGGTCTATGAACGGCCACTCCTCATCATCTTTCGAATGGGCAATGATCTTGTCGCCGAACAGAAGCAAATCGATGTCGATAACACGCGGACCGCCGGGAATTGTGCGCTCGCGACCCATCTCATCCTCGATCTTAAGTAGTTCGGATAGCAGGGCCTCGCCTTGAATCGTGGCCGTTGATTCGGGGTCACCGAGAACCGGCCCCTGTTCCGAAGTCAGTTCGTCAACAATCGTCGTCTCGATCACCAGATTGAGAAACCACGGCTGATCCCTGAAGCCAACGGGTTCTGTTTCGTAGAGGGACGACTCGCTCTTGATCTCAAGCCCTAACGCCTTGATGCGTTCGATGGCTTCACGCAGATTGGCTTCGCGGTCTCCGATGTTCGAACCGAGCCCGATATAAACTGCGATGTCCGATTCATTTGAGCGGTCGGCGTTTGTCATTGCTCACCGGTTATCATAGAGTCACACTGCGATGCCGACAACGGTCACCATAACAAAGCGAGGCGCTCAGCGAGTTCACGCGCGCCACAGTTGGATCTATCGCAGCGACATAACGGATCACAGCGGCGCCGATGCAGGAGATCTCGTCCGCGTGATGGACTCGCACGAGCGAGTGTTGGGTTGCGCATTGTACAGCTCGCGTTCGCAGATTGCGCTTCGCATGATTGCGTTTGAAGACGTTGAAACAGACCGCAGTTTCTGGCTCTCGCGACTCGCTTCAGCCGAACGACTGCGCCAGCAAGTCGTGAGCGACACGACGGCTTACCGCCTTGTCTATGGCGAAAGCGATCTGCTGCCGTCACTGATCATAGACCGCTACAACGACTGCTTCGTCATTCAAACACTGTCGCAAGGCATGGACGCGCTCAAGCAGATGTGGGTTGAGCTGCTCGCCGGGCGATACACGCCTCGCGCCATAGTCGAGCGCAACGAGGCGCGCGTTCGCGATCTCGAAGGATTGCCCCGCACTACCGCTGTTGTTTACGGTTCGGACCCTGGTGAATTTGTGGTCGAAGAGAGCGGTGTGCGGCTTGCCGTTAACCTCGTCGAAGGTCAGAAGACCGGCTCGTTCCTGGATCAGCGCGAGAACCGGATTGCTGCTCGCAGCTACGCTCGCGGACGGGCGCTCGACTGCTTCACATATCAAGGCGCGTTCGCGCTTCATCTCGCGCGCGGGGCCGAGCAAGTGATCGGCATTGACGTCTCAGCTCCGGCGATCGCCCAGGCAAGGCGAAACGCCGAGTTGAACGGCGCGACTAATATCGAGTTTATAGAGGCCAACGTTTTCGATTTGCTGAGAGAGATGGAGCAGGGAGGCGAGCGCTTCGACGTGATCAACCTTGATCCGCCGGCTTTCGCAAAGAACCGCGCTTCGATTGAAGGCGCGGTGCGCGGCTACAAGGAGATCAATCTGCGAGCGATGAAGATGCTGGCCCCCGGCGGGACGCTCATCACTTCAACCTGCTCGTATCATATGAGCGAAGAGGGATTCTTGAACGTGCTCGCCGATGCATCGGCGGACGCGGGCCGAAGTATTCAGATAGTCGAGAAGCGCACGCAGGCCCGCGATCATCCGGTCTTGGTCTCGATGCCTGAAACTTACTATCTCAAATGTATGATCCTGCGGGTTGAGTGAAACGTGAGGCGTGAAACGTGAAACGTGAAGCGTGAAGCGTGATTCGTGATGCTTCATGTTTGACGGATCACTAGTCACGGATCACGCTTCACGCATCACGTTTCACGTTTCGCGAATCACGTTTCACGCACTTACCGCGTCCGTCGTCCGTCGCCCGTTTACCGCACCGTCGCCGTGACCTTTGCTGTCCCGACATTCGAGCTCGAGTCGGCGCAGCGAAATGCGATCAGATGCTCGCCTGGTTTGTCGAAAGTAACTCTGACCTTGAAGCTTTCGTGTGAAGAGTCTGCGATGCCATCTTCCGGAAAGATCAACTGCCACGTGCCTCCGTCGACGCTGTACTCTCCCCGCACTATGCGGCTGGTTGAGTCGGTAGCGTCGAAGACCACTTCCGCACTCTGGCCGGCGACCGAGGGGCCGGTCACTCTGATGGCTGGCGGCGTATTGTCGATTTCGATTGGGTCGGTGATTTGTTCGTCCGTGAGCGCCAACTCCTTGGTGTTGCCTGGCTCGTCGGTCGCGATAATCTTAAACAAATATGTTCCGTCTGGAAGCCGGTTGCCATCGATCGTGTAGTAGTTTTGTGCGAGATTGGCCGCCAGCACGTGCCACTCGCTCTCGCCCAGAGTACGATAGAACACCTTGTATGCAAGCGTGTCGTCGTTCGGATCGGTTGCTTGCCATGTCAGCGTTCGCGCGCCCTTTTGGAAAAAACGCCGCGGTGGCACATTCATGACGATTCCAAACAACTGCGGATCGAGTCCGGACGAAGCGATCGATGGGTCGACGGCCAGCGGCATCTCCTGAAACGCCACGCCCGGTGCCATCACGGTCACTGATGTTATGTCAGGGGCCTGGTTGCGCGGCAGGTAAGCGACGACCACTGACTGAAGCTGTGGGCCGGCGGCCGGCTTAGTCACGCTACCGACGCGGGCGGTCGAGGCGGAGGCTGCAGGAGTGCTTCGAAGCACTGCGCGCCACTGAATGAAGCGAGCTCGCGGGCTGCTAATCTGATCGCCGGAGGCATTCCGGTAGGTCGCCGACCAATCGCTCCACGTCGCATCGGGGGTTTCGGTGTTGCCGCTGCGGGTCTGAAGTTCGACGCCCGGCGAGCCGCGCCAGGTTATCACGCCCCACTGCCCCGCGAATCTGGTGTCGCGCACCGGCGAAACGTATGTGCCCTCGCTCACTGAGTCACGGCCGATGCGATAAAGCCTCCCGAGATTGCTTGACGTAGCGTAGAGGTTGTCGCCGGCCGCGAAGATAGTCGACGTTTGATCTTCCGGCGATTGAATCAGCAGCGTCTGCGAGCGGCCGGCCGCGATTCGATAAATGCGGCCCTTGTTGCCTGTGCCCACAAGCACTCCACCCTCGGGCAGCGGTTTGAGAGCGAAGCCAACGGTGTCGTTCGAGCGCCAACAAACCTCGCTGCCTCCGTCGGGCAAAACGCGAAACAACGCGCTTCTGGATCCGTCGGTTCTGCTGCGATTCTGACTTGGACTCGCAGGCGCTAAGACTTCGACACGCGGGTTCTCTTCTTGCTCTTCGCCGGCCGAGATCGTCACGATGCCTTCGGTTGACAAAGAGGTGGTGCTGGAAACCCCGACTGAGGAGGGTTGCTGCGCCGTGCCGCCCTTCGGGCTGATGCCCAGCGCATAGATTGATCCGTCGGCTGTCACCGAAAGACTGTGGATCTCCTGCATCGGAGAATCGAACATCGCGAAGAGCTTACCATTCGCGGAAACGCGCAAAAGAAGGCCGGACGGATCCGTGCCGGCCAACAGATTGCCGTTCTTGTCGAGAGCGAGCGATACGATGTTGGTCTCGTTCGTGTCCACGAGCACCGCGGACTTGCCCGCGGAGTCGATCTTGTAAATCACGCCTTTGTCGCCAGTGCCCGCGTACAGAGTCGAGGTCGCCGCGTCGAATGCAAGGGACCAAATGTACTTGTCGGGCGGATCGTAGAACACTGACTCCTTGCCGTCGGGAGTGATTTTGTAGACCTTGCCTTCGGGCGACGTCCCAGCATAGAGATTGCCTTGCGGATCAGTTGCGAGTGCCGTGACGTCAAGCTCGGCGGCGTCATACAACAAGCGGCCCTCGCCAGTGGGCGTTACTTTGAAGATTCGCCCTTCGTGTCCCGTGCCCAGATAGATGTTCCCGGCTGCGTCAGTGGCGCTGGACCAGATGTAGGCCTCTTTTGTGTCGTAAACGAGCGTGAGTGCGGGCGCGAGGGTGATCGTCCCGTTCTCGGCTATCGACACGCCGCGCGCGTCTCCTTTGATGACGTCGTCCTGTTTCGAGATTTCCCAGAAGACCGGGCCCACGGCAATCGCGGAACCGCACAGTAAGGCAAGGATTGTCGACGCAAGCATCAAAGAGGTGAAAGCCGTCTTGATTAGGGCAGGTGATTTGTACATGTTGAATCCTTTCATCAAATCGCCGTTAATTGAGTTCCCAAAACTCAATAAGAGTTTGAAATCGAGACTCGTAGCTCATAATTTCAGATTCCAGATTCCAGATTCCAGATTCCAGATTCCAGATTTCAGATTTCAGATTTCAGATTCCACATTCCAGATTTCTTGAGGTTTCAAATCTGAGATCTCCAATCTGAGATCTGGAATCTGGAATCTCGAATCTGCAATCTGAGATCTGGAATCTGGAATCTGAGATCTGCAATCTGAGCTTCCTTTCATCTCCTAAGATCGGTTTCTCGCAAACGAAACTCGACCCAAAAATGAAAAGCCCGCAACCAGCGCGGGCCTTTTCAAAACCGCTAACTCCAAACTGCGGGGCGAGTGGAAAAACAAATCAAACTATTCGTTCCAATCGCGTGCTACTTGATCACGTTAATCGTTATCGACTGCTGCCCGTTGATGATAAACTGCGAAGGCGGAAGCTCGTGTTCAGCGAGGGTTGCCACCGACAGCGGCGTGTAGCCACCGGACGTACGGCTCGATCCGAGCGTGGCCAGCATCGACGGCGGCAGCACAGGCATCTCTTCGTTGTTGACTATGGCGCCCGTTCCGGTCCGCATCACTCTAACGTACAGCCGATTGTTTCTCTTTAGCTTGTTGATCGCGCGCACCAGTTGACCCAGATCTCTGGGTGTGAAATCCGCCGACGGCTGAGCGCGGTCCGCTTGATTGAGCGAAGCCCCGTCGCCGACGGTAATAACCAGCGGCCCGATTGGCGCGTCGGCCGGAATCACCAGCGGAATGCGCTCCACGAATTCGCTGCCGTTATCGTTTCGAGCAAAGGCTTGCATCTCGATGCTCTCGCCGCGGCGCACTTCGGTCTTGTCTATCCACAGTCTGTTCAGGCTGCCGCTCGACCGGGTGTCGGTCGACGTTACATCCACGTCGATCCCGCGCAGGTCGAGCGCGTTGAATCCGCTGTTGAGCAGAACCGCCAGCGGCTGGGCGACGGCGTTCACGGCAAACATCGCGGCCCCGTTCGGCGATGTGAAGCTGTTGTCGAGCCTGATGTCCGATTGACCCTTGATCGCGATGCTACCGCTAAGCTTGAGCGTCTGATTTCCAATCTGCCGCTCGGTGGCAGTGATCGCCGAGAACATTGTTATCTTGGTGAGCAGCGGCGTCAGAAACGCGTCGGAGACGATTTCGAAGGTGTACGTCTCGGTTTTGTTCCGGCTGGTGTGAACGGTCAGCCGAACAGGAACCATTAGCGGCTTTTCGCCCAACTGGCCGTAGACGCCCGTCGCGCGATCTTGATTGATCGAGCCAACCAGGTTGCCGGCAGCCGACAACTTGAATGAATTGTTAAGGTTCGGCACCACGGTGACGATCGAGGACTCGGCCATTGGCCAACTCGTCGCTCCTGAGCTGAGAAAAGGATGGCCGAACGCGTATATCCGGCCGCCGTCCCGATGGGTCACCGTACCTGCCGCATCGATCGTGAAGTCTCCACGCACCAGTTGCACGCTGACGGATGACCCCGGGCCAAGTGTGTTTTCGTTCGCGGGAACCATCGGCCCGAGACTCGATCCGCCGCCGACTCCGGCGATCGGTTGAATTCCGATCTTTCTCAGATCGCCCGCGAAGGCGTCCACGACGTTTTGAGGTATCCCTGAAAAAGTAACCGGTGTGGCGATGGGTACGATGGTCTGGCCGACGTACGGCGCAAGCTCCCCGCCGGTCGCCGCTCGGGCGCCGATTTGCGCGGAAGGCAAGGCTGGTAACGAATCAAACGAAGTGCTCGCGCTTTGCCCAATCAACGTCTTGAAGCTGATGTGCTGACTCGAACGGGGCTCTTCTCTTTGGCCCTGCTCGAAGATGTCGATCATATACTTGATTGGGGTAATGCCAGCGATGGCTTCCTTCGCGAACGGGAACGCGTAGGCCACCGCGCCTACGAGCTTGCCGTCGATGTATACCGGGCTACCGCTCATACCTGCAAACACGCCGGTGCGGTCGACAAGGGCGCCGCTCAACCGCGCGATCACGAGGCTTTGTTTGGGATTGGGGACGCCTTCGAGGGTACCGAGGACTTCAACCTCGAAGCGCTCGGGCTTCGATCCCTGAAACACGGACATGCCGTAGCCCTTCATTCCGGCACGAACCTGATCGAGCGGCATCAGGTTAGAATTTGATGTTGAGTCAGAAGCCAGCGCCACAACTGTGAGGACGGCTAAGATACAGAGCGCGGTGAAAACATGCTTCATAGGTTGTACCTGTTTTACGGGGCTGCAAAAAGTTCAATCTCGATTGTGTTCATGTTGCTCGGAGCAACGCCACGGGTCGTCTGGGAAAGCCATTTCATCATACCCGCTCGCAAATGTTGGAGTCAAGAATTCTTTGATTGCCGGGCTTCGCTTTGTGGTTGCCAGGGCTTGAACCATTCGTGATCGCTGAGTGGCGCCAAATGCTTGATATAACCCACCTCGCGAGGCTGTGTGGAAACTCCGGGAGTCCGACCACCGCGAGATGCAACCGCGTAGCGGTGACCTATCGATAGCGAGTTCAGGTTGGCGGGGTCCGGGCCGCATAGCGGCCACCTGATCCGCAAAATGGTGGGTTTTCCACAATGTCCTGTCGTGCTCTGTTTATCGGTGGCCGCTACGCGGCCCGGACCGCGCCAACCTTACTCTCACTATCGATAGGTCACCGCCACGCGGTGGATCCCACTTCTGACGAAGCAGTGTGAGTGTCCGACGAGTGCCTGGCGCAAAAGCGTGTCTCTCATTCCGACCGAAGCACCGCGTTGACACTCCCTCTGCCAGATGGCAACCTTGACCAGGCGTTTCGGGAGCAGGAATCGACCAGTGAGCTTCGACAAGAATGAATATCAATGAACTCAGGGTAGGACTCATCGGGGGCACCGGTGAAGAGGGCCGCGGACTGGCGCTCAGATGGGCAATTGCCGGCGCGCGAGTGTCAATCGGATCGCGCACGCTCGATCGCGCAAAGACTGTTGCTGACGACCTCAATCAACTCCTCGGTTCTCGCGCGGGGCAGCCCATTGGCTACGGGGAGAATCAGAAAGTGATCGCGGGATCCGAACTTGTGCTGCTGACAGTGCCGTTCGCGCACGCGGCTTCAACGCTTGAAGCTCACCGGCAGGATTTTCGGGACGGCTCGATCCTGATCGACATAACGGTGCCGGTCTCGTTCGAGCAGGGGCGAGTGCGTTATGTTGAACTGCCGGAAGGTTCGGCGAGCGAGCATCTCAAGGCGCGGCTTCCCGAGAGCACCCCGCTCGTTGCCGCTTTCAAGACTGAACCGGCTCATCTGCTCGCCGAGATCGATGAGGCGCTTGATTGCGATTCGTTTGTGGCCAGCGACTCGAAAGAGGCGAAGACCCGAGTGATGGAAGCGATCGCGTTCATCAAGGGCTTGCGAGCCGTGGATGCGGGAACGCTTTACAGCGCGCGCACCCTCGAGCGAATGACCGTGCTCGCTATCGGCATCAACCGGCGAAACAAGATCAAGGCCGCACGATACCGAGTTGTGGGTCTTTAGGGTGTGCCGCGCGGTTTCATAGTTCCAGGTTCAGAGTTCCGGGTTCAAGGTTCGCAGTTGCGAGCTGGAAGGTTTCTGGAGAAGCCTGAACCCGGAACTCTGAACCGCGAGCCCTGCCCCTACAAGAATATGAAAGTCACAGCACTCGCCGGCGGCATCGGCGCTTCGAAATTTCTGGTCGGGCTCGCCGCTGTGATGCCGCCCGAAGATATCACCATCATCGCCAACACCGGCGACGACATCGAGCTGTTCGGGCTTCGCGTCTGCCCGGACATTGACACGGTTATCTATACTCTCGCCGGAGTCATCAACGAAGAGACGGGTTGGGGGCTGAAAGGCGACACGTTCGAATGCCTTCGCTGGCTTGCGCGTTACGGCGAAGTTTCGTGGTTCAACCTGGGTGACCGTGACCTGGCCACGCACATCTTCCGAACGAATCAATTGCGTGGTGGCTCCTCGCTCAGCGAAGTGACGGACAGCATCCGTCGCTCCCTTGGAGTTCGCTCGACGATTGTTCCGATGACCGACGCTTACACTCCTACACGCGTGGTAACCGATGAAGGCGAGATGCACTTCCAGGAATACTTCGTGCGTCGAAGGTGCGAGCCGCGCGTTTTTGGTCTTCGCTTTGACAACATTGATTTCGCTGAACCCGCGCCAGGCGTGGTGAACGCGATACTCGGAGCGGACGCCGTAATCATTTGCCCGAGCAACCCGTTCATAAGCATCGGTCCGATCCTGGCTGTGCCCGGCGTGCGCGACGCGCTTCGAGAAACGCAATCGACGGTTGTCGCGATCACGCCGATCATCGCGGGTAACGCGCTGAAAGGCCCGGCGGCTGTTATGCTCCGTGATCTCGGGCACAAAGTTTCGGCTAGCGCCGTCGCGGAGTTGTACGATGATATCCTCGACGCCTTCGTCCTCGACAAAACCGACACCGACGAAACGCCCGACATCCAATCGCTGGGGATGCGAGTTTTCAGCACGAACACTGTCATGAACACGCTCGAAGACAAACAGCGTCTAGCGAAGTGGGTCCTCGAAATGTTGAAGCGCTCTTATGGCGTTGGAGTCACCGAGTCAGGTTCCCCCTCGATATGAAAGCGCTTCTTATCCCAGTCAAAGATCCAAGGTTCGCGAAAACCCGTCTCGCGGGGTTGTTGTCGGAAGAAGAGCGGCGGAGGCTTGCGTGGGCTATGTTCGAAGATGTCAGCGGAGCGATCGTCAGTGCGCGCAAGCCCGACAGAGTCGTGATGGTCTCAAGCTTCACACCTGCCATCGAACGCGCACGCGAACTGGGTTGGGATGTGTTGATCGAGGAGTCGCAGACCTCGGAAAGCGCGTCGGTTGACTGGGCCTCGCGCATCTTGAGCGAGCGCGCCTTCGACACAGTGATGAGGCTCCCGGCCGATCTGCCGCTGGTGCGAGCCGAAGACATCGATGAGCTTCTGTCAATCGAGCTCGCTTCACCGGGTGCGCTACTTGTTCCTTCGCGAGAAGGCACAGGCACGAATGCAATCATTCGCACCCCGGCGGCTTTGTTTCCCTCGCGTTTTGGGCCAAACTCGCTGGCGCTGCACAAGCAGGAAGCGGCGCGCGTTGGCGTTGAATGCGTGATAGTCAACAACGCTCGCATCGCGCTGGACATCGACGAACCCGTGGATGTGGAATTGTTGCTCGAAGAAGGCGGCGGCACGCATGCATTCGCCGCGCTCAATGAGATGAACGCTTTTGAACGGCTGCGGAATATGAGGCGTTAGGTTTGCCGCCTTTGCGCTTCTGGGTGAGGAGCATGTTTCGCGCAAAGCCGCCAAAGAAAAACGCAAAGAATCAAACGAGAGATTGTGACAAACAGAATCGAACTGATCGGAGTGCCGGGAATCCCGGAGGTAGCCGAAGGCGATGATCTCGCAGCGCTCACCGTCCGGGCCCTGCGCAATGCCGGGCTCGAAGTCGTGGATGGCGATGTTTTGGTAGTTGCGCAGAAGATTGTCTCAAAAGCCGAAGGCCGGATCGTTAGGCTTGATTCGGTCGAGCCCTCGGCTCGCGCGCAGGAGTGGGCCTCTGCCTATGACAAAGACGCGCGAGTGGTCGAAGTCGTGCTGCGCGAATCTAAGCGCATCGTTCGGATGGAGCGCGGCGTGTTGATCGCGGAGACCGAACACGGCTTTGTGTGCGCGAACGCCGGCGTGGACACATCGAACGTCGCCGAAGGCGCGGTAACTCTGTTGCCCAAAGACCCGGACGCATCGGCTCGACAGATTCGGTCGGAACTGGAGGCGGCATTCGGAGTTCGAATTGCCGTGATCGTGTCAGACACATTTGGCCGGCCCTGGCGCGAAGGGCTGGTCAACGTCGCGCTTGGCGTTTCAGGCATCTCGCCGCTGATCGACTATCGCGGTCAGAAGGACTCACACGGGAATGCTCTGAAAGTTACGGTGATCGCGATCGCCGACGAGCTTGCATCGGCGGCTGAGCTGGTGATGAAGAAGAGTGCCGGAATTCCCGTCGCGATCGTCCGTGGCTTCGACTACGAATCGCGCGATGCGTCAGGTCTCCAGTTGATCCGGGTTCCCGAGCTTGATCTGTTTCGATGAAGTCATTCGTGTGATAGAATCGCGGCCACGACGAATAATCTTGTTTGTGTTCGGTTGTGTTGTTTGTTCTTAAGTAGCCTCGAGGAGTCTCGCGGATGAATTCTCAGATCTCTCGTCGCGCAAAGGTTTATCGACGAGTTGCGATCTGGTCATACGTTGCTCTGTGGCTGTTACACCTGATTGCCGCCTGGACGCTGCAGGGGAAACCTGAATTACTGTGGCGCTGGCTCTATATCTCGAAGTACCTGGCGGTAGTCTGTGTGGGACTCCAGTTGGCGGCGATCGTATTTGTCATGAGGCGGAGAGGCATCGTACCGACTACTCTAGTTTTCATCGGCGGAGTGTCATTTTTAGGCTTCATCGTTTTCTTTCAGATGTGGATGCTGCTTCTGGGCGTAGCGATGTCAATCGCTGGTGGGTTCTGCGTGGCTTGGCCGCAGATCCGCGATCTTTTTCACCAGATGGGGCGCTCGTACTGTGAGATCGCCAAGTCAGCCAAAATGTAACGGGCCACAACTTGACCTGTGTGAACGGAGGTCACTCGAAATGTTTACACGACGAACATTCTTAAGATCAGTCGGCAGCGCTACGGCGATCGCCAGCCTCGCTGCACTCCGCGAAGGCGGCATTGAGCGCATAGTTGCAGCCTCCCGATCTGCAGGCGACGCTTCTCCTGACAAGATCGCCGCCGACGAAGACTTCTGGCGCGAGATCCAGCAAGCCTTCACCGTCGATCGTTCGTTGATCAACCTCAACAACGGCGGAGTGAGCCCGTCGCCCCGCGTTGTGCAGGACGCGATGCGCCGCTACCTCGAGTTCTCGAATTCGGCGCCGACCATAACAATGTGGCAAGTGCTCGAGCCTGAAGTCGAAGGCGTGCGCCGCAGGCTCGCCGCCGCGTTCGGCTGCGACTCTGAAGAAATGGCGATAACCCGAAACGCCAGCGAGTCGCTCGAGATCTGCATCTTCGGTCTGGACCTCAAGCCCGGCGATGAAGTGCTCACAACCAATCAGGACTATCCGCGAATGCTCACTTCGTGGCGGCAACGCGAGCGCCGCGACGGCATCAAGATAAAGACGATCTCGTTCCCGGTTCCGCCTCCGTCGATGGACGATCTATACGATCGATTCGAGCGCGCAATCACTCCTAAGACCAAAGTCATTCTGGTGTGTCACATCACCAACCTCACAGGGCAGATTTTCCCGATCAAACGAATCTGCCAGATGGGACGCGAGCGCGGCATCGAAGTGATCGTCGACGGCGCGCACGCGTTTGCGCACTTCCCGTTCAAGCATTCCGATCTCGATTGCGACTACTACGGCACGAGCTTGCACAAGTGGCTGCTCGCGCCGCACGGCACCGGCTTTTTGTATGTCAGAAAATCGAAGATCGCGAAGCTGTGGCCGTTGATGGCCGCCGACAAGAAGCAGGACGGTGACATCCGCAAGTTCGAAGAAATCGGCACACACCCCGCCGCCAATCACAACGCGATCTCCGAGGCGCTCACTTTTCACGAAGGCATCGGCAGCGAGCGCAAAGCAGCGCGGCTCCGCTTTTTGAAAGACCGCTGGGCGCGGCGGCTCGAGGCGAGCAAGGGCGTACGAATCCTGACTCCTTACGATCCTCAACAGTCGTGTGGGCTGGCGAACTTCAGCGTCGAAGGAATCGATCACGGCAAGCTCGGCGCTCATCTGTGGGAGCGTTATCGGATCATCTGCACGCCCATTGCTCACGAAGAATTCAAGGGGATCAGAATAACGCCAAACGTCTACACGACTCTGGCCGATATCGACACGTTCTGCGACGCGGTCGAGAAAGCGATTCGGTCAGGGCTGGCCGCGTGAGTCGGTGTTCGCCGGAGAAGGGGTTCGTAGTTCGGCCTTCAGGCGGAAGTTGGTGTGTTAGTCTCTTCGGCGAGCGCTACGAACTTCCGCCTGAAGGCCGAACTACGAACTCTTGATCATGACGACACCTGAGCATCAAGTGCTGGCCCGCGTCGATGAACTCGCGGACGAGATGGTCGAGTGGCTGCGTGGGCTCGTCCGCATTCCTACGATCAACCCGCCAGGCGAGAACTACAAAGACTGTGCGCACTTCGTCGCCGACAAGCTGAAAGAGTTTGGCTACGAGGCGAGCTTTATCGAAGCAACCGGCCGTCCCGAGTGCACACCTGAACGTCCGCGAGTCAACGTCATCGGTCATCTGAACGGCTCGCGCTTTCATCCGACACTTCATTTCAACGGCCACATCGATGTGGTGCCGCCCGGCGACGGCTGGACGGTCGATCCGTTTGCGGCTGAGATCCGAGATGGACGAATCTATGGCCGCGGCGTGACTGACCAGAAGGCAGGGATCGCCGCGTCGCTGTTTGCAGTCGAAGCGATTCGGCGCGCTGGATTCAAGCTCGCGGGATCAATTGAACAGAGCGCGACGGTGGATGAAGAGAGCGGTGGGTTTGCGGGCGTGGCTTATTTGGCCGAGCACGGCTACGTCAGGCCGGATCTTGTCGATTACGTGATCATCACCGAGCCGCTCGATTACGATCGGATCTGCCTTGGTCATCGTGGCGTGTACTGGTTTGAAGTTCTGATGCACGGACGAATCGCACACGGGAGCATGCCGTTTCTGGGTGTTAGCGCGATCGATCGAATGGCGAAACTAATCGAGCGAATCGAACGTCAGCTTAAGCCTAAGCTGGCCGAGCGGCGCACCCGAATGCCGGTCGAGCCGGAGGGCGCTCGCAGCGCTACGATAAACGTGAATTCGATCCTGGGCGGCCAGGATCCTGATTCTCCTCAGACTCCCTGCGTAGCGGATCTGTGTCGAGCAGTGTTCGACCGGCGCTTTTTGATCGAAGAGAAGCTCGAAGATGTTCGGGAAGAGTTCGTCGATCTGATCGAGTCGTTGCGCGCCGAAGACGCCGAGCTTCAGTATGAATTGAACGACTTGCTCATCGTTCATCCGACGATGACCGCGCCTGAGTCGCCGCTCGTGAAAACGATGCGTGCCGTAGTAAACGAGACTATTGGCCGCGAGCCGCCGCTCATTGCGAGCCCGGGCACCTACGATCAAAAGCACTTCGCGCGTATCGCCGGCATCGAGCAGTGCATCGCATACGGGCCGGGCATATTGAAGCTCGCGCATCAGCCTGATGAATATTGCGAGATCGAGCATCTGACGGCGGCTTGCAAGGCGATGGCGGTTGGCGCGATGCGGCTATTGGGCATTGCACCTTGAGCGTCCATGCCAGGGGTCAAACTATGAGTAAGAAACCGATCATTGTGATTCTCTTGGTCTGGGTAATCGGCTGCGTCATACATGCGTGGTACTACGTTCATACGATTCTGTCTCGTCCAGACCTCGATCCGGGATACGAGCAAGATTCGTCCTTTCAATTGACGATGTTTCTCATATTTCGCTTTCCGGTGTGGTTTTTCGGCTTGTTCTTGATTCTCGGTGCGATTGTATGGCGCCGAGCATTCCGAGGTTAGACTGATTTCCCCAACTCCGATTGTGCCCACCATACTTAGAACAGGTCCGTACCGCTTCTTCTACGCCGGCGATTGCCGATGAGCCGACGCACAGCCATGTTCAGCGCGACGCGGACATCGCGAAGTTCTGGCTTGATCCGGTAATATTGCAAAGCAGCGGCGGTTTTAGTAGAACTGAAATCAATCGTATTCAGAAGCTGGTCGAGGAGCATCGGGATCATTGCTGGAGAGTTGGGATGAGTTCTTTAACGGCTGAGGCCAAAGCGCAGGACATTCGAATCACTGACGACTGTCTGTCGGTCGATCTAACGGATGGCCGAACCATCTCGGTACCGCTCTCGTGGTACCCCAGGCTGCTTCGCGGAACAAGCGAAGAGCGAAGCAACTGGCGCTTAATCGGCGATCGAGAAGGAATCGATTGGCCTGATCTCGATGAAGACATCAGCCTAGAGAATCTGCTCCTCGGCAAACGCTCCGGTGAAAGCCCGAATTCTTTCAAGAGATGGCTGGACGCTCGTGTCTGATCATAGGACCCGCCGTTCTGAGGCCCAACCAATCGACGGCGCTGCGAGCCGTCTCAGCAACCCCGAGATCGGAGGAGCGATCGTGTCTAGACCAACTCGACGTGATGTGTTGCGCGGCGCAATCACCGCGGCAGGTATAAGCGTGCTTTCGCCGTCACGCAAGGGAATCGCTTGTGAACTTTCAGCCAGCGATGCTGCTCCGAGTGCTGGTGCTGAACAGCGCACGATCACCGACGTCGCAGGTATCAAGGTCGGGCACTTCACCGATTCGCGAAGGCCGACTGGATGTACGGTAGTCCTCACCGAAGAAGGCGCCGTCGCGGGCGTCGATGTTCGAGGCGCGGCGCCGGGGACTCGCGACACCGATCTGCTCAATCCAATCAACACCGTTCAGACGGTTCACGCAATTATGCTCGCGGGTGGAAGTGCGTTCGGTCTCGATACTGCGACCGGTGCGATGCGTTACCTTGAAGAACACGGCATTGGCTTCGACAT
>DATLWF010000403.1:0-3162 GCA_035576605.1 Blastocatellia bacterium | reverse complement strand
CCCAAGTCAGTGCGATTCATCGAGCAGATACCAAAGAGCGCCGTCGGAAAAGTGTTGCGCCGGGCGCTACGCGACCCGCTTTGGAAAGGTGTTTCCTCTTAGCGTCTTTGCGCGTCTTTGCGATCTCGGCTGCGAAACAGACTTTGAACGGTCAGAAGATCACTGCCCTGTCAAATCATTCGGCAAAGCGAACACGATAATTGTCGCCGAGCCAGGCGGCACCGCCCAAAACCCATTGGCTGCGCCCGACGCCACCGCAACATACTGCTTGCCGTTGATCGAATAGGTCACCACACCGCCGTTCATCCGCCCTCCGGTGTTGAACCGATAAAGCACCTCGCCGGTCTTCGCATCAAGCGCCATGAGGTCACCCAGCAATTCGCCGGTGAAAATCAGGTTCGCGGATGTAGTCGTAACCGCAGCAAGCATCGGCCTCGGAGATTCATACTTCCATCGAACTGAGCCCGTCGAAGCATCAATCGCGGTCAGCCAGCCGTGTGACTTGTCCGGAGGATCGGCGCGCACGCCACCCCCCATGTAGAAAGCGCCCTCCACATAGCGGGCGTCCGCCGCTTTGTTGAATGTGCCGCACCAATCGACCGCGTTGACGTAAAGCATGTTGGTGCCCGGGTTGAACGCCGGACCGTTCCACTGCACGCCGCCAAGCACGCCCGGACATGCGCGCAGCCCTTCGCGAGTCAGAGGCATGTTTGTGTTCAACCGAGTTGTCACCGGCGTTTCGTAAACCTGCTGATGTGTCTCGCGATCGAGCACGTGAAGCAAGCCATCCTTGCCGGTTGTCGCAACCAGCTTGCGGGTCTTGCCGGCTATGGTCGTCGAGAAGAGCGGGCTTA
Source organism: Blastocatellia bacterium (assembly GCA_035576605.1). Classification (GTDB taxonomy): domain Bacteria; phylum Acidobacteriota; class Blastocatellia; order UBA7656; family UBA7656; genus Onstottus_A. The sequence continues at coordinate 2,308 of DATLWF010000403.1, read as the reverse complement.
CCTGCGTAGTGTCCCAATCGTGCTCGTCGTGAGGAACGAGTTGATAGAACCAGTTCAGTTTGCCAGTGCGCGCATCGAGAGCGATCATCGAACAGGTGTAAAGATTCTTACCCGGGCGCGCATCCCCGTAAAAGTCCGGCGCGGGATTGGCGACCGGCACATACACGATTCCCTTCTCTAAATCGAGCGACAGCGGCGCCCAAACCGCGCCCCCGCCCTTGAGTTTCGCGTCCGCTTTCTCCCAGGTCTCCGAGCCGGGCTCGCCGTCCTCGGGCACCGTGTTGAATCGCCAGACCGGCTCGCCGTCGGAGAGCTTGAAAGCGCCAACCCAACCCTTCACACCAAGCTCACTGCCGGCTGGACCGATGATGATGAGGTCTTCCCAGATCAGCGGCGCCATCGTAAATCCGCCTTCGTGCTTGTCCATCTCGACGAGCGCGCGATCCCACACAAGCTTGCCAGTTGAGGCGTCGAGCGCGACAAGGTAACCGTCGTGCGTTCCGCGAATTACGAGGCCGTCCTTGATCGCAACCCCGCGGTTCAACCGCCAGCCTTCTTTGCCTTTTGGCTTGCGATCGTGTCGCCACTTCACCTTCAGCGTCGCAGCGTCCAGCGCGATCGTCGAGTCGTTCACGGTGACGTACATCACTCCGCCCGACACAACCGGGTTCGTGTGAAAGGGGTTTGTGTCGACGGCCTGATACATCGCAACCGGTTTGAGCGCCGCGACGTTCTGACGATTGATCTGTTTGAGCTCGACGAATCGCTGACCGCCGTAGTCGTGATTCGACATCAGCCAATCAGTCGTGCTGGCCGCAGCCGTGTTCAAATCAGATTGCAATGGTTTGCCGTTGGCGGTGCGAGGCGCCGGGCTGACGGTTTCTTTTGGCTGGGCGGGAAGCTCAACCTTACTGGCGACGGCCGGCTTCGCCGATCCGCTTTGAGGCGCTATCTTACTATCCAACGAAGCTGAATCCACTGTCAGTTCTTTGCTGCCCGCCCCATAGCCGTTGCTTTTGAGGATGAAGGCGAGAATGTCTATATACTGCTGGTTGGTGAGTGTCCCGGCCGCCTCGTAAGGCATCTGGGTGCGAATTACAAACAAGAGATCGTCAATCGTATTCCCTCCGTCGCCCCATTTGCGCATGAAGCGCGCGCCGGCGAGCGGTTTGGAGGTGGTCCCTTCCAGACTTTGTCCGTGACAAGAAGCGCAGTTTTTAGCGTAAGCTTCGGCGCCCCTCGCCGCCTGAACGGTCGTGAACAGGCCCTCCGCCTGCACGCTCGCCGATGAAACGTCGCCAGCCCAAAACAACGCCTGGTAGAGCAAGAATCCGAACACGGCAATTGAAAGGACCGAGCGATACGAGGCAACGGTGGGAATCTTCATCTAACACCTCCAGCAGCTCAATCGCGCAGCTCAGCGTCCGTACAGACGCACTCGCGGCCGGGTCGATCCATAGTTCGCGCGTTCGTACCAAAACTCGACGCTCTCGATAACCCGCTCTCCTCCTCTGAGGTCGATGTCACGGGTGGAGCCGCCCGCGCGAATCTTCTGCCGGACCTGAATCTCTTCGCTGGTGCCGTTTCCGTAATGCACTACGACGTGATTGAACTCGACGGCGGCGCGATCGACCTTGATCTGAAGGGCTCGGAACCTTCCGTCCGATCTCCCGACTTTGATTTTGTCGTGGTCCGCCGCTCCATCGACGTGGGCCTCGCCGAGATAGACCCAACCCCTTGCGTACGAGGCCGGACCGAAGCTCAAGAGCAAAAGAATCGTGACGACTACTGGTATCGCTTTTCTTGTCAGCATTGATTCATCTCCTTTGACAGGTCAAACTTTCGCGGAACTATACTATCGGCGTTCATAGTCGGGCAAGCGGGCTCGCGCTGACACTGCTGCACGTCAGATTTTTTGCGACGGACGAGGGCTCACGCAAAGGTGCTTCAGCCCTTGTAGGCTGCTGAAAAAGGATGCCTCCACCAACCCTGTGTTGGTGTCGCGTCCATTGTCGGGCTATGGTTAGTCTCGCTCAAGGCCCTCCACCGACCCCGTGTCGGTGGAGGCGCGACTGTCAGCTAAGCGCCGTGGAGTTTAACCCTTTAGGTTGGGAAGTCGTGCCTCCACCGACACGGGGTCGGTGGAGGGCTCTGAGCAAGCCCCCCATTGTAGCCCGACAATGGACGCCCCACCAACGCAGGGTTGGTGGAGGCGTCTTTTTTCCGCAGCCTCCTCTAGAGGCTCAGATTCGAACTTGCGACAAGCGGAGAACTGTTAGACAGTAACAGCGCTGGATGATGATGCTTA
>DATLWF010000402.1:0-4093 GCA_035576605.1 Blastocatellia bacterium | reverse complement strand
TGGCATAGCGGATTCGCCGGTGGCGCACATCCTACTCCGAAGAAGCACACTCGACCGCGATTCAGATCACGCTGCCGCGCACTGGTGCACAGCACCGCATCGTTCCCTTCAAATCGCAGATCGAAGTCCGGTCGCGCAAACGTTACTTCTCCTCCGGAACCGGTGCCTGCCGTCAACCCTTCGTTGAACAACTCGAAGATTGTCGGCTCCGTTCCCTCTCCTATGCAGCACGCGCAGTTGATCGCTCCTATCGTCCCCTGGATCACCCCGAACGCGCTCGTGTCTGCTGCTCTCGCTGCTTCCGAGAGATTGATTTCGCACAACCCGGGCGGATTCAACGGATTCAACCCACCGATCGAGTAGCCCGTGATCACTGGGAAATCCGAAGTCCCCAGCAAGTCCATCCGGCAGAAATCGAAGATGAAGATCCCGCTGCCTTCCGGTCGCGGCGGACATCCCACGATCACTCCCGTGTTCGGCTCTCGCGTGAACCGCAAGTCAGTCGGCCCTTCCAGCAGATCAAACGGCACCGCGTTATTGCCGATTGGGTTCGCCGGATTCAACGGCTGATTTGCGTTCTCGTCAATGCCCGTCCCGTCGTCAAACAGCGTCACCGAGAACGTGTTGGACACCCCGCTCTGAATCAGCGCGCGAGTTGAACTCGCCGTGCCCGTGCAGCCTTCATCACCGAACTTCGGCACGTTGATCCATCTCACCTTGAAGGCATTGATGTTCGCAAATCCCAAAGCCATTACCGGGAAGTTTCGCAGGCTCGCGGCTCGCGCATTCGGATTCAAGTCCGTCCACGCCGGCGCGATCTTCGGCCTCCCCGTTCTGAACTCCGGTACAGTCGCGGTGTTGTCGGTGTCCCCTCCGCCAAACGTAATGTTGCCGTTCGAGTTCCAGAAGAACCCGTTCCACACGCAATTGGCCGTGCCCACCGGCCCTCCAAACACAAACTCAAACCCGCCCGATAGCGGTCCAGGCACGGTAGGGCTGCCCGCGCCATTGTCATCGTCACCGCGGAACGGTGGGTTCTGGTCGTCACCACCTGCGACCTGATGGCTCGGGTCGAGCCTCTCGAAGATGATCGCTGCCTCTGTCGTGGTATCGTCTCCCAAAACTCGCGTGCCCCCCGTAGCTCCAAGGCTCACCCCTCCGACCGCTGGTATGTCTACTATTCCTATTCCATGAGGCGCTAACCGATTTGTGTAGCGCAGGAAACCACCGCTTAGGCCCGCTATCCCGGCCGGCGTCACAGTCAACTGATCCAATGGCGACTGCCAGAAGATGTGATCAAACCGATCACTGTCCCCGTCTCCCACATTGCTGCCACTCGATGGCGGGTTCGGTAATGTATCTCCCCGAAGATCCACAAAGTCCGCCCGACGGTCCGCCGGACACTTGTCTTCGAAGCACAGAATCTCGCCCAGCATCGGACTCGGGTTCTTGCCGATGCCTGCCGGCGTCCCGCCCGAGACTACAAACACTGTATTCTCTTGGTTCACCACCAACCCCGAATACACAGTGTAATCGATCTGCATATCTATCTTCAGCAGACCCGTCGGCGTCCCAGGCACGATCGCGGTCCCGCCCGCTGCCGGAGCAAGGTTCGGTCCATTTCCCTGCACGAAGATCCGGAAGTTGTTGACCCCAGGGGTCAGCGTCAGCCCCGACTGCGCCACATCCGCGAATCCATCGGCCGCCGGAATAATGCCGCCGACGTTGACGCCCACCGATCCTGTGGCGTCCCCCGAGCAGATATCAAACGCCCCCGAGCAGTCGGCGAAGCTGATCACCATCGACGGCGTCCCCGCTGCACCGAATGCCGCCGGCGCCGGGAACAATCCCTCCGTCAACTGATCGAAGCTTACATCCCCTGCAACAAACGATCGCGATGTCGCCGCATACAGCACGTTGCAGCCTCCCGACGCGATCGCCACAATGTTTCCGAATAGGGTCGAAGTCCCCGAATAGTTTGTAAACCGATTTATCTGACTGACGCCGCCGCCGTTCGGCCCACTCGCAGTGCCATAGTTGCCGTTCGTCGGAGTCAGCGTCGTGATGGTAGGGAAGCCGTTGGTTGCAAGGCTGCGATCCTGCCACGCCACATCGTCCTGCGAGGTGATCTTCACGATGTTGGCGCCCGTGAACTGAATCAGGTCTACGTTTTGAAAGTAGACCGATCCGTCATCGTCGACCGCCACGCCCGCCACGTTGGCGAACACCGAAAACGCCACCCCGAACGCGCCGCCAACCGTCACCGGGAAGCCAGCGCCCGATATCACGCCCGGAGGCGCCGCCGCCGGCGACACGAGGTCGGAAATCGGGAAAGCCAAAACGCCCGAGCGCACCAGCGTGTTGTTGGCCGTCAGACGCAAACCGCCCTCCGAATCGTAGTACGACACGTAGAGAATTTCGCCCGTCACCCCTGAGGTCCCTGGTGCGCCGCCGCCAAATGCCGATACGTAAGAGCCGTTCACATTGCCGAATGACCCCAGATCGGCCACCGGATTCACCGCGAGCCCAGTCACCGTCACCTGATCGTCGCTGTTGATCGTTCCGAACGCGTTCAACGTGGTCGGCAGGTTGATCTGTAACAGACTATCAACACGTCCGTCGCCCGTCGTATCGACGCCGACCCACACGTTGCCCACTGTGTCGCCATAAAAGAAAACGTTTTCGTTAAACCCGTTGGCGATCGTGTGTTCAGAGATGGCGGTTCGCGTCAACGAAAAGTCGATTTCAGGCTCGACCCCCGAAAAATCATCGACCTTCTTCGAGCGATCGGCAGCGCAGTCTTCACGACCGTCCCAGTCGGCCAACAGCGCGACTTCCGAAAACTGGTTGTCGCGACCGCCGATGGTCGTGAGCAGGGCCGCCGAGAAGGCGGCGTTTCCGGCAAGCACCTCAGGCTCGCCGGACTGGATAGAAACGTCACCGCCCGACTGAGACCCTGAGCGGATGCGCCGGGCGATTTTCTCGCTGGCGGCCTTGGCGTTGGCGGTCTTGGTTAGGCCGAGCGCCTTTCGGACCTCAGGCGTGATGTTGCCCTGAGCCACATCGCCTCCGGCCACCGCGGACGCCTCCTGGCCGTTCGCCAGCCTTACTCCATGCTCTACCTCTTGGGGAGCCGTACTTGCCGCTGATTCTGCAACTGCAGCTTTGGACGTCGTTGCCGCCGCCTTCGAAGTAGCCGCCGAGCCGGCTGCCGACGTCCGCAATCCTACTAGCGGCACCGCTAATGCGGCCACCGCCACCACTACAACCGCCATGAAAACCGCTCTCTTTATGTTCATTCGTTTATCCTTCTCCAAAGTTTTTAGGGAGATTCACTGGTGTAACCAACGCCGTGATTGTGCCTTCAGCACTGACTCACCTACATGTCAGTACTCGGGGCTTTTAGAAACTACTCAAAACGCCTGAAACGAGAAGGCCCATAATAAGCCTAACCGTTCTCTAATGGCAACGTTAAAGCCGAGTATTGCAAACTAAAACCATGCGATGCCTAATTGACCTTAAGACGAGGGCTTAAACTGACAGATCGCTGCCCTGCTAGAAGCAGCACTCACCGTGCCATTCTCCGTGCTCAACGACAATATCGAACTTACCGAGGACTCAGATGTCAATTTCACACTGTGGATAAGCCTCACAGACTCTTTGACAAGACGAGACCTCGACATAGGTGGGTCTCAACTCCGCATAGAAAGTTTCCGGCAAATTGCATATTTACTATCCACACGGTACTTATTATGCAGTGAGGGAGCTCTTACTTCTCGCGCCTTAAGCCTTTGGGCGAGCGATGACTTTGGTGGCGTCGTTGCGCCGTTAACCACGTCAAAGTCACACAGTGCGTGCACAAAATAAAAAAGAGGAGAGCCACTCATCGTGACATCTCCTCTCCGGCTACTTCGCAAGCAGGTGAGCAGGTCGCCCTCCTCACCTGCCTGGCTTGGTTATTCGACCCTTACTGCGCCGGACATCGCTCCGTGCACAGGAACGGCTGTGACGCTCCTCCGTTCGGCCCTGGATTCGTGATTATCACGTTTCCTGACCCTGACGGTTGGAGCCCGTTGCACACCTTCTTGACCAA
>DATLWF010000401.1:0-5370 GCA_035576605.1 Blastocatellia bacterium | reverse complement strand
AGAACGCTGCCCGGAAGGCGAGTAACTCAACCCACATTGATGCCATATTCTGGAGACTTACCGTCGTGGTATTCCCGGCTACTTTTGATGGTTCATTCATAACGCAGCGCCTCGACCGGATCGAGGCCTGAAGCCCGCACGGCCGGGTATATACCGAAGATTAACCCTACCGCCGCCGATACGCCGAACGACAGCGCGATCGACGCGCCGGTCACCACCGTGCTCCACTCCGCGTACAGGGCGACGATTCGCGACACTCCGAAGCCAAAAACTATTCCGGTGATCCCGCCAAGTAAGCTCAAGGCCAGCGCTTCAACCAGGAACTGTTTCCAGATGTCGCGCCTGCGTGCCCCGACTGCGCGTCTCACCCCGATCTCGCGAGTCCGCTCGAGTATGCTCGCGAGCATTATGTTCATTATGCCAATGCCCCCAACCAGCAGCGAGATGCCGGCTATGCAGCTCATAACGATGTCGAAGATTCGCCGCGTCTGCTGGTTCTGCTCGAACAACTCGCGCGGCACGATGATCGAGAAGTCCTCGGCCTTGCCGTGCATATTCGTCAGCACTTCATTGATCAGCACCGCGCTAGGCTTTAATGCCTCCGGACTTTTCATGCTGACGACTATCTCGTCGAGTTCGGACTCCATTCGCTTGAGCTCAAACTTTTTCAGTGCAGTCGCGAGCGGAATGTAGATATCATTGCTGAAGTCCTGTATCTTGACGCCCTCGAACTCGTCTTTCGCCAGGTTGCTATCCTCGAACACTCCGATCACTGTGAACCACATCTTATCGATCTTGATGGGCTCGCCGATCGGAGAGAGATAGCCGAAGAGCTTTTGCTTGACCCGCGAACCTATGACGCAGAACTGCTCGAAGTCCCGCTCATCAGGTTCAGCGAAGAAGCTTCCCTCTGCCAGCTTGTGCTTTGCGAGCCGGAAGTAGGAGGGCGTCACTCCGATGACGAACGAATCATCGCTCTTGCCTTTGAAGGAGAAGATCTGAAACGTCTTCACACGCTTTTTTGCGGCATAGCTTTCGATGTCGGGCGTGACTGCTGAAATAGCCTGGATGTCACGAGTCGACAAGCCCAACGAGCTCTCCCGGACCTTTTTCAGATCTTCGTCCTTGAACTCGCGGTCCTTGGCGATAATATTGCGCAGCCCCATCGTGTCGATAAGACGCAAGCTCTCCCGTTCGGCTCCGGCCCCAATCGAGAGCATCGCTATTACCGCGCCGACTCCGAATATCATCCCGAGCATCGTCAAGAACGAGCGGAGCTTGTGCGCGCGGAGATTCGCTACTGCGAGTTGGAGTTCGGTTGCGTAATTCATGGCCCTCTCCGAAGTAGCATAGAGTTTGTAGTTCGGCCTTCAGGGCGGAAGTTCGTATTCCAAAGGTCTTCACCAAGCGCCTACGAACTTCCGCGTGAAGGCCGAACTACAAACTCGATGCTACTTCGATTTCTCGCCGTCAGCTTTTTTTGCCTTGTGAGAAAAGTCCTGTTTCAGATCGGGCGGATTGAGCGCCAGCACCTGCCCTGCTTCAAGCCCGTCAGTAACTACCACTTGAGCCGCATCGCCCTGACCCAGAGTCACCGGCGCAGCCTCGAACTGGTTTAATCCCTTCTGAACAAAAGCAACAAATCCCGAATCTTTCCTGACCGCTGCGCTGCGTGGAATGACGATCACCGACTTCAACTCACCCGCGAGGATTTGCGCCTTCATCTTGACTCCTGGTTTCATAAGCCCGGCGTCGGTCTTGTCGAGCCCAATAATGGTTTGGAAATACTTCACGGGCGATTCGCGGTCGATGGGCCGCGCGAGTTTGTCGATGCTCTTAACCTTGCCGGAGAATTCTACATCGGGATACGGATCGAGCGTGATGGTAACTTTCTGATCGGCCTTCAGCTCGCCGGCATCCTTTTCAAGCACGAAGCATTTGACTTCCATTTTATCGGGGTTGACCAGGTTGAAAAGCGTCATCCCGCCGTACACCACTCTGCCCGGCATCAGCGAGTACCCGCCGAAGAAGTACCCGGGGTCGTTGTAGACCACGATGCCGGTTGCGGGCGAGACCAGCTTAAGCGAAGCCAGCGCCTTCTCGTATCGGTCTATGTTGGCGTTGACCCGCCCGCGTTCGAGCATGAGAATTGCTTCGTCGAGCGAGTAGACTTTGCCTTTGAGCCCGAGTCGCGCATCCGCAAACACGATCTTCTTCTCGGTGTAGTCCTTATCCAGCTGACCCTCGATGATCTCGCGCCGCTTGTAGATCTGCTCGTCCTGTGGAAGGAACTCGATGATTTTCTCGAGCTCGAGTTCGGCGATCCTCTTGTCTTTGACGATGTCGGTCTTTTCGCCTGCATTGGCCAGGCCGCCCCTCGTTATCTTTTCGAGCGCCATCTGCAGGTCGGAGCGATGAGCCATCATTTCGAGGTTCAACTCGTCAGGATCGAATTCAATCAGCACGTCACCCTTCTTCACGTGGGTGCCGTCAGGTACCGCCCATGCGATCCGCAGACGTTGCACCGGCACGGGCGGTACCGCAATCGCAATCGACTCGGCGGACTGCAGTTCCCCGTAGGCTGATATCCTCAGCGTGAAGTCCTCGGGACGAAGGACAACACTGAGGGGTCTCAGATCTGGAGCCGTACGGGTCAGAGCGCGGTACCCTCCGAACAGCGCGCCGCAAGTAAGAAGCACCACGATGGCGGCAAGGACGATTCGGCGGATGAGTCTGTGCGTACGCTTCATGAATGTCTCGCAAGAGAAGTTCGTTGTTCGGCCTTTAGGCGGAAGTTCGTCGTTCAGAGTACCGACTTCAGTCGGCGGTTGTTTTGATGTCCAATTTCAACGAGCCGACTAAAGCCGGTACTCTGAACGCCTAAAGGCCGAACTACGAGCTCTTCATCGCTCCGTCTCACCGGGCCTTCAAGTAGTCGACGGCCACGCGGTCCCCTTTGTTGAGCCCCTCGGACACGACGATGTCGCTGCCATTCGAGTCCCCCAGCTTGACCTTCTGCGAGCGCCAGCCGGTATCCGATCTTACTTTGACCACGGCCCCCTCCGCGGTTGTGAGCACCGCTTTGAGCGGAACGGCCATGCAGTCGGCGACCGAGTTGGTTTCTATCTTCAACCTGATGCTCATCGCCGGGCGCATTACCGAGATGTCGAGTTGGTCAAGCGCTATCTGAACGTCGAGCACCTTATTCGGGATGTCCCATGCTTTTGGCCGCACAAGCGTACCGATGCTCTTAACCGTGCCCGAGAAGGACCTGCCCGGGAACGCATCGATAGACACCTCTGCGTGCTGACCGATCTTGATCTTGCCTATGTCGACCTCGGGCACAAGGGCTTCAGCGAGGATTGTGTTCAGCTCTGGGATCTCGAGTACCGGCATCCCCGACCAGACGGTTTCGCCGACGCGGAAGCGCTCGCCGTTCCATTTGACCTTATAAACAACCACGCCGTCGCGGTCGGCCTTGGCCTGAAAACTCTCCATTCCCTTCTGGATCGAACTCACGCGGATTTCGGCCCGCGCCTTTCGGCTGAGTATGATGTTATAAGATGCCTCGCTCGCTTTCTTGTGCCATTCCATGCGCTCCTTCAGGGCCTCGACCTCTCGCCTTGCTTGCTCGACGGCCAGGTTGTCCTTTTCGATTACGTTCGACGCTTCGATGTCCGAGCCTACACCCTGCTTCAACTTCAGCTTCTCGAACTTGTTTTCGGCAGCAGCAAGCCTCGACGAAAGCTCCTGTCGCTCAAGGTCGATCGAAACCCTCGTCTTCTCCAGTTCCTTGTTGGCCTGATCGAGTTCGCTCTGGTAGCGCTGAAGGTCTTCGCGTACCTTCTGGGCATCGAAGTTGATCAGCGCGTCACCGGTCTTCACGTTGCCGCCCTCAGGAGCCAGGCTCACAATCTGAAACTGCCAGTATTCGCCAAACGGTGGAGGAGCACTGAAGTTGCGCACGGACGACGCTCGCAGGGTGCCCGTTGCATCGACCCAGAAGCTCATCGAGCGTGGCGCGATGACGATCTCATCCGCCGCTGCGCCACTCTTCGGAAGCACAGCCGAGAAAGCGCCTGACCTCAAGAAGGAGAATCCAGTTATCAGAGCCGCGAGAACGATCAGAGCAATAGCAGTCCGCTTCGCCGCTCTTGTTGTAAGCCTGGACCGGAGTCTTCCACGTTCCCTCGTCTGTGGGGTGGTCTCACTCATAGCGTACTCCCAATGACATTCGTAGTTCGGCCTTAAGGCGGAAGCTTGTAAGATAGAATCCGTCAAAAAACCGTTACGAACTTCCGCCTGAAGGCCGAACTACAAACATCTATTCCTCCCGATTCCACCTGCTCAAGATCCGATCGCCTTCTTTGAGTGCCCCATCGTCCGCGACGGCATAGTAAAAGGGATCCGCGGAGAGCACCGTCACTGCGATGGCTCGTCTCGCTTTTTCTGCCTCAAGCCTCATCACCTGGGCCGAGCCGCCTTCAAACTGAACCGCGGATCTCGGAACGAGAAGCAGCGCGGGTTGTTCGGTTATCGCCAAGGTGACCTGGGCTGACATCCCGGGTTTCATGATTTCGGTCACGGTTTTGTCGAGACCGATGACCACAAGAAAGACCTTGGCCTTGGCCATCCAACTGGCCTTTATGGCAGTCTGCGCAATGTTCTTGACCGATCCGGTGATCTCGATGTCGGGGTAGCTGTCGAGCCTGACTTGCGCCTTTTGGCCGATTGAAAGGCGAGGCCCGTCAACTTCGTTCACCTGGGCCAGCACTTCCATCTGTTTCAAATCCGGCAGCCTGACCAGCGGAAACCCTCCCCACACCATGTCCCCAACCTGGATCTTGCGACGCTCCATCCAATGGTCGCCGTAGATCGCCATTCCGTCGGCGGGTGCGGTCAAGGTCATGCTCGCAAGGTTGGCTTTGATCTGGTTGAGCCTGACGCCCAGCTTGTCTTTCTCGATGACTTTTACCTGAAGCTCGGCAGCTTGCTCCTTTTTCTTCTGTTCCATTTTTGAGAGCTGGTTCTCATATTCAGTCTTACCTTTGTCAAAGGCTAGTTGATTCTCCTGGAACTTCCGCCGCGGGATAACGGTCGCGGGCACGTTTATGTCGAGCTTTGATTGTTCGTAAGCCAGCCACAGATTGCTGAGCACCACCTCCATATCCCGAAGTGCGCTTTCGTGTTGGGACCGGGTCTTATCGATGTCGTTTTCTGCGGCGATGATCTTCTCGTCGATGTCAGTGATCTTGCTAAGAATCGAGGAGTTGTCCAGCTCTACGACCCGTTCCCCGGCCCTTATGAGGCTGCCTTCAGGAGGCATGTAGGTGATCTTCGCTTCTTCGGAGGTTGACGAGAAGATAGTTC